>DASQUK010000291.1:0-7590 GCA_035641315.1 Acidimicrobiales bacterium | reverse complement strand
GTTCCAGGAGGTACGCATGGAGCGAATTTCGGGGGTCAACGGGCGGACATACTCGCGGCGGCTTGCCGATGGGGCGCGCGGGTCACTCTCCGAGAGGAACATCTGCTGTTCGTCGGCGCCCGGGATGACCACCGCGACCCTGATGCGGTCTCCGGTCACGGCTTCGCCGCGGTAGGCACGGTCGTACAGGTCGACGAGGCCTTGGTTCTCAGCTCCGCCAACCTGTCGACCAGCCGCAAGCCGTTCAGGTGGCGATCACGCCTCCGCTCCAGTGAGCTTGTCGCGGGTGGCGACGTAGATGTCGGACATCCCTTCGGGCCCGGGCGCCCGCCCGAAGAGCAGTGTCCGCTCGTCCCAGGAGAGAGAGGGTCGCGTCTCGCCGGCGGATGTATTGACAGCGGTGCCGAGGTTGACCGGCACCGACCAGGGAGCATCGACGCTAGGGCGCGTCGAGACGTACACGTCCTGGCCGCCCTGTGCGCCCGGGTAGGCATGGTTCGAGGAGAACACGACCTCGAGCCCGTCCTTGCGCACGTTCGGCTGGATGTCGTTGGCGGCGCTGTTCAGCTCCACCACCGGCGACGCCGGGCCGAAGCTCGCGTCTGCGAGCTGCTCGCCGACGTAGATGTCGCCAGGGACGCTCGCCGAGCTCCGCGAGAAGTAGAGCAGCGCTCGCCCGTCGGCCTCCACGTAGGACGGGCCCTGCTCGTCTAGGTCGCTGTTGGGGCCTTCGGGAGCGCATGCCAGGTGGCTCGGGGGCGCCCAACCCTGGACAGGGTTCAAGCGCGTGAAGTAGATGTCGCCCAGCCCGCAGCTCTCGGCCGTCGTCCTGCGGCTCACGAAGAACAGGCCGTCGCCGCGAACAGGCGTGGGGCAGAAGTCGTCCGCCGCTGAGTTGATCGGTTCCCCGAGGTTCTCGGGGGCCCCGAAGGGGGCGTCCGAGTTCATCCGACGGGCCACCCAGATATCGAGCCCCCCGTATCCGCCTGGCCGGTTCGATGCCATGTACAGGCTGAGTCCGTCCGGCGCCTGGATCGGGCAGCCATCGAGCGACGGAGTGTTCAACTCCGAGCTGTTGGCCGCGATCTCGTCGATCTTCTGGGCCGGCGCCCAGGCCGAGAAGTGCGCCGCGTCGGCCGCCGCCGCTGATACGAGACTTCCGATCGCGACGGCGAACGCAAGCGTGATCGACCTACGCATCCTTGTGCTCCCTTTCTCGACGTGCGTTGTTGCACTCGACGAGCAGGACGGTCACAGTTGGGCGTGTGACGGGGCGTGTGACGGCGGAAAGCTGGACGTGGGGCTGAGCGTCCATCTGCTGGGACCTCCGAGGATGGAAGTGGCGGGAACCCTGGTGGAGAACCCGCGCGGCCACAAGGCGTGGGGCTTGTTGACGTACCTCCTTCGGAGCAGGGTCCCTCCGTCCCGGGAGCGGGTGGCGAGCCTGCTCTTTTCGGAGGCCGACGATCCCCTCGGGGCGCTGCGCTGGACTCTCTCGGCCCTGCGCCGCCGGCTGGGTGAGGAGGCCGAGCTCGGCGGCGATCCACTGCGGCTGGCGTTGCCGCCCGGAACGTACGTCGACGTCGATGTCCTCAGCAGGGGATCCTGGGTGGAGGCGATCGCGCTACCCGGACTCGGCCACGGGTTGCTGGAGGGGCTCGCGTTTCGCTCCAGCCCCGGCTTCGAGATGTGGCTCGAGAGCGAGCGCCGTCACGTCGCGGGAACGACGAGCGCGGTGCTCCATGAGGCCGCGCTCGCGCTGCTCGCGCGAGGTGAGGCCGCCGGCGCGGCGCATCACGCCGCGGAGCTCGTCGGGCTCAACCCTTACGAGGAGAACGCCCATGTTCTGCTCGTCCGTTGCTTGCGCGTCGCCGGCGATCCCGAGGCCGCGGCGCATCACGTCGAGGCATGCACCGAGCTCTTCAGACGCGAGCTGGGCATCGAGCCGACCGCTGCGCTTCGCACGGCGGCTGTCGCCTCCGAGGTGGCGGCTGCGGCTCACGTCTCGGGGCGAGCGACCGTGCAGGCGCAGGTCGAGGCCGGAGAGGCGGCGCTCGCTGCCGGTGCGGTCGAAGCCGGTCTCCACCGTCTGCGCGCCGCCGTCGCAGCCGCTCGAACCGTCGGCGATCGCGAGCTCCTCTCGGAGGCGCTGGTCACGCTCGGGGGCGCGCTCGTCCACTCTGCCCGCGGCACCGACGAGGAAGGCGCCGCCGCACTGCACGAAGGGACGACGCTCGCCGAGCATGTTGGGCGGTTCGACGTCGCCGGGACGGGATGGCGCGAGATCAGCTGGGTCCAGTTCCTACGTGCGCACTACGAACGAGCCGAGGAGTCGCTGACCAACACCGCCGAGCTCGCCGCCCCCAACGACGAGGAGCTCGCCTGGGTCGACCTGATTCGGGGCGCCTGCCGGCACGACATCGGGGACTACGCGGCGGCCGGAGAACTGCTGCGCTCTGCTCTCACGCGCGCGAGGCGACTGGGCTCGGGCCAGCCGTTGGGGCAGGCGCTCACTCTGCTGGGCCGCTTCCACCTCATGCGGGGAGAGATTGAGGACGCGGTCCACCACCTCGACCAGGCCCTCCAGGAGGCCGATTCGCGAGGCATGACGGCGTTCGTGCCATGGCCGGAGTCGTTTCGCGGTGAGATCGACCTCATGCTCGGCGACGTCGCCTCAGCAGAAGGGCGGTTCGAGCACGCGTTCGCCCTCGGTTGCCAGGTGGGCGATCCGTGCTGGGAGAGCATCGCGCTGCGGGGGCTCGGACTCGCCGCGGCGGCGCGCGGCGACCTTCCTCGCGCTCTCGAGCTGCTCGTCGACGCGCCGAAGTTGTGCCGGCGTCTGCCCGATACATACCGCTGGATCGAGGCGTACGGGCTCGACGCGCTCTGCTCCGTCGCGGTCGAACACCGCGCTGGAGCCGCCGCGCGGTGGATCGACGAGTTGGAGGCGATTGCGGCGCGCCGGGGGATCCGCGAGCTCCTCCTGCGGGCCACCGTCTACCGAGCTCGTCTCGGAGAACCCGGCGCGCTCGACGTCGCCCGTTCGCTCGCTGCGCAGATCGACAATCCAGGGCTCGACAGGCTGTTCGAGTCCGCAGAGCCCAGCGTCGTCGTCGGCGATGAAATGACTTCGGTGTGATCGAGCCCTACCTGAGCGCGGCGATTGGGCACGGAAGCTCCCGGGCCGACTCGCCGCTCGGCTGCAGACGGCGGCATGAGCGGGTCGTGGCGAATGCGAACAGCGACCTTCTGAGATCGGCGCCGTGTAACAACCAGACGCCGTCTGTTTCCAGCACCTCGCCGTTCGACAGACTCGTGCTCGAGCCGATCGGTGCTTCGCTAGAACGTCCTCGGCCCGCTGTCATCAAGTCCGATCGGGGGGCCGCGCCCACGACAGGTGGCGGGATGCCCCGGCGCTCAGTCGGGTGGGGCCAGTGGTGACCGTCGTTGTAGCGCGTCCATCGTCAGGATCCAGCGGCGATGGCGGTCTGGAAGGTGATCGGCGCGTCGTCGTTGTCGGCGATGGCGTCGACGATGGCGACGGCGACCATGTCGGGTGAGTCCGGGGAGGGGTCGGTATCGGTGAGGAGCCAGCGGAGGGCTTCGCCGAGGGCGTCTCAGACGGTGATGCGGGGGCGGATGCCGCGGCGGAGGTAGTCGACGGCGGCGACGAGGTCGAGCAGCCAGGTGCCTCCCTCATCGAGCTGTTCGCGTGTTCGACGATGTCTTCGGTCGTCATGGGCGGCTGGGCTCCAGAAGGCGGGCTGGATCGAAGTCGAGGCTGTCGGCGACCTCGATCGCGGCACCGGCGGGATGCGGGGCGGGCAGGGCGGCGAGGAGGTGTATGGCCGGCGGTGGCCATGGTCCCGGCGGCGAGCTCCTACGTCCGTGGGTCGTTGGGGAGGATCCGCAGCACGTTGCGTGGCCGGGTGCCGATGATCTCGACGGCGTGCATCCGGCGCCGCGCATCTCGGCTGCGGTTGCGCCGAGCAACTCGGCGGCCTCCTCGCGCGGTAGGTCCCAGCGTTCGTGGAGCACCGTGATCGCGTCGGGCCTGGGCCCCCCGCGGTTGGCAGGAGGGTGGCCACGGTGTGAGCGTCGATGGGCTCGGCGCGGAGGATGCTGACGGTCGTGGCGGGTGATGCACCGGCGCAGCGCTAAGCCGGCGCTTGTAGCTTGATGGTGTGAACGCCAGGGCCGAGGAGCTGAGATCAGCGGTGCTCGCACTCCCGGAGGCCGATCGGGCGGGGCTCGTCATCGACCTGCTGGGCAGCCTCGACGACCGCCCGGTCGAGGAGGACAGTGGCGAGCTTGATCGCGTCTGGGCCGAGGAGATCGCTCGCCGCGCTGCGCAGATCGACGGCGGGCAGGTCCGGACGGTTTCCTGGGACGAAGTACTGCAGAAGGTCGCTCGGTCTCGCAGCGATCGGTGAGGCTCCGCATTCGGTTCCACCCGCTGGCGACCGCTGAGCTGGTGGAGGCCCAGCTGTGGTACGAGCACCCGTTCGAGGCCTCGGTGATCGGTTCCTCGGCGCAGTCGTTGCGGCGACGAACCGCGCCGCCACCTGGCCGAACGCAGGTGCACCGATTTGCTCCGGAGACTCCGGGCACATGCTCGGACGGGCGCTCACGACGCCAGGGTTCCCCTACGTCGTCGTGTAGCGCGCGACGAACGACTCGGTCGACGTGCTCGCGGTGCATCACGAGAGGCGGCGGCCTCTCTACTGGGCCGACCGGGTATAACCCGGCGGCACCGGCACGGAGCGCCCTCGAGTTCGATCGCTCGCATGTCACGGGGCCTACGCCGCCACGGCGAACGAGCCGATAGTGGCGGCGCGTGGGGTTAGGGTACAAGTCCCCCCTCCGACACACGAACATGTGTTCGATCGATGCCCGAGGTGATGATGCGCCTCGGGCATCGGCGCGTCAAGGCCGCGCCTGGCTCGGCCCATGAGCGCAGTCGCCGAAATTGCAGAGCGCTTCCACGGCAGGGGCTTCTACGGCAGGGAAACCTGATCGAGGGGGAGTGAACGGACGCCCCGGCGAACGAGGGCATGTGCACACGTTCGAACAGGGTCATCGCTAGCGCAGGGACCGGAACGTCGCGCGCACGTCCTCTGACAGCAGCTGCGGCTGCTCCCAGGCGGCGAAGTGGCCGCCCCTGTCGTGCTGGTTGTAGTAGACGAGCTTGGGGTACGCCTGCTCGGCCCAGCTCCGCGGAACCCGGTAAATCTCGTCGGCGAACACGCTCACGCCGACCGGGATCGTCACGCCCTTGGTAGCGAAGAAGCGGCCCTGGAACTCCCAATACAGGCGAAGCGAGGAGACGCCGGTGTTGGTCAGCCAGAACAGCGTGATGTTGTCGAGGATGTCGTCGCGCGTGAGGTCGCTCGGCTTCTCCAGACGTTCCTCGAGGACCTGTTGCACCAGGCCGGGCTGACCGAGCCCGTCGCCGTGGTCAAGCATGAAGGCGGCGAGATCGATCGGCGAGTCTGCCAGTCCGTACAGCGTCTGCGGACGCGTCCCCGCGATCAACCCATACGCCACGTGCGTCGCAAAGAAGCTGCGCAGCTGCTCGTACGTGCTCAGCTCCTCGTCCGAGAGGTCGGGCGGCGGCGGGCTGCCGACGAAGGCCGCGGTGAAGAGGTCGGGCGGAATCGCGCCGGGCATGTTGGTGTGGATGCCGGTCAGCTCCGGCGGCGCCGGGTCAGCCGGCCCCGGGTCGCGGCCACCTGCCATCAGGTCGACGACGATCGCGCCCCAGTCGCCGCCCTGCGCGACGAAGCGGTCGTAGCCGAGGCGCTTCATGAGCTCGACGTAGGCCTTCCCGACGTGCACGGGATCCCAGCCGGTGCCGGTCGGCATGCCCGAGAACCCGTACCCAGGCATCGACGGGATCACCACATGGAACGCATCGGACGCGCTCGCGCCGTGCGCGGTCGGATCGGTGAGCGGGCCGATGAGCTTCAGCTGCTCGACGATCGACCCGGGCCAGCCGTGGCAGACGACCAGCGGGAGCGCGGCCTCGTGCTTCGAGTGGACGTGGATGAAGTGGATGTCGAGCCCGTCGATCTCGGTGACGAAATTCGGGAGGGCGTTCAGCCGCGCCTCGCACTTGCGCCAGTCGTACTCGGTCGCCCAGTAGCGAGCGAGGTCCTGCATGAGCGCGAGCGGCACGCCCTGCGAGTCATCCTCGACGGTCTCCCTGTCGGGCCAGCGCGTTGCCACGATACGCGCGCGCAGATCCTCGAGGTCCGCCTGGGCGGCCTCGAATGTGAACGGCCGGATCGCTGGGGCGCCCGCCGACTTTTCGGTCGTGACAGACATGTGGGCCTCCTTGGGTAGGTGACGGCACGAAGCCTGATCGTCTGGTCTGCACGTCGCGCCCGTCGACGGCCCTGGTCTGCTCCCTGGTCTGCTCCCTGGTGTTCCCTGGTCCCTGGTCGCGGGGAGCGCGCGGAGTTCGATCCTCGGGCGGTGTGGACTCCCGTTGCTCACCCCGCCGCCTCCGTCGGTGGTGAGCGCGCCAACGACGGCGCAATAGTCCACGGATTGCTCGATTCGGCGCGCACCGGCAGCAACGGTGCGCTTGCCGTGCGGAGCGAAACCGGCATCGGGTAGCCGGCGCTCCTCGACGACTCGCGGCGCCGACGCTTGGGGCGGGTCCTCGCGACCAGGGAGATCCCTGGTGGGTGGCCTGGTCTTCACTCGGTCCCACAGTCGACCCGGATGACCTGGCCGTTGAGGCTGCGGCCGTCGCCGCTGACGAGGAATGCCACGACATCGGCGATGACCGCGGGATCGCCTGGGTTCTCCGGCCCGGGTGCGACAGCGTTGACCGTGATGTGGCGTCCACGGAGCTCGCCGGCGAGCACTCGTGTCATCGCCACCACCGCCCCCTTGCTCGCCGCGGAGGCGGCGTCGGCCGGGGCGACGGCGCAGCCGGACAGGTTGACGATCGTCCCTCCCTCGCGGAGCTGCCGCGCTGCCTGCCGGTTCACGACGAACGTGCCCCGCACGTTGGTCCGCTGCAAGGTATCGAACCTGTCGAGGTCATAGTCGGCCACCGGACCGAGGATGACCTGGCCGGCCGCGTGGACCACGATGTCGATACCCCCGAAGGCCTCGGTCGTCTCCGCGAACATCCGTTCGACGTCAAGCTCGTCGGCGACGTCTGCGCGGATCGTGAGCGCGGTCCCGCCCGCGGTGAGGACCTCCTCGACGATGCTGTCGGCCGCACCCTGGTCCCGGATGTAGCCGACGACAACCGCATAGCCCCGGTTCGCGAGCTTGCGCACGACCTCCCGGCCGACACCCCGCGAGCCGCCGGTGACGATCGCTACACACTCCGTGCAGGTGAGGTCATCGTGGTAGTGCGTGATCAAGCCGTCACTCTGGGCTGCGAGCGCCGGCCGTCGCACCAGGGGGATGCCCTGGCCGCATCCCTGGTCGTAGGCTCAAGGGCGGAATGGCGGTCAGGCGCCCCCCGCGTTCCGGGGCCGGACCAGCGAGCGGCAGGTGCTGGACCGGCTCTTGGAGAGTGTCCGCAGGGGCGCCCCGATGCTCGATCGGCTCGGCGCGCTTCCGGAG
>DASQUK010000290.1:0-19701 GCA_035641315.1 Acidimicrobiales bacterium | reverse complement strand
GTCTTGTTCTGGTAGTTCTTGGTCATTGGTGGTGGTCCCCTTCTTGTCGGAGTGACTTGGCAGTCGCCCGACACCTACCAGCCGGCAGGTCTCGAGCGGGGGACCGCCACCTCAACTTCCACGACTACCGGGACAACCTCCAGAACACCGGCCTCACGCCTTGCAACAAAGAGTACGGAATCGGCATCTGTAGGTTGCGCCACCCTCGAAAGGTGCCCGGCGCGGGTGAGTGGGGGAGCCGCGCGGGGGATTGTGTGCGAGCCCGGCAAGCGTGTCGCCTTGCAAACGCTTTGCTAATAGGCCGCCGTGGCCTGGGGCGGCGGACAGGGTCCTTGAGCGGAACGGGCTGCCCCGAACCCCGTGCTCACGGCCGCTGTAGGCCGTTCGATGCCGCAGGGGGCCACCGGTGACGGCATCGTTCAAGTCCCCCCTCCGACACGCAGCGAGTTGCTCGAAAGCCCAGGTCACAGACCTGGGCTTCGCTCGTTCTCGGGCTCTGAAACGGCCAGTGGTCACAAGTTGGTCACGAACTCGGGAACGGCCACAGCATCCGCTCACACCGCGTGAAGCACGACCGCACCCGTGAGCACGGCGCTCTCGCGAACCCCGGCGGCCGACCCCACTGCATCAACGCCGCGTGAGGGTCAGCAGTGTCGTGCAGCTAACCGGGGCCGAAGTGTCGTGCGGGTACCGGGGCTTGACACGGCCCTCGATGTTTGACACGGGCGAGCGAAACCGCAGGTCAGGCCGTAGCTCGTCGGGGTCCGAATCCGACGAGAGCGAACGGCCATTTCGGCGCGAGTTCTCAGTCAGTGGCCGCATTACGCGAGCGTGTGGTAGCACGACGTGCATGGAGCAACCCGACATCGCCGCCGAACTCTCCCTGCCCGGCGCACCCGAGCTGCTCGAGTCGACGTCGGCTCATCTCGCTTACGTAGGTCGCGACGGGACGCCGCGTGTGGTCCCAGTCGGCTTCTTCTGGACAGGCGAGGAGTTTGTGGTTTCGACCGCGACGACGGCACCCAAGGTCGGGGCGCTGAAGGCTCGCCCGGAGGTCGCGCTGGCCATCGACGCCGGCAACACGCCGGGCGGCGCCCGCTCGCTTTCCATCCGGGGACGGGCGACCGTCGAGATCGTCGACGGCGTCGTGCCGGAGTACCTCGCAGCGGCGAGACGATCGATGGACTCGGAGGCGGCATCCCAATTCGAGCAGAACGTCCGTCGCATGTACGACCAGATGGCGCGCATCGCGATCGCGCCGACCTGGGTGCGCTTCTACGACTTCGGCGCCGGGCGGATGCCGCGATTCCTTCAGGAACTCGCCGAGAAGAGCCAGCTGACCGAGGCCGACTGGGCGGACTGACGAGGGGACACCTCGGGTCGGTCAGTCGCCGACGCTTGCGATACCGAGTTCGGCGAGCAGCGCGATCACGCGGCGTTCGATCTCGTCGACGATCGGCCGTACCTCGTCGACGGTCTTGCCGGCGGGGTCGGTGAGCTCCCAGTCGAGGTAGCGCTTGCCGGGGTAGACGGGGCAGGCGTCGCCGCAGCCCCGGCGGCCGACCCCACCGCATCAACGCCGCGTGAGGGTTAGCAGTGTCGTGCAGCTACCGGGGGCGAAGTGTCGTGCGGGTACCGGGGCTTGACACGGGAACGGCCACAGGAATCGCCGGTCACGATGGATGCGTGGAGCGTCGAATCGACCTCAGCAACATCGATCTCGATCGCGTGGCGGACGAGATCATCCAGCGGCGCGCAGGCTGGACGGCGGCCGGCCTTTCGGTTGGCCCGATCACATGGATGGACAGCGAGGCGACCTGGCCTCGACCGGTCGTCACCTCGGAGCGAGGTGGAGCGGCCGATGTCGCTCGGCGTTCGCATCGAGCGAGGGGCCGCTGCTGAGGCCGAGCTGGTCGTCTACGCCGGAGGTTGGGCCGATCTGATGCTGTACGGAATCCGCGACGAGGACGTACTCGGCGAGTACGTCGAGCTCGAGACGGCCGACGAAGTTGGTCCTCTCGTCGACCGCGCGGTCGCTCGTTTGTTGAGCGACACGTAGACGTCCAGACTTAGGTAGGCGTCCACACGTAGACGCCTGTACGCGTGTTGAAGGTCGCTACCTCGTACCCACCGGCATCCTTCAGAGGTGTTGAGAGAGCTGCCCCGTTATCGAAGCCGATGTAGATCCCGAGATCGAGGTAGTCGTCCGTCTCCGCCACCGTCTGCCCGATCAGCGCAACGACGCCATTGGCGTAGCCCGCCTCCCCGTATTCGAGCGTGCTGCCGGCGCTCAGCAGATGGGGCGGAACCTCGAGGTTCATGGGCCGACGATGCGGGGGAGTCGGAGTCGTTCCGGTGGGCTGGAAGTCGAGTTGAACGTAGACCGACACGAACGTCACGGCGATCAGGACTTCGCCGATGATCTCCGTCAGCGGATGCGGACGCTCGAAGCTTCCCGTCGCAGGCAGTAGATCAACCTGCGGGCGCACCTTGTCGGCGAGGAACCGCTCGCGCTGCTCGGGGGCTTCAAACGATTTCGTGATCGGACGCTCTCCGAGCGGAACGTCGGGTTCACTCGTCGGCCACCACATGACCTCGAAGGCGCGACTTGTCTCCTCGGCAGCGCGATCGCGCGTCCAGAGCGTCATGACAGTGTCGACGACTCGGATCTCGTACTCGGGATAGCCGGCCCCACCGAGCACGCCCCGCCCGGCCTCGATCACCTCACCGGTCGTGCGCATTCCGACTCCAGCTCGCTGCGAGATCAGCTGGCGCGGGCTTCGGACTCCATGCGAGCCGACCGGCGGCCCTCGTAGAGCACGTCGGGGGCAAGATCGGCACTGTTCGGCTAAACGATCGTGCCGGCGTCAGGGTCGACCTTCACTGACGCGAAGACAGCGGGATCGTTCCGGATCTCGGCGAACACACGCCCATGCAGGTAGGGCTCGAACCGGGAGCCTCGGCCGAGTTCGGTGAAAGGGAGCCCGACGATGGCGCCGTCCTCGACCATCCAGCGGAGGTCGTAGCGGGCGCGGCAGCTGGGCGGCCAGAACGAACCGAAGTGACCTTGTCGGCGACATACCACTCGCCCCGGGTCGGACGACCCTTCTCGACGTACGTGGTCCCGCGGTCCGCCGCGAAAACCTGGGTCACACCGTCGCAGAACACCACCTCTCGCCGTCACCGCCCGCGGGATGAGCGCCGGTGGGACCACGTCACCGTCGGACACCTCGACATCATCCAACCCGTGCACCACCCGACTGTAGCCATGCTCGGCGCTGTCGACGGCCGGCGCTCATGCCGGGAGCGCGATGCGTACCGGATCTCCGACGGCGATGCTCCCGGAAGAGAGTGCCCGGCACACGGAGCCGGCCCGCCTGCGGAGCGCGGTTCGGGCGCCGGTGCCGATGACATCGTCGAGCAGCTTGCAGGGCGCGGCGACGCGGACGACCTCGAGGTCGACATCACCGATGCGGAGGCGTTCACCGGGGGTCGTGGGCACGTCGCCGTGGGAGATGGTGATATTGCGTCGGGTTCCGCGCGGCTCGACGGGCGTGCCGAGGTCCTGGGTGGCGGCGTCGAGCGCGATCTGGGACCTGGACGGTGACGTGCCGGTGCTTGGTGCCGTGGTAGCGGTCACCGACGATGCCAAGGCCGGCTTCGACGTGCACGGACTCGACGGCACGCATGGGGAGCCGGCTGGCCGGGGCGACGTGGATGGCCGTGACCACCGGCGACTGTTCGCCGCCGGCGGTCTCGTAGCTGCTCACGACTCGGCCTGGTCCAGGCAGAGCGATGCCGAGTTCATGCAGTACCGCTCACCGGTGGCGGTCGGCCCGTCGGGGAACACGTGGCCGAGGTGGGCGTCGCAGGCCGCGCAGCGGGCCTCGGTGCGAACCATGCCGTGGCTGCGATCCTCGATGCGGGTGACGCGACCGTCGGTGATCTCGCGGTCGAAGCTCGGCCAGCCTGTGCCGGAGTCGAACTTGGCGTCGCTGTCGAACAGCTCGGTGTCGCACACGACACAGCGGTACACGCCGGCGTCCTTGGTGTCCCAGTACTCGCCGGTGAAGGCCCGCTCCGTGCCCGCCTCCTGGGTGACGTGGTACTGCAGCGGCGTCAGGCCGTTTCGGATCTCGTCGGACGGGCGACGGTCGGTTGGGTTCGTCATGCGTGTGTCTCCCTTGGGGGATGAGAGAGGTCTACTCGGGTCGGGTCACGCGTAGGCGACCTGGCAGAAGCCGTGGTTGCAGTAGCCACGGGGGTTCGCGGCCAGGTACTGCTGGTGGTAGTCCTCGGCGTAGAAGAACTCGCCCGCCGGGCCGACCTCGGTTGTGATCGTCCCGTAGCCGGCCTGGTCCAGCTTTGCCTGGTACCGGTCGCGGCTGGCCTCGGCCGCGGCGAGCTGCTCGTCGGAGTTGGTGTAGATGGCCGACCGGTACTGACTGCCGATGTCGTTGCCCTGCCCCATGTACTGCGTCGGGTCGTGGTTCTCCCAGAACACGGCCAGTAGATCGTCCAGGCTCACCTGCTCGGGATCGAACGCGACCAGCACGGCCTCGGTGTGGCCGGTCATCGACGTGCACGTCTCCTGGTACGTGGGATTCGGGGTGTGCCCGCCCGAGTAGCCCACGGCGGTGGTGTACACGCCCGGCAGCTGCCAGAACAGCCGCTCCGCGCCCCAGAAGCAGCCCATCCCCACGATCAGGGTGTCCATGCCCTCAGGCCAGGGGCCGCGCATTGGCGTCCCCAGCACTGCATGCGTCTCACGGACGGGCATGGCCGTGTCCCGACCGGGCAGGCACTGCTCGGGCGGTGGCGGTGGTGCAGGGAGTCGGTACGACAACGGGGGTCTCCTCGATCAGGCCGTCCCTGGTGGGCGGCGGTGGTGGGCGCTCTTCCTGCTCACCAACTAGACAATCGACCGAGGTGGTTGTTACAGATCCCGCGCCGCTGCCCCCGGATCATCCCGACACCGAGATGGTCGCGGCGCTCCGCGGCGGCGAAGCCGACCGCTTCGACGACCTGGTTCGAGAGCTGACCCCGGGGCTGGCCCGCATGGCCCGCGTGTACGTGAGCGGCGCCCTCGCCGGCGACGTGGTGCAGGACACATGGCTGGCGGTCATCGACGCCATCGACACCTTCGAGGGTCGCTCGTCGCTCAAGACCTGGATCTACCGGATCCTGCTCAACAAGGTCCGCACGCTCGCCACCCGCGAGGCCCGCGCCATCCCCGTGGCGAGCCTTGGACCTGACCACGATCCCGCCGGGCCTCACCTCGAGCTCGTCCACGAGGAGCTCGGGCCTGGCTACTGGCCGGCGCCACCGGAGCCGTGGGAGACACTCGCCCCCGAGCGACTGGAACGCAACGAGACCCTCGATCGAATCGCCGAGGCGATCGAGGCACTGCCGACCGCGCAGCGAGAGGTCGTCGAGCTACGCGACGTCCAGGGCTGGTCGGCATCCGACACCGCGGACGCGCTCGGCATCACCGACGTCAACCAGCGGGTCCTGCTGCACCGCGGCCGCAAAGCAATCCGCAACGCCCTCGAGGAGCACCTCCGTGCGGCCTGACCAACCGGTTCACACCGGCACCGGCATCCGCTGCGCCGAGGCCATCGAGTTGGTCACGTTGCATCTCGACGATGTGCTCGACGATCGCGACCGCCGCCTCTTTGAACAGCACGTCGATGCATGCACGGGATGCACCCGATACGTCGCCCAGATCCGCCAGACGATCGATCTCACCCGGCGGGTGCTCGAACACATGAGCGTCGCACGTCAGCCACAGCACAACGAGCTTCGGGCGGCCTTCGTCGCTCGGAGACGCCGATCGGTCTGAGTCCGTGCCACGAGGCCGCGGCCGCTCGTCGGCAGCTGAGTGTTCGGCTCGCTCGTGCCAGGTCTATTCGGCGGTGTGGCGCTGTGGATCTCGAGGACCTGGATGCCTTGCAGGTCCAGCCATGCACGGTCACGTGAGCGCGACCACCCGGAACTCACCCAGCGCTGGCGCGCGTGGGGTCACGGTTCGAGTCGCCCCTCCGACACCACTTCTCCCACGCCCGACACGCTCACTGAGTGTGTCGGATTTCGTGGTTTTCAGGGTCTTTCAGCGCGTCGATCATACGCCGAGTAGCGGAATGGCCGTGTGACCCCGGCCCCACGCCCGACACCCTGGGGCCGCGTTTGGGCTGGTCACAGGCCTGTAGCACGGGGACGAGTGTCGTACTGCAAACGGCTCGCTAATACCAGGGCTGTTTGCGGTGCGCCGGGGCCGGTGGGTCACCTTGATGCGCGCGAAGCGCCGCATGCGCATCTGCGTCGCTCGAGCAACCTGTGATGTGACTGGTCCGGCTTGACGACCCCGGGGTCGAGCGTGTCGGTCGCCGGACGGCGACAGATGCGCCGATATGCGTGCCACCGGAGTCCCGACAGGCGGTCATTCTGTCGGCTCGTTCGGTGCGCCCGGCGGGGTCGAGCATGAGCGCGGAACGCCGAATCGGGTCCACTTGCCCTCGCGGGCTTCCGACCGTTGGTGCCGTCGTTCTGGGCGGGTGAGGAGGACGCGGTTTCGGTTGAACGCAGAGCCGTCGGGTCCCCGACGGTGGTCTTCGGCCTGGTGCTAATCAGAGCCGGTCTTGGTCAGACCGGCTTGCAGCTCGCGGATGATGGCGCCGAGTTGCCCTGAAGCGAGCAGTCCGGGCCCAAGAGGGCCAGACGAGTCTTCACCGACAGGCGGGAGAGCTTGTAGTGCGGCGCGAACCTCTGCCGACATGTGGTCGAGCTGCCAGCGCACCTCTTCTTCGACTGCTCCTGGACAATCCGGATTCCCGAGGCCGGCGGCTTTGACGGCGTAGGCCGCGGCGCCGAGTGCGTGCGCGCCCATATGGCAGACGGCGACGGCTTGACCGGCGGCTCGGGCAGCGGCCGCTGCAGCAGCGCTCTTCACGTCACCCGCAGCGACGCCGCCGGAAAATCGACGGCGAATCTCATCCGCAGTGCGGAGCTCTCCCCGGGCGAACGCGCGGGTCCGGTCGATGAGAGCCCGTGGGCGGTCATCGTTTTGAGCCTCAGACTCGAACAACCCTAAGACCCGCTCCGCGCAGTCGGCGGCCCATGCGGCAACGAGCCGCCGGTCGGCTTCGCTTAGCGTCTGCGGAGATCCCACCACCCTCCTCTACATCAGACCCATCGAGTTCGACTCGGCGCCCGACCGATCAGGCGGGCAACCCCTCGGCGCCGCCGCTTCCATCTGCTGGTGGTCGAGTCGGATCAGGGTGAGCGGCCGCAGCGCCAGATCGACGGGACGGTCGCCGTCTCACCGCGATAGATCACTTGATCGTGCGCGACGAAGACGGCGCTGGCGGCTCTTCTGCCGGGCAGATCAATGGGCGGCCCGCTCGCCGCTCGCGACTCAGCTGATCTCGGCTGCTATCTGGATGAGGTTGCCGCACGTGTCGTCGAACACCGCTGTGGTCACCGGGCCCATGTCCGTCGGAGGCTGTGTGAATCGGACGCCGCGGCTGACCAGGCGCTCGTATTCGGCTGCGACGTCGTCGACCGCGAAGGAGGTGAACGGGATGCCGTCGCCCACGAGTGCCTGCTTGAACGGCCGCGCCGCCGGGTGGTCGTCCGGCTCGAGCGACAGTTCTGTTCCGTCGGGATCCTCGGGGGACACGACGGTGAGCCACGAATGCTCACCGAGTGGGATCTCTCGCTTCTTCACGAAGCCCAGGATCT
This sequence comes from Acidimicrobiales bacterium, assembly GCA_035641315.1. Taxonomy (GTDB): domain Bacteria; phylum Actinomycetota; class Acidimicrobiia; order Acidimicrobiales; family VFJN01; genus DASQUK01. Next base: position 11,961 of record DASQUK010000290.1, on the reverse strand, counting down.
CGGTGTAGAAGCGAAGCGCCTTCGCCTGGTCGTCGACCATGACGCTCGTCACGTTGATCCTCATCGATCGTCCTTTCGAGAGCCTGGGATCGGCCACCGCTCGGCGATCTCGCGTAGCGGCGCAGTGTCGAGGTGATGGAACTTGTAGCGACCCTGTCGTTCCGTGCTCACCAGACCAGCGGACTCGAGAACGTCGAGATGCTGAGAGATCGCCTGCCGGGTCGACCCGAGGCGGTGTTGGGCTGCGAGCCGAGCGCACAGCTCGAACAGGGTCTGCCCGTCGCGTTCGGTGAGTTCGTCGAGGATCGCACGCCGTGTGGGATCGGCGAGTGCCTTGAAGACGTCTCCCACACCGACGCGACGATAGGCAAGTATCGGCTTGCCTGTCAATCAGTCGATCAGTCTGTGCAGCCCGCGTCGACGCTCGTCTGACCGAAGCCGCTACGGCCGAGCGCGACGGAACGACGGGTGCGTGCCGCCTCCTGGCGCGCCGGATTGCTCACGACGTGATGACCCTTGCCCTGCCGAAACGGCGGCCGAGGAGGACTCGACTTGTCGTCCGGGTCGGCAGCTGTGCGCGTCCTCGGAGGCATTGGATGGTGGACGCGCTACGCGAGGAACGGGCCTACGAGCGCACGGAGTTCGTCGGTGCGCTGCATGACCTCGGTGTGGCGGGAGGCGGGCAGGACGGCGAGCCGGCAGTCGCCGAAGAGGTCGAGCATCTCGGCGGCATGGTCGAGGCGGACGAAGTCGCGGTCGCCGACCACGAGGAACGTGGGGGCGGTGATCGACCGGATCTCGTCGGCGGTCCAGCCGGCGAAGTCGTGCACGACCGGCTGCATGCGCTCGAGGAACGGGAAGAAGTCCGCCGGGTTCGGCGCCACCGCCTCGTAGTCGGCCTGCCAAGTGGCGAACTCCTCCTCGGTCGGCAGGCGCGGGTCATCCTGCTCGGGCGCGGTGATCTCGGGGTGGTAGCCGTCGGGGCGGATGTTCGAGGCCGCGAGCACGAGGCGGCGGATCTTCGCCGGATGGCGGAGGGCGAGGGTCGTTGCGGTGAGGGCGCCAAGGCTGAAGCCCCACACGTCGACGGGCCCGCCGCCCGCGACCCGGTCGATCAGCTCGGCGACATCGTCGGCGAACCGCTGGATCGACATGGGGCGGCCGGTGTCGGGCGTGTGGCCGTGGCCCTGGAGCTCGACGCCGATCACCCGGCGGCCCTCGGTCAGCCAGGGGAGGACGTCGCCGAAGCTGCCCTGGAAGGTGACGATGCCGCCGTGCAGGGCGACAAGCGGCGGTCCTGCGGGGTCGCCGTGCTCCTCGTACCAGATGGGGACGCCGTCGATCTCTTCGTAGGGCATGCCATTGCGACGGTAGTCGCCGGTCAGAATCATCGGCGGTGCGTCCGATCGTGTCGTCCGACCGTGATTCGGTCGCGGCGCGCCCGTCGTTCGGCACGGCCTGGCCGGCGCGCGGGATCGCCGATTCTGTGCGACGCACCTGCGTACGATTCCGCCGTGACGCCGGTCGTCGCGATGGTGACGCCGGATTCTGGCATCACGCTTTCCTTCGCAACGACGGGCGATCGGTCGGTGGCCGATCGGGGTAAGCGCCGGTTGCTTGGCGGTGCTTGGCTGGACACGCCTCCACTGGTCCGCAAACACTCGGTCGGGGCGTGTGCATGCCCGGCGCGGACTGAGGTCGGTGGTGTTGTACTCGGTCCGCCAGTCGGTGACGAGGGCCTGAGCCTCGAGCAGGGTGTCGAACTGCTCGATGGCCAACAGTTCCCGCGCATGCGGAAGCCGTAGGACTCAACCCAGGGGTTCTCCCAGGGCGAGCCGGCCTCGATGTAGCTGGTTCCGGTGCGGGCGAAGCGGTTCCAGTCGCGCAGCGCGTTGGCGTTGGGCTGGGGGCCGTTGTCGCAGCACGCAAAGGCCGGTTGGCCGCCGTGGATCAACGCGAACGTCGCCATGACTCTCGACCCCGGTCGGGTCAGTGCTCGCCTACGCGGTCGAGCGCCACGATCTTCGTAGGTGTCACTCTCACCACTGTGCCGAGCGCCTGGTGAGCGAAGCCGACGAAGTCCTCGATGCCGTCGGTACCGTCGTAGCGTTCCGCGATCTGGGGAGCGACGCGGTCGATGTCGTCGGGGCTCCGGGAGAGCTGTGCTGTGCCTTCGATCATCACGAAGGCGAACGGCGGAGTCTCGTCGTCGACCACCAGGGTCACTCGTGGGTCACGTTGGAGGGCCCGGCCTTTGGCCGTGGCTTCGTTGGTCAGGAAGAGCACATCGTCGTCGTCGAGGACGAAGCACACCGGAACGGCGTGCGGGCGGCCGTCGGCTCGGGTCGTCGCGAGGATCGCGGTGCGCGTCCCGCTCGTCAGGAACGCGCGACGTGCCTGGGGTGTCATTCATCAACCATTGGCATCTCCTATGTTTGTCACCTCATGTACGGACGCTCTTCACCCGTTCGGGTCGGGCGTGTCGCCATGACGTCCTCTCTTTGCCGGGTTCGTGGGTGGCGTCACCGGCCCGTTCCGAATCGCGCCACGTAGCAGGTCGACCGAGATCGATTCGGAGGGCCACGCGAGCAGCCACCAGGTGGCCCCGGCGTCGGCGTAGGGTCCTGGATCGACGCCAGGGTCGAGCTCAACGATCACGTCGTAGGGCTCGTGGCGAGCGGGGCTTGCTGCGTACGAGTCGCGAAGCACGCTGAGCTGGGCGACGATCTCGGCGAGCTGCTCTGGGTGATCCAGGTTGACGGGGAAGAAACCCTCGTAACGGACGGCGCGGCGTAGCGGTCGCGTGTTCCCGGCGAGGCCCCCGACCCATATCGGCACCCGCGGCCGTTGTACCGGTCGTGGTAGGAAGCGCACCCCATCGACCGTGTAGTGCTCGCCCCGATGCTGTACTGGCTCCCCTGACCAAGCGGCCTCGAGGATCTCCAGGGATTCGTCGAGCATCCTGGCGCGCCGGCGGTCGTCGACTTCCTCGCCCGTTGCCGAGAACTCGCCTGCGTACCGATCGCTGCCAAGTCCGACGCCGAGCGTCAACCGCCCGCCGCTCAGCACATCGAGCGCGGCCGTCTCGCGCGCGACCTTTGCTGGCCGGCGGCGAGCCAACGGCGTTACGAGTGGGCCGAACCGAATTCGCTCGGTGCCTGTCGCGATCGCTGCCAGCGCGACCTGGGTGTCGCCGACTGCCTTCACGGGCTGGCGCCAGCGGATCTGGTCCCAGAGGAAGAACCCGTCCCAGCCGGCCTCCTCCGCCTCGCGTGCGAGGCTCGCCACGACCGTTGGGTCAGCTAGCGCGTCGAAGAGTGGGAGGAACAGACCTGATCTCATGATCGTCTCCTTCTTCAGTTGACGCTGTTGGACGTGCCGCCTTGCTGACGGGGCGGGCCAGAGCTCGCCGGGGCCGCAGGATCCACAGACTCGGCACGATCGTCAGCACCAGGCCCCCGATCGCCAGCGCCGACACTCCCAGGGCAGAAAGGGCCAGCCCGGCGAGCAGGGTCAGTGCTGCTCCGCACGCGCCCGACAGCAGGTCGGTGAAGGCGAGCATGCGGCCGCGCTCCCACGGCTCGGTCCGGTCTCCAATTTCGGCGGTGGCCGCCACGTACGACACGCTCCAACCCAACCCCAGGCCGAAGCCAGCGGCAGCGGTCGCCGCAACGCTCTCGCCCCACAGCAGCCCACTCGCCGAGACGCCCGTCAGGATCAGGCCGCCTGACAGCGACGGGATGCGCCCGATCTGGTCGACCACGTCGCCCACCACGATGACGAGCGCATACATGCCGATCACTTGCACACCGATGATCGGGGATGTTGTGGTCGTGATGGTGGAGGTGGTCGACGACCACCGCGCCGGTGAGGGTCATCAATGCAACCATCACCCCGACACTTGCCTGCGCGGCCACCAACGCCGGGAGCACGCCGGGGCGGCGAAAGATCGCCCGGAGTCGCGCTGCCTTGGCGGGCAACTCGGTGCGCTTGTGCCCCAGGAGTGTGGCGATCTCCTTCGGATCGGGGCGCACCGCGGTGACCAGCGCGAGGCCCACCAGCTCGAAACCGGCCGCCACAAGCCACAGCGTGGCGAGCATGTCGCCGTCGAGGTTGCGACCGGCGGCCAGCGGACCGAAGACAGCGGGCCCGAGGATCGCCCCGAAAACTGCGCCGAACAGCACGAGGCCGACGCCCCGCGCCCGGCGCTCTGGCGGGTACATGTCAGCGCCCGCCGCCCGCACGAGCAGGTTGGCACCGTTGGCGGCGCCCACGCCGATCGTGCCGACCAGCACCGTCGGTGCTGAGTCCAACGCGCTGCCGAGTGCTGCGGCTCCGCAACTGAGTACGCCGACGCCGCGGCCGGCCGCCAGCACCGGGACCCGACCGAACCGGTCCATCGAACGACCTGCTGGGATCGCGGCCAAGGCTCCGGCGGCGAGCACCACCGCCGGCCCCAGGCCCAGTAGCCCTGGCACGTCGAGCACCCGGACCAGGGTGATCGAGGCCACCGCGACCGCGAGCTGATGCATCGCGGAATGGAAAGCTTGGGCTGCGGACAGCAGCGCCGTGTTCCGGGCGGTGGGCAGGGTGGACGCTCAGGGTTGATGCCTGCGTCAAGTGCACCTGCCGCGTGCAAGTCCATGCATTCGGACGGTAAGTGCCAGGGCACGGCCTCGAATCTGTCGATCGACTGTATGAGGCGGGCCGTGGTACCGGTCAGCCGCCCGCGCTCGGGGACCGCCGCCTCACTGCGTCGTGAGAACCGCGTCGAGGTCGATGTGGGCAAGCTCGGCGCGTGAGGTGACACCGAGCTTGGGGAACGCCTTGTAGAGGTGGTATCCGACCGTGCGAGGACTGAGGAACAGCTTGGCTGCGACCTCCTGGTTGGAGCCGCCCTCAGCCACCAGACGGACGACACGCATCTCCTGGGGTGTGAGCCGCACCCTGGCCTCGTCTGGCCGGCGCAACCGCTGTCCGGTGGCGCGCAGCTCGGCTTCAGCGCGATCCGCCCAGGGACCAGCGCCCAGTCGCTGGAAGGTCGCGAACGCCGCAGCCAGCTGTGCACGGGCTTCGACGCGGCGGCGTGATCGTCGCAGCCACTCACCGTAGAGCAGCTGTGTTCGCGCGCGGTCGAATGGCCGGCCGTCCGACCCAACCCGCTCGTAAAGACGCAAGGCGTCCGCGTAGTGCTGTCCTGCGGCCTCGTCGTCGAGCAGTGCCTTGCAGCGATGCAGGTCCGCTTCAGCGAGCGGCTGCTCGGTTGCTCCAGCCCAGCTGTCGTAGAAGGCCAGGAGGTCGCTCAGGCCGTCTGTGCGCCCGGCACGAGCTGTTGACTCGGCCAGGTCCGGCAGGAACAAACAGGCGAACTGTGGCACCGCGAGCGGGCCGTTGGTCCGATCCGACAGGCGGTCGAAGGCCTGTTCAGGACGCCCAAGCGACAGATCCAGCAGCCCGAGCGCCCAGGTCGCGCTCACCGCGATCGTGGCCAGCCCATGTGTCTCAGCGAGCCGGACGACGTCCTCGGCGAGGTCGCGGCACGAGTCCTCCTCTCCGCGCACGGCGGCCAGCCACGCCAGGACAGACTCGCAGCGGCAGATCGAGGTTGGTTGGCCGAGATCGCGGGCGAGCTGGAGGCCTTCTGTGGCGCTCACGAGAGCCGCTCCGTGCCGGCCGGCCACTGCTTCCGTCAGTGACATGTTGGCCAACGCCCAGGGCAGCCAGGCGGCCCACCCCCGTTGTCGGCACTCGTCGACGAGCGACGCCCCGAGCGCAAGGCCCGCTGCGTCATCGCCGGTCACCCGCGCAAACCCGACCACCGCCAGCGCCGCGTCGACGAGCTCGGGTTCGTGGGCGACGCGGCCGCCGGCCGCCGCCCCGCGGAGCCATGTGTCGAGTCCACGGCGCAGCCCAGCCACCGCGTCCGCCTCTCGCCCGGCGAAGAAGTACCCGATCGCGATCGTGGTCGACACCAGATCCGCGAGGGGATCGTCGGCAGCCAACTTCAGCTCCGCCAATCGCGTCGTCGCCTCAGTGAGACGGCTCACATCGTTGGCGGACCACGCAGCTCGCGCCGCCTCGACCACCACCGCGGCCGCCGCATGCACGTCACGCTCTGCCAACCCCGCCGCCGCCCGCATGAGCAGGTCGTGTGCTGCCAGCGACGACCCGCGGGCGAACTCGACCCGACCCTGCAGGACCGTCAGCTCGTCTGCAACCACCGCATCGGAAACGAGGGGCTGGGCCAGGTCGGCCAGTCCGCCCGCCCGGTCCGCCTGCCCGGCCCGGAACGCCGTTCGTGCCCCCTCCACCAGGAACCGGGCACGATCGGACGAGGATGCCGATAGCTCGCCAGCCCGCTCGAACGCCGCCGAGGCCACCGCGTAACCGCCGCGTCGCCGGGCCAGCTCCGCCGAACGCTCCAGATCACGCGCGATGCGCTCGTCAGGCCCGATCGCGGTCGCCGCCAAGTGCCACGCCCGCCGCGCGGCATGGTGCTCGCCTTCGAGGATCCCCGCCAAGGCCCGATGGACCCGCACCCGATCACTGAACGTTGCTGCCTGATAGACGGCCGCTCGGACCAGCGGATGCGGGAACACGGTGCGACCGGTGCCGTCCATCTCGGCAAGGCCCGCGTCCCTGGCGGCGTCCAACGCGTCCGGCTGCACATCGAGGCTCGCGGCGGCACGGAAGACCACCGCGGGATCGCCCGTATCATCGGCGGCCGCCACGAGCAGCAGTGTCTGCGTCGCCTCCGGCAGCCGGCGCACCCGCACCCCGAACGCGTGCTCGACGCGAGGCGTGAGTCGCAGCGGGCGAGGCAACGGAACCATTGCGGCCAGCTGCTCCGAAGACATCGAGCCGGCCAACTCGACCAGCGCCAAGGCGTTTCCACCGGTTTCCGCCACGAGACGAGCCTGAACGCTGGGGGCGACATCGAAACCTCGCTCTCGCAGCAGCTCACCCGCGTCGTCCAGCTCCAGCCCACCGAGCCGCAACGCCGGAAGGCCGGACCACGGCTCCTCTCGCGTGGCGGCGAGAAGGACGATCCCCTCTGCATCCAACCGCCGCGCTGCGAAAGCAAGCACCTCGCTGGACGGCTGATCGAGCCACTGAGCATCCTCGATCACACACAGCACGGGGCCGTCCTCGGCCGATTCCGACAGCAACGACAGCGTCGCTGCCGCGACCAGGAATCGATCCGAGCTCACGGGATCAATCAGCCCCAGCGCACCGCGCAGCGCGTCGGCCTGCCGTGCCGGCAGACGCTCCGCCAGCGGGAGGACCGGACGCACGAGCTGGTCCATCCCAGCGAACGCAAGATCGATCTCGGTCTCGACCCCCGTGGCCAGCAAGATGCGGAAACCGCCAGCCAGCTCCACGGCATGGTCCAGCAGGACGGACTTGCCCACTCCCGGCTCACCATGGAGCACGACCACACCACTTCGCCCCGAACGGGCATCAGCGAGAAGGCCATCGATCAAGGCACGCTCCTGCCCGCGCCCGATCACACGGCCGATGCTACTGGGCCATCAGAGCAACCAGCGCGGATGGCCGGATCGACGTCCACCAAGACAGGAACGATCAGCTACGAGGCCAGCCAGTGAACAGCAGGTCACGCCGCAGCGAGGTACTCACCCTCGATGGCGCGTGGGGTTATGGGTCCAGCCGCCCGGTGACACGAACGTACGTTCGGTATCGGGTGGACAGGTACGAAGAACGCGTTGGGCGCTTCGAGGGGTCGCGCGCCAAGCGTGATTCGTCAGGGGCCCCACGCCGTAACGGCTCCGACGCATTGGGACGGCCGCTCGAGGTCTGTCCATTGGGCCGCATGGCTCGGACGTCGTCGGGCGCCGGCTTCTACGGCGGGTGTCGCCCGCCGAACTGACCGGGATTCCGTCGTCGGCAGGCTCCCGGACCAGCGGGTACATCGTTTCCTGGCAGGTTCGCCCAGCCCAGGTACTGCCGCCGCCCGGCGCAGGACCTCGTTCTCCTGCTCGAGCAACCGCACACGCTTGCACAGCTCACGGTTCTCCGTCTGCTCATCGCCCCCGAGAACGGTCGCCAATCAGCCGGGTGCCGTAGGAGTCAATGGCTGTCGGAGTCGTCGGCTGTGTTGTAGTGGCGAAGCCAGATCCGGTCGGACTCGTGCGGACGAATCGAGAGCACGAGGACGTGGAGCATCCCTCTCAGCCACGCTGCATCCGCCCTGCCGAGATCGACCAGCGTCAGGCCTTCGATGACCTCGTTGTCGGGCCATCCGGGTTCGAACGGGATCGGGACGTGCAGCCGACGGCGCCCTGCGGCGACGTCGAAACCCGAGATCCCCCCGTTTCGGCAGTCCGAGGTCAGGTAGAGGTGCCCTTGGCTGGAGAACGCGCCACCTTGGACGCGTTCGAGGGTGAGAGACGCGCCGTCGTCCGTCAGTAGCGGCACGTCGCGGAGGTGCTGGAAGGCAACGCGATCCTCACCGGTCATCTCTTGATAGACGTTGAGGTGATCGGCATCGAACGGCGACGAATACAACAGACCGGTACGCGGGTCGACCGCGCACCACGGGCAGCTGGGTCCCTGTGCGGCCAGGGGCGCCGAGCCCTGGAAGCGCAGGTCGAGATCGAATCGGCCAACTCGGGCCACTGGACCGCCCTCCATCGCCACGTAGAGAACGCCACGGTGGACATCGCAGTCTCCGAGATGATCGATGCCGGGTTCGGGGATGCCGACACCCGACACGGCCGGATGAGTCTCGCGGGCGTGGGCCACGTCGAGATCCGCAGGGAATCGCCACATCCGGTCGGCCTGAGTGATGAACCAACAGCCGTGCGCGTAGGCCACACCCTGGATGTGCTCCGCCCAAGTCGGCGCGACGTCACTCGGATGCGACTCCAGCGCAACCAAACTCCTCGGCCAGGACAGCCCCTGCACCATCACACCGTCGCGTGTACCCAGGACAGCACCGGAGCCAACCACCGCGCCCCGCAGACAGGTGGCGCGCTTAACCCCGCGAGCCCGACGGGTAAGCGGGCGCCTGAGCCCACCTTCCGAACCTCGCGAGGGGGAGGTGCACTGTGACGGACCGCATCGCCGACCCGTGGGGGCCTCGGACGCCGTACGGGCGTCCGGGGCTGGCGGAGCCGCTCGTGGGGCGGTTGCCTCCAGTGGTACGCAACCGCATGCCCCGCCGCCTGACTCGGCGCCCCTGGCCCGTGCGCGTCGACACCAGTGGCGTGTTCTGCTCCTGCTGACGACAGGGCGCACCGTCTACCAGTTCCATACCCGTACCAGACGGCGCGAGCGCCGCAACTGAACGACGCAGCACCCGACACCTGGATCGAGCTCAGCGTGAAGGACGCTGCGGGGATCGGCGTCGGCGAGGGCGACGTCGTGCGTGTGGAGTCGCGCCGCGGGGCGCTCGAGGGGCGGGCGCGCATCACTGGCGTGAGACCGGGCGTCGTGTTCGTGCCCTTCCACTACGGCGACTGGGGGACCTCGACCCCCGGCGAGCGCTCGGATGCGAGTGAGGGCCGCCACCGTCGAGCCGCGAACGAGCTCACGGTGACGGCATGGGATCCCGTGTCGAAACAGCCCATCTGCAAGGTCGCGGCGGTCCGGGTGACGAAGGTCGCCGATGGCAGCGGCCAGCCGTCTCCGGCTCCCACCGTGGGCGCGCGCCCGCACCGCTCGACCCCACCGCGGTCCCCCCCGACCGTCGGCGGACCGGCGGCCGAAGCCACGGCGACATCGAAGGCATGACCATGCACCTCGCCCACTACCTCGGCCTGCTCCACAAGGCAGAGGACAACCTGGCCGCGGCATTCCGCGACGTCGGTGACGCCCACGCCGACGAGCCCGACGTCTTCCGGGACTGCGACCGCATGTCACGCCAGTGCGCCAGCCACGTGAACACGCTCCGCCCCTTCGTCGATCGCTACGGCGAGGACGCCCCCGACGAACCCGACCAGCTGCACTCGACGCTGTTCCAGGGCACCCGCAGCGGCGGTCTCGGCCTGCTGCGGGACCTGCACGACCTCTACGTGATGGCATGCCAGTCCGACATCAGCTGGACCATGATCGGACAGACCGCCCAAGGCGTGCGCGATACCGCCCTGCTCGACGACGTCAACGCCTGCGCGCACGACACCACCATCCAGCTCGCCTGGCTTCGCACTCGTATGAAGGCCGCGGCGCCGCAGGCGTTAGTGGTGGCCTCCTGACGATCGGCGGCCAAGGGCGCCGGTGACGCGGACTGCGCTGGTGCCTGTCAATCGCCGTATCCGATCTCGCGTTCGGGGTACCGGTGTTCATGACACGGATCGCCGCCAACGCCTGACGTGTGGCGGTTTCGGCGGCTGTTGGGCGGCTCAGTCGGCGCCTGTGGACGCGTGAGGGGCGTGGACCGGCTTCGACTCGGGTGAGCCTCGTTCCCGGAGGTACACGCTGAGCACCACGAGGCTGCCGACCGCAAGAAACTCCGACTGCCAGTTCTGCAGCGACTCGAACCAGAAATGCGACCTGAACAGATAACCGAGCGGTGACAGGGTTGGCTCCCCCCGGGCCAGCTGCTCGGTGTTGAATGCACGCGCACCCGTAACGAGGTGGCCGGCGAAGGCAAGTGCGAACAAGACGAACATGGCGATGCTGAGCGAGTGTTCGTAGACGCGTAGCACCCAGCCGCCACGGCGCACGGGCCAGGGTGCCTTCAGGTCGTCGTGGTGCCTCCGGGGATCCGCGTCAAGCGTGGGATCGCCCCTGGCAGGCTTGGACTCGGCTGAGCCCTTCTGCACGAGCCAGGCGGTGAGCAACACATACACGCCCATCTGCAGGAACTCGGACTCCCAGTTCTCGAACGTCGCCTCGCCGAAGTCCGCACGCGTCAGGTACTCGGCGAAGCTGACCGGGGCTTCGCCGTTGGCGCGCCGTTCCTCATTGAACGAGCGGTGCCCCGACCAAGCCTGGCCCCCCAGCCAGATGACCAGGAACACTCCTAAGGCCACGATCGACAGGCTGTGGTCACGGATGAACCGACGCATCGCTCCATCGTGACTCAACGGGCCAACGTAAGGGGCTGATCGGCCTTGGCGGCGATCCGAGCAGCCAGTTTTCTGTGACCGCGGTTTGGCGCGACTTCGGTTGGGTGCCTGGCGGGTCAGCACCCGCCGGTCCCAGTGCCTCCTCCGCACGGGCCCGCGGTGGCGCGGGCCTGGCGATTCCCGCTCGATAGCAAACATGCCTGCCACGACCCGGACCGCTCTCGGCAAGCAGGGCGCCGCCGTTGCCCAGCGCAAGCGCACCGGCGGCTCGTCACCCAGGACACGTCAACAGCTCTACGAAGAAGCCAAGCGCCGCAACCTCCGCGGCCGCTCGAAGACGGGCCGCGACGAACTCGCCCGCGCCCAGGGCCACAAGTAGCCGGTTCGCGGCAGCTGCGGACGCACCGACGATCGCGTGATCGTTTCGACGAGTGTGCCCGGCCGGCCGGGCAGGCAGCGTCGATCTTGTCGGTGCCTCAGAGAGCGGCTGCACGGAACTCACCCAACGCTGCCGGCCGTGGGGTCAGGGTACGAGTCGCCCCTCCGACACGTACTGCGATGTCTCGGGACATCGTGCACAGGTGTCTTGGGACATCGTTCACGTTTTGGGCTGTAGTTGGTAGTTGCGGGTCGGATCTAGTTCGAAGTCGCGGAGCAGTTCGCCGTCGGTCGTGGTGATCCGGACGTGGAGATCCTTGACGAGGATGAGCACGGGCCGGCCACGGTGGCGGCGGCCGATCCCGATGTGATGGAGCCGGCTGCCGTGTCGCAGGGTGAGCTTGCCGTTGGTGTGGGAGTCTCCCCGTCGGGCGGACGGGTGGTTATGACGCTTGACGGTACTGCTGCTCCCACTCGAGCGGTGGGACGCCCTTGAGGGTGCTGTGGAGCCGGGTGGTGTTGTACCAGTTGATCCATCGGAAGATCGCTCGTC
>DASQUK010000289.1:0-10710 GCA_035641315.1 Acidimicrobiales bacterium | reverse complement strand
GCACAGTATTTCTTGCCTACGCAGCGTGCGCCAGTATCAACTCGCGAGGCGGTTCGCCGTTTGGGCGTCTGCCACGCCAGGATCTGGGCGCCGGAGAGGTCAGAATGCCGGCCGATCAGCCGGGGCCTTCGTCAATGTGCTGATCGACCAGCTCGAACCAGTAGAACCCGTGGCCGGCCAGGGTGACGAAGTACGGCAGCTCGCCGATGGGCGGGAACGGCACCCGGCCGGTCAGCTCTATCGGCACCTTGCCGGCCAGCTGCTCGAGCATCAGCTCGCACGGCTGGGGGAAGCGCGACAGGTTGTTGACGCACAGGACGATGTCCTCCTCGCCGTCGTCGCCGATCCCCCGGCGCAGGTAGGCGAGCACCGACGGGTTCTGCGCGTGCAGCATCTCTAACTCGCCCACGGCCAGCACCGGGTGCTGGCGCCGCACCGAGATCATCCGCCGCAGCCAGTGCAGGAAGCTCGACCGGTCGCGCTGCTGCTGCTCGACGTTGACGGCCTGGTACCCGTACACGGGGTCCATCAGCGGTGGCAGGAACAGCTGGGCGAAGTCGGCGGTCGAGAAGCCGGCGTTGCGGTCGGGGCTCCACTGCATGGGCGTGCGCACGCCGTCGCGGTCACCGAGGTAGATGTTGTCGCCCATGCCGATCTCGTCGCCGTAGTACATGACCGGGCTGCCGGGCATCGAGAACAACATGGCGTGGAACAGCTCGGCCATGCCCTCGTCGTTGTCGAGCAGCGGGAACAGCCGGCGCCGGATGCCCAGGTTGAGCTTCATGCGGGGATCGGCGGCGTACTCGGCGTACATGTAGTCCCGCTCCTCGTCGCTCACCATCTCGAGCGTCAGCTCGTCGTGATTGCGCAGGAAGATGCCCCACTGGCAGTCCTCGGGGATCTCGGGCGTCTGCGCCAGGATCTCGGTGACGGGGTGTCGCTGCTCCTTGCGGACCGCCATGAACATGCGCGGCATGAGCGGGAAGTGGAAGCACATGTGGCACTCGTCGCCGTTGCCGAAGTAGTCGACGACATCGGACGGCCACTGGTTGGCCTCGGCCAGCAGCACCCGCCCGGGGTACTCGGCGTCGACGGTCTTGCGGATGCGCCGCAGGTACTCGTGGGTCTCGGGCAGGTTCTCGCCGTTGGTGCCGTCCCGCTCGAACAGGTAGGGCACGGCGTCGAGCCGGAACCCGTCCAGACCCAGGCTCAGCCAGAACCGCACCACGTCCAGCATGGCCTCGGCGACCTCGGGGTTGTCGTAGTTGAGGTCGGGCTGATGGTGGAAGAACCGGTGCCAGAAGAACTGCTCGCGCTGGGGATCCCAGGTCCAGTTCGACGGCTCCGAGTCGACGAAGATGACCCGGGCCTCGCTCCAGCGCTCGCTGTCGTCGCTCCAGACGTACCAGTCCGCCTTGGGGTTGGTGCGGTCCTCGCGGGACTCCTGGAACCAGGGGTGCAGGTCGGACGTGTGGTTCATCACCATGTCGGCGATGACACGGATGCCCCGGCGATGCGCCTCGTCGAGGAACAAGTCCACGTCGTCGACCGACCCCGATTCGGGCAGCACCGTGAAGAAGTCGCTGATGTCGTAGCCGCCGTCGCGCAGGGGCGAGCGGTAGAAGGGCAGCAGCCACAGGCAGTCGATGCCGAGCCACTCGAGGTAGTCGAGCTTCCGCTGCATGCCCCGGAAATCGCCGAAGCCGTCGCCGTCGGAGTCGAAGAACCCCCGCACCGCCACCTCGTAGAAGACGGCGCGTTGGTACCAGCGGGCCTCTCCGGCGTCGATGGGGGTGGGCATCGCTCCCAGGCTGGCACATGGCCGGGACGCACATGCGCCCGCGGCCGGGATCTACATGGCGAGGATCAGGACCAGCACGACGAGCACCACGACGACCGCGGCGCCGACCAGGATCGCCGGCCGGTTTGCGAGCGAGGGGCGTGCCTCCGCCCCGTCGCCGTGCTCGACGTAGGCCCGGAACATCGCCGTGTCGGCACCAGGGTCGTCCTCGGAACGCTCGTTCATGGCGTCGATGGTACGCCGGGCGCCGCTCCCGGTTGGGAGTTGGGCCGGGTGGTTCGCCATGTCACTCGTGGCGGAGGGCCTGGGCGAGGTCGGCGGCCGAGCCCGCGGCGTCGGTGGGTCGCGGGGCCAGGTGCGGGATCTCGACCTCGATGCGGTCGATGGTGCCGGCGAAGGGGAACGGCGGCTCGTAGTCGTCGCACACCGGGAAGCCGCGGTCGGCGCCGATGTGGAGCCCCGCGCCCCCGATCTGCCAGCGGAAGGGCAGGTCCTCCGGCAGGTCGAGCTCGGCGACGCATTCGCCGTCGACGCCGAGGTGGACCCGACCGCCGCCCGTGCGCCGGTCCCGGGCCCGCTCGTAGCTGAGGCGGACCAGCTGATGCCCGGACACCAGTCCCACCGCCGAGGCCGCACGGTGGAGCGAACCGAACAGGCTGAACGCCACCACCGGGCGGCCGTCGAGCAGGTACAGCGCCCAGCCGTTGTTCCAGTCGCCCAGCGCGCAGACGATCCCCGCCCACGGGCCCGACCCGTCCGGCGGCGGCACGTCCAGGTGCGCGGTGAGCTCGAAGCCGCCACCCATGGGCGGCAGCAGGTCCTCGGCGATGCCACCGCCACCGGGCCGATAGACGCTCCGATGTCGCGGCGGGTTGGGCGACGGCTCGAGCGCCACCGCCCGGCCGATCAGGCTGTCGTCGAGCGGCAGCACCTGGTTGCGGCCCGCCTCATGCCACCAGAGGGCCTCGAGCTCCGCCACCCGCTCGGGGTGTTGGTCGGCCACGTCGACCGACTCGGCGAAGTCGGAGGACAGGTCGAACAGCGCCCACCGGTCGGTGGCGAAGTCGTGGCTGCCGGGGACCAGCTCGCGCTCGACGCTGAGCTGCTGGCCGATGTGGTCGGTGGTGGCTTTCCAGCCGTCGTGGACGATCGATCGCGAGCCGGCGATCTCGAAGTACTGCGTCTGGCGGGGGGTCGGCGCGGCCGGGTCGGCGAACGTGTGCCGCAGGCTGGCGCCGTCGATCGGCTGCTGATCGACGCCGTCCACCACGGACGGCGGGTCGATGCCCACGGCGTCGAGCACGGTCGGCAGCAGGTCCACGGCGTGGCATAACTGGTCCCGAACCCCGCCGGCCGCCTCCGGCGGCATGCCCGCGGGCCAGTGGGCGATCAGCGGGGTGCGGACGCCGCCGAGCCACGCGTAGCGCTTCCACAGGCGCAGCGGCGTGTTGCCGGCCCAGGCCCAGCCCCAGGGGTAGTGGTTGTAGGCCCGGAAGCCACCGAGGTCGTCGACATGCGCCAGCGTGTCGGCCAGGTCGTCGACGCGGTCGTGGGTGAAGCGGTGCTCGTTGAGCGACCCGGTCGGCCCGCCCTCGGCGCTGGCGCCGTTGTCGCTGATCAGCAGCACCAGCGTGTCGTCGAGCAGGCCGGCGGTCCGCAGTAAGCCCAGGAGCCGGCCGATCTGGGCGTCGGTGTGGGTGAGGAAGCCGGCGAACACCTCCATCATCCGGGCGTGGAGCCGGCGCTGCTCGGCCGGCAGCTGCTCCCAGGCCGGCACCCACGGGGGCCGCTCCGTCAGCCGGGTCCCCTCGGGCACGATGCCCGTGGCGAGCTGGCGGGCGAACGTCGCCTGCCGCCACGCCTCCCAGCCGGCGTCGAACCGTCCCCGGTAGGCGTCGATGAACGCCCGCGGCGCCTGGTGGGGAGCGTGCATCGCGCCGGGGGCGAAGTAGCAGAGAAACGGCTTGCCGGGGGTGGCCTGCTGCTGGTCCTGGATGAAGCGGATCGCCCGGTCGGCCAGATCCTCGGTGAGGTGGTAGCCCTCGGCGGGCGTGCGGGGCGGGTCGACGAAGCCGTTGTCCGCCACCAGTGCGGGGGTCCACTGGTTGGTGTCGCCGCCCAGGAACCCGTAGAACCGCTCGAAGCCGAGCCCCAGCGGCCAGCGGTCGAAGGGACCCGACGCGCTCTGCTCCCAACGGGGCGCCAGGTGCCATTTGCCGACGGCGAACGTGCCGTAGCCGGCGTCGCGCAGGACGCGGGGCAGCGTCGCCGCCGACGGCGGGATCCGGCCGGTGTAACCGGGGAAGCCGGTGGGCAGGTCGGTGAGGAACCCCATGCCCACGGCGTGGTGGTTGCGGCCGGTGAGCAGGCACGCCCGGGTGGGCGAGCACAGGGAGGTGACGTGGAAGCGGTTGTAGCGCAACCCGCCGGCGGCCAACCCGTCGATGGCGGGCGTGTCGATGTCACTGCCGAAGCAGCCGAGCTGGGCGAATCCCAGGTCGTCGAGCACGACGACGAGGACGTGGGGCGCCCCCTGTGACGGCCGGGGGCGGGGCGGGAAGGCGGGGGTCGACTCGGCGATCGTCCGCCCGATGATCGGGTGGGTCATGCGGCGGCTCACGCTAGTTGGCAGGGCGGCCAGCTATCCGGAGGCAATAACCGCCGGTCGATCACTCCTGAGGCAATAGCCGCCGTGTCCGGCGGTGATTGCCTCGAGAATCCCGAAGCGGCGGCTATTGCCTCCGAGTCACTGCCTCGATGGTCCTGTGATCGGCCTGGCCAATCCCGTTGGGGGTCACGCCCGCAGCGACAGGATGTGCGCCACCTGTCCCTGCCATGGGTCGAGCCGGACGTACGGGCTGGGGCCGTCCCAGGTGTAGACGTCGCCGGTCAGCTCGTCGCTGGCGGTGTACGGGCCCTGCCAGGGCAGGCCGATGGCACCGAGGTCGAGGCCGAGGATCGTCTCGTGGGCATTGTGCGGGTCGAGGTTGACGACCACCAGCACCAGGTCGCCCTCGTAGCGGTGTCCTTTCGACCACACGAGGAACCGATCGTTGGTCGACTCGTGGAACCGGATGTTGCGCAGCCAGTGCAGCGCCGGGTGCCGCCGCCGGATGTCGTTGACGGTCGCGATGAACGGCGCCAGCGAGTCGGCGCGGCCCCAGTCCCGCCGGCGGATCTCGTACTTCTCGGAGTGCAGGTACTCCTCGTTGGTGTCGCTGGCCGGCTCGTTCTCGTACAGCTCGTAGCCGCTGTACATGCCGTAGCTCGGCACCAGCGTGGCGGCCAGCACCAGGCGCATGCGGAACGCCGCCGGCGGTCCGTTGCGCAACGGCCCCGAAAGGATGTCGGGCGTGTTCGTCCAGAAGTTGGGCCGCATGTAATCGGCGGTCGGCCCGTAGGCCAGCTCGTTGACGTAGTCGCGCAGCTCCCACGGCTCGTTGCGCCACGTGAAGTAGGTGTAACTCTGGGTGAAGCCGACCTCGGCCAGCTTGGCCATCACCTTTGGACGGGTGAACGCCTCCGACAGGAAGATGACGTCGGGGTGGTCGCGGTGGATGCGCTCGATCAGCCAGGCCCAGAACGCCATGGGCTTGGTGTGGGGGTTGTCCACGCGGAAGATGCGGATGCCCCGGTCGATCCAGTAGCGCAGCACGTCGCGGCACGCCGCCCACAGCGCCCTGCGGTCGGCCTCGCGCTCGGGCCAGAAGTTGATGGGGAAGATGTCCTGGTACTTCTTGGGCGGGTTCTCGGCGTAGCGGATCGACCCGTCGGGCCGCCGCCAGAACCACTCGGGATGCTCGTGCACCCAGGGGTGATCGGGTGAGCACTGCAGGGCATAGTCGAGCGCCACCTCGAGCCCGAGATCGCGGGCCTCGCCACAGAAGCGGTGGAAGTCGTCGAGCGTGCCCAGGCCGGGGTCGATGGCGGTGTGGCCGCCCTCCGCCGCACCGATGGCCCAGGGGCTGCCGGGATCGTCGGGCCCGGCGCCCAGCGTGTTGTCGGGGCCCTTGCGGTCGGTGATCCCGATGGGGTGGATGGGCGGCAGGTAGACGATGTCGAAGCCCATGTCGGCGAGGGCCCGCAGTCGCTTCGCCGCCCCGTCGAGGCCGCCCTCGCTGCGGGGGAACAGCTCGTACCAGGCGCCCACCAGCGCCCTGGGGCGGTCCACCCACAGCGGCACCGGCCGGCTCTCGGTCAGGTCGACGTCCGGAACACCGGCCACGAGCCGGGCGACCTGGTCGTCGAGCCCGGCGTTGAGCCGCACGTGCACGTTGCACGACCCGCGTCGCAGCCCGGCGACCGCGTCGTGGATCCGCCGTTGCTGGGGGACGCCGAGCCCGGCCGCCAGCGCCTCGAGGATGCGGGCGCCCTCTTCGAGCTCGATCTCCACGTCGTCGCCTGCCGCCGCCTTGATCTCGACGTCGTGGCGCCATGTGGCGAACCGGTCACGCCAGGCCTCGACCACGAGCTCGTGGCGCCCGATCTGGGTGGGCGTGATGATCGCGTCCCAGCGGTCGTTGCCCCGATCCACCATCGGCACGGTGTGCCACCGGCCCTTGCCGTTGTGGCCCACCCTTCGCCAACGGACCCGGGCCGCCAGCAGGTCGTGGCCGTCCCGGAAGATGTCGGCCGACATGGCCACCCGCTCACCCACGACCGCCTTGGTGGGGAACTCCCTCGATGGCGTGGCCGGGTGGACGGCGTCGATCGTGATGCGTCCGAGCACCTGCCCAGGGTAGGCAGGCCCCGCACCCCGGACTACGACCGTGCGGCGCGGACGATGGGGGCCACGGGGCTGAGCTGGAGCCAGCGGGGCAGGCTCCGCACGATCCAGCGGGGGCCGGACAGCTCGATCGAGCCGGCCTTGACGGCATCGAGCAGGTCGATCTCCCCCTCCCACATCCGGTAGAGCGTGGCCAGGTCCGACCGCAGGACGGCGTCGATCTGGAACCCGGGATCCGTGTAGCAGACCGAGGCGTCATCCGGCTCGACCACCAGCCAGAAACGGCGGGCGCGGTCGGCGATCTCGACCTGGATGACCGCCCGGCGCTCGACCTCGCCGGTGTCGATGCGGCCGTGGAACCACCACATGAGCGTCTCGGGGTCGAGCTCCTCGGGCCGCGGATCCCCGAAGGCGTGGCGGGCACCCCAGTCGGCCAGGCCGAACACCAGCGGGCGGAGGTCCTCGCCTGCGGGCGTCAGGTCGTAGCCGTCGTCGCCGCGGCGCACCAGCCCGGCGGCGACGAGCTGGCGCAGCCGTCGGGACAGCAGCGCCCGCGACAGGCCCGGCAGACCCCGGGACAGCTCGTTGAACCGCCGGGACCCGGTGAGCATCTCGCGCACGATCAGCAGTGTCCAGCGCTCGCCGAGCACCTCGACGGCTCGGACGATGGGGCAGTACTGGGCGTAGGTCCGCACCCCCGCAGTCTCGCACCGCAGGTTCAGTCGTTGTACTACCTCAACGGGTTGACCGGCCTTAGGTTGCTCGCAGAGACCGAACACCAAGGCGGGAACATGACCATCACGCAGAACCGATCAGACGCGGCCGCCCCGGCGGCCACCCACCCCGCGCCGGCACGTCCCGACGACGACCGGTTCGTGCCGCTGGCGGCGGAGGTCGGCGCCGTGGCGGCGGCGCACGCCGAGCGCCACGACCGCGACGCCACGTTCGTGGGCGAGGCCTACGACGCGATGCGGGCCAACGGCTACCTGGCCCTTGCGGTCCCCGAGGACCTGGGCGGCCTCGGCGCCAGCATGCGCCAGGTCTGCTACGCCCAGGCCGAGCTGGCCCGCCACGACGCCGCCACGGCGCTGGCGGTGACGATGCACCTCTACCTCACGCTCATGCAGGGCTTCCGCCGCCGCAAGGGCGCGGCCGACGCCGAGGCCGTCCTCCGCCGGGTGGCTGAGGAGGGGCTGGTCATCGCCACCAGCGGCGGGTCGGACTGGCTGTGGCCGACCACGATCGCGGTCCCCGACGGCGACGGTGGCACTGGTGGCACCGGCACCAACGGGTCGACCGGCTTTCGGGTCAGCGGCCGCAAGGCGTTCTGCAGCCAGTCGCCCCGCGCCACGGTGGTGGCCACGTCGGCGGTGGTGGGCGAGCCCGGCGACGGTGCCGAAGTGATCCACTTCGCCGTGCCGCTTGCGGCCGAGGGCGTCCAGCTCGAGGAGACGTGGGACACGCTTGGCATGCGCGGCACCGCCAGCCACGACCTGGTGCTGGAGGACGTCTTCGTTCCCGCCGACAAGGTGATGGGCCGGCGGCCCTACGGCGAGTTCGGCGTGCCCCTGATGGCGGCCGCCCTCCACTTCGCCCCGGTCGGCGGCGCCACCTACCTGGGCATCGCCATCGGGGCCCGCGACGCCGCGGTCACCCAGGCCGCGGCGTCGTCCCGGGGCCCCCGGTCGCTGGCCGAGCTGCCCCGCGTCCACCGCCAGGTGGGGCTGATGGACGCCAAGCTGCGCGTGGCGTGGTGGGCGCTGCTCGGCTCCATCGACGAGCTGGGCGAGGACTACGCCGCGGACGCATCGACCCTGGCCACGGTGATGCTCGCCAAGCGCCAGGCGGTCACCGAGGCCATCGCCGTCGTCGACCTGGCCATGGACGTGCTCGGCGGCCGGGCGTACTTCCGCAGCTCACCGCTCGAGCGGGCCTACCGCGACGTGCGGGCGGGCACGTTCCATCCCCTCACCCCCGAGGCCACGCTGGCGTACGCCGGCAAGCTGGCGCTGGGCGACCCGGGAGCCACGGAGTGACCGTCACGGATTGACCCGGGCGAGATCCGCGTGACGTTCTGGTTGTATCCCAACCACGACGTCACGCGGATCCGCCGAACGTGGCTACCGTGCGCGTCGATGAAGGCCCTGCGCAGCTTCACGGTCCGCCCGTCGCTCCCCCCCGAGCTGTCCCCCCTCGAGGAGCTGGCGTTCAACCTCCGCTGGTCGTGGGACGACCAGACCCGCGACCTGTTCCGCTGGGTCGACCCGCACCTCTGGGACGCCAGCGTCCACGACCCCGTCCGCCTGCTGGGCCTGGTCGACCGCGAGCGGCTCGAGGCCCTGGCCCACGACGCCGGCTTCAAGCGGTTCCTCGGCGAGGTGCGCGACGAGCTGCAGCGCTACCTCGACGGCGACCGCTGGTTCCAGTCCCGCGGCGACAGCCCGCTCGACCTGGTCGCCTACTTCTCGCCCGAGTTCGGCATCGCGGAGGCCGTCCCCCAGTACTCGGGGGGTCTCGGCGTGCTGGCCGGCGACCACCTCAAGTCGTCGAGCGACCTGGGCGTACCGCTGGTGGGTGTCGGCCTGCTCTACCGGCACGGCTACTTCCGCCAGAGCCTCGACGCCGACGGCTGGCAGCAGGAGCGCTATCCCCTGCTCGACCCCCACGTCATGGCGCTGCGGTTGTGCGACGGCATCCGCATCAGCGTCGATCTCGCCGGCGTGCCGCTGGTGGCGCAGGTGTGGAAGGCCGACGTGGGGCGGGTGCCGCTCTACTTCCTCGACGCCGACGTCGAGGACAACCCCGACGACATCCGGTCCGTGACCGACCGCCTCTACGGCGGCGACGTCGAGCACCGGCTGCGCCAGGAGATACTGCTGGGGATCGGCGGGGTGCGCGCCCTGCAGGCGGTGGGCGTGGGGGCGCAGGTGTTCCACACGAACGAGGGCCATGCCGGGTTCCTCGGGCTGGAACGGATCCGCCAGCTGGTGACCGAGCAGGGTCTGACCTACGCCGAGGCGATCGAGGCGGTGCGGTCCGGCTGCATCTTCACCACCCACACGCCGGTGCCCGCCGGCATCGACCGGTTCCCCCGCGAGCTGATGGACAAGTACTTCAGCTCGTGGTGCACGGAGGTGGGCGTCGGGGTCGACGACCTGATGGCGCTCGGCCACCGCCCGGACGAGGCGCCCGACGAGCGCTTCAACATGGCGGTCATGGGCCTGCGGCTGGCCGGCCGGTCGAACGGGGTGGCGCAGCTCCACGGCGAGGTCAGCCGGGAGATGTTCCGGGACCTGTGGCCCGACTTCGAGGCCGACGACGTGCCCATCGAGGCCATCACCAACGGCGTGCACGCGCACACCTGGGTGTCGCCAGAGATGGCCGATGTGTTCACGCGACACGTGCTCCCCGACTGGGACGAGGCCGGTCCCGCCGCCTGGGAGGAGATCTTCGAGATGCCCGACGACGAGCTGTGGCGCGCCCGGGAGCAGGGCCGGGAGCGCCTGGTGACGTTCGTGCGACGGCGGCTGAAGGAGGGCGCCCGGGCCCGGGGGCTGGCGGGATCCGACGTGGCCTGGGCCGACGAGGTGCTCGACCCCCGGGTGCTGACGGTGGGGTTCGCCCGCCGTTTCGCCACCTACAAGCGCGCCACGCTGCTCCTGTCCCAGCCCGACCGGCTGAAGGCGCTGCTCCTGTCGCCGGACCGGCCGATCCAGCTCGTGTTCGCCGGCAAGGCCCACCCGGCCGACGAGGACGGCAAGGAGATGATCCGCCAGATCGTGGCGTTCTCGTCCGACCCCGAGGTGCGCCACCGCTTCGTGTTCGTGGACGACTACGACATCGCCGTGGCCCGCGCCCTGTACCAGGGGGCGGACGTGTGGCTGAACAACCCCCGGCGGCCGCAGGAGGCGTGCGGCACGTCGGGCATGAAGGTGGCGCTCAACGGCGGGCTCAACCTGTCCATCCTCGACGGCTGGTGGCACGAGATGTTCGACGGCGGGAACGGCTGGGCCATCTCGTCGGCCGAGGACGTCGACGACCTCGGGCGCCGCGACCAGCTCGAGGCCGGCGCGCTGTTCGACCTGCTGGAGCGGCAGGTGGTGCCGCTGTTCTACGAGACCTACGGCGGACCGGTCCCCCGGCGCTGGCTCAAGAAGATGCGCAAGTCGCTGGCGTCGCTGGC
>DASQUK010000288.1:0-22025 GCA_035641315.1 Acidimicrobiales bacterium | reverse complement strand
TCAACCGCCGCACGGCCGACGAGGGCGAGCTGGAGATCGGCGACCGCACGACCCTGCTCACCCCCGAGCCGGTCGAGGTGACCATCGTGGGCATCTCGACGTTCGGCGACGAGGACGGCCTGGGCGGCGTCACCTTCACCGCCTTCACCCTCGAGGGCGCCATGGAGCACGTCACCAAGGACCCCGACGGGGTGTCGAGCATCGCCGTCCGGGCGGAGGATGGCACCTCGCAGGACGAGCTCGTCGCCCGCATCGACGAGGTGCTGCCCGACGGCGTCGAGGCGGTGGCCGGCACGGACGTGTCCTCGCAGAACTCCGACGACATCAACGAGCTGTTCCTCGACATGCTGACGACGTTCCTCACCGTGTTCGCGGGCATCGCCCTGCTGGTGGCGACGTTCAGCATCTACAACACGTTCTCGATCATCGTCGCCCAGCGCACCCGCACCGCCGCCCTGCTGCGGGCCATCGGGGCCTCGCGCCGCCAGGTGCTGGCCTCGGTCGTCGTCGAGACCATGGCGGTCGGCGTGGTGGCGTCCCTGATCGGGTTGGCCGGCGGCATCGGCGTGGCCGGGCTGCTGAAGGGCCTGTTCGACGCCGCCGGGTTCGCCCTGCCGGCCGGTGGCATCGTGGTGTCGGGTGGCGCCGTCCTCGCCTCGGTGCTCACGGGCGTGGTGGTGACGCTGCTGGCCGGGATCGTCCCCGCCATCAAGGCGTCGCGGGTCCCGCCGCTGGCGGCGCTGCGGGACGTGGCTGTCGAGCGCACGTCCCCGTCGGCCCCCCGGGTCGTGGCCGGGGCGGTCTTCGCCGGGCTGGGCATCGCCACCACCGCGGCGGCGGCCCTGTCCGACGACCCGTCGCTGACGACCGTCGGCCTCGGTGCGGTGATCACGCTGATCGGCGCCATCGTGCTCGGCCCGGTCGTCGCTCGGCCGGTCGCCGGGATCTTGGGCACACCCCTGGCCCGGCTGCGCGGCCTGACGGGCTCGCTGGCCCGGCAGAACGCCATCCGCAACCCCCGGAGGACGGCGGCCACGGCGTCGGCGCTGATGGTCGGTGTGGGCATCGTCACGCTGTTCACCGTGTTCGCCGCCTCGCTCAAGGAGTCGACCGCGGCCACCATCGACCGCTCGTTCGGCGGCGATCTGATGATCTCCACCGGACCGTTCGGCGGCAGCCTCAGCCCCGACCTGGCGGTCGAGGTCGGGGACCTGCCCGAGGTCGACAGCGCCGTCGGGATCGGCCGCGGCTTCGCCTCGATCGACGACGACACCAAGGAGCTGACGGTGGCCGACCCGGCCGACCTGGACGCGGCGGTGGACGTGGGCGTGACCTCGGGCTCGCTGGCCGACCTGGCCGACGACGAGGTCGCCGTCTCCGACGCCACCGCCGACGACAACGGCTGGGCGCTGGGCGACACGCTGCCGGTGACCTTCGCCGACGGCGCCACCGCGGAGCTCACGGTCGGAGCCACCTACGACGTGCCCGACATCGTGGGCGGCTACGTGGTGCCCGCCGAGACGTACGCGCCGCACACCCGCCAGCCCGTCGACTCCATGGTCGTGGTCGACCTGGCGGACGGGACGTCGCTGGCCGATGGCAAGACGGCGGTCGAGCAGGTGGCCGCCGACTACGGCGGTCCCGACGTCGAGGATCGCGACGAGTTCGCCGCCACCATGTCGGCCGGCGCCGACATGCTGCTGACGATCATCTACGCCCTGCTGGCGCTGGCGATCATCATCGCCCTCATGGGCATCGCCAACACGCTGTCGCTGTCGATCCACGAGCGGACCCGGGAGCTGGGCCTGCTCCGGGCCGTCGGGCAGACCCGGGGGCAGCTGCGGTCGATGGTCCGGTGGGAGTCGGTGATCGTGGCCACCTTCGGCGTGGTCGGCGGCATCGGGCTCGGCGTCTTCCTCGGTTGGGCGCTGGTCGAGGCGGCCGGCAACACCCCGGGCTCGGTCATCAGCGAGTTCGTGCTGCCGATCGCCCGCCTGGCGATCGTGGTGGTCGTGGGCGCCGTCGCCGGCGTGCTGGCCGGCCTGCGTCCCGCCCGCCGGGCGGCCCGCCTGGACGTGCTCGACGCCATCGCCGCCGAGTAACCCGGGTCCCCTCGTTTCTGCCCGCGCTCACCGCGCCATGAGCGGGTGAGCGCGGGCAGAACGCTTTACCGGTCCCAGCGCAGCCCGTCCGCGAGGCGGGCCTCGGCCGCGATCTCGGCCCGGCCGTCGAACACCGCGGCGACCGCCAGGTAGTCCCGCACCGCGTCGACGTCGTGCACCCGCAGGATCGTGCCCGGACGGGCCAACGCCCCGACGGCGGCCAGCGTGCCCCCCAACCGGGCCCGGGGCGGGCGGCCGGTGATGGCGCCGACGAAGTCCTTGCGGGACAGCGCCAGCAGCACCGGGCGGCCGAGCGCCCGCACCCGATCGAGCCGGCGGAGCACCTCGACCGTCTGCGCCGGGGTCTTGGCGAAGTCAGGCCCGGGGTCGACGACGATCGACTCGAGCCCCACCCCCCGGGCGGCGGCCAGGTCGATCTGCGAGCTCAGGAACGCCACCACGTCATCGGTCACGTCGTCGTAGAGCTCGGGGTCGAGCACCTTGCGCTTGGGCCGGGCCCGGGTGTGCATGATCACCAGCCCGGCGCCGGCCGATCCGCACAGGTCGGCGACCTCGGGGTAGAGCAGGCCGCTGACGTCGTTGACGATCGCCGCCCCGGCCGCCAACACCGCCTCGGCCACGGCGGGCCGGTAGGTGTCCACCGAGATGACGACATCTGGCGCCGCCTCGTGGATCGCCGCGACCGTGGGCACGACGCGCGCGATCTCCTCGTCCACCGGCACCTCGGGAACCCCGGTGATGCCCGACTGACCGCCCACGTCGACGATCGCCGCGCCCTCGGCCACCAGGTCGAGCGCGAGCTCGACCCGCGCCTCGGTCGTGGGGTGCAGCCCACCGTCCGAGAACGAGTCGGGCGTGGCGTTGACGATCCCCATGAGCACCGGATCGGCCAGGTCGAGCGTGCGGCCGCGCACGACCAGCGACGGAACCGGGATCACCTGGTCAGGCTAGCGATGGGGGGTAGCTCGGCGAACGCCCGGACCAGCGGCGGCAGCCCGGGGCGGACGAGCGTGGCCGGGTTGGCGGTCCGCACGCCGGCCCGGTCGAGCACGGTCTGCAACACGGTGAGCGCCTGGGGGCCGAGCTGGTCGAGGTCCTGGTGGCGGTGCCGCCGGGTGCCCAGGTCGACCTGCACGATCGCGTCGGTGCCCACCGCCTCGGCGACGTCCATGAGCAGCCCGATGTCGACGCCGTAGCCCCGCACGAACGGCAGCCGCTCGAGCAGCGTCCGGCGCCCCCCGAACTCACCCGACAGCGGCTGCACGATCGTCGACAGGTGCGGGAACAGGGTGGCCAGCGCCGGCCGGGCGGTCAGCTCGGTGGTGCGCCCGCCCCCGATCTCCCCGGTGCGGGGCCGCTCGTAGTAGCCCTTTACGAAGGCCACGTCGGGGTTCGTGAGCAGCGGGCCCAGCAGGCCGCTGACGAAGCGGGTGCCGAAGTCCGTGATGTCGGCGTCGCACCAGATGACGATGTCGCCGATCGAGGCATAGAGCGACCGCCAAAGGGCCTCGCCCTTGCCGGGTCCGCCGGCGATGTCGGCCAACACCTCGGTGGCGTCGACCACCCGGGCGTCGGCGTCGGCGGCGGCCTTGGCGGTGTCGTCGGTCGAGTGGTCGTCGACGACGAGCACCTCGTCGACCAGCCGGAGCCGGTTCACCAGAAAGCGCCGCACCTTGGTCACCACCCCGCCGATCGTGGCGGCCTCGTCGTGCGCCGGGATGCAGACAGACACGAGCTGGTCGCCCTTGGCCGCGACCAGGTCGCGCAGGGGGAAGTCGCGGTAGTGACACGACACGATCGGGGCGCGGGATCGAGGTCTGATCATCTTTGATTCAGATGGAACGGCCGAGCCTGAGAACCCTAACCGTGATGCCGCCGGGCAGTCCCGGCCGGGTGGCCG
The DNA here is from genome assembly GCA_035641315.1 of Acidimicrobiales bacterium. GTDB lineage: Bacteria > Actinomycetota > Acidimicrobiia > Acidimicrobiales > VFJN01 > DASQUK01. The sequence continues at coordinate 18,002 of DASQUK010000288.1, read as the reverse complement.
AAATCGTCAGATCGTTGTCCTTGCGGCCACGCTGCCTGGGCGTCAACGATGGCTGCGTGGCACTCCGGCCCCACTCCGTGGTCATCATCGCCTTCCCCGACGTGCAGGCGCTCGACGTCGTCGGCCCGCTCGAGGTGTTCGCCATGGCCGACCGGCACCAGCCCGACCCGGCCTACGCCACCTCGATCGTGTCCGCCTCCGGCCGGACGATCACGACCTCGTCCGGGCTGTCGCTCACCACCGACCGGGCCGCCAGCCACCGGGGGCCGATCGACACGCTCGTGGTCGCCGGCGGCCCCGGCACGCGCGGCGCCATGGCGGATGACGACCTCATCGGCTGGCTGCGGCAGGCGGCGGACCGCGCCCGCCGGGTCACGTCGGTGTGCAGCGGCGCCTTCCTGCTCGCCCAAGCCGGGCTGCTCGACGGCCGGCGGGCCACAACCCACTGGTCCGCGTGCGACGCGCTGGCCCGCAGCTTCCCCGCGGTCGAGGTCGACGCCGACCGCATCTACGTGCGGGACGGCAACGTGTGGACGTCGGCCGGCGTCACCGCCGGCATGGACCTGGCCCTGGCCATGGTCGAGCAGGACCACGGCGGCGAGCTGGCCCTGGCCGTGGCCCGCCAGCTCGTGGTCTTCGCCCAGCGGCCGGGCGGCCAGTCGCAGTTCAGCGCCCAGCTGGCCGTGCGACGGGCCGAGCGCCAGCCGCTGCGCGAGCTGCTGGCGTACGTGGCCGAGCACCCCGAGGCCGACCTGTCGGTGCCGGCTCTCGCCCGGCGGGCCGCGATGAGCGTGCGCACCTTCGCCCGCGCCTTCCGCCACGAGGTCGGCATCACGCCGGCGGCGTTCGTCCAGCGGTCGCGGGTCGAGTCGGCCCGCCGGCTGCTCGAGACCACCGACCGCACCGTCGACGACATCGCCCGCGCCTGCGGGTTCGGCACGGTCGAGACGATGCACCGCGCCTTCCAGCGCACGGTGCACACCACCCCCGGCCAGTACCGGCGCCTGTTCGCCGTTCCGGCCTGAACCACAGGAGAGACCCGTGCTCGTCACCATCCCGCTGTTCGACCGCTTCACGGCGCTCGACGCCGTAGGACCGTACGAGGTGCTGTCACGCCTGCCCGGCGCTGAGGTCGTGTTCGTGGCCGAGCAGGCCGGTCCCGTGCGGGCCGACACCCATGCCCTCGCCCTGGTGGCCGACCGGGCGCTGGCCGACGTCGACGCCTGCGACGTCGTGGTCGTGCCCGGCGGCCCGGGGACCCGGGCGATGTTGGAGCCCCACCCGCTGCACGACTGGCTGCGGGCGATCGACGCCACCACCCAGTGGACGACCTCCGTGTGCACCGGGGCGCTGCTGCTGGGCGCCGCCGGGCTGCTCGACGACCTGGAGGCCACCACCCACTGGTCGGCGCTGGACACCCTCGCCAAGCTGGGGGCCCGGCCGGTGGAGCGTCGCGTCGTGCCCCAAGGCAAGGTCGTGACGGCGGCGGGCGTGTCGGCGGGGATCGACATGGCGCTGTGGCTGGCGGCGCAGATCGCCGGCGACGAGGTGGCCAAGGCCATCCAGCTGGGCATCGAGTACGACCCCCAGCCGCCCTTCGACAGCGGCTCCACGGCGAAGGCGTCGCCCGAGACCCGCGAGCTGTTGCGCCAGCTGTTCGCCGCCGACTGACGCCGGTCTTTGAAGATTTTCGCACCGACTCGGTCGAAGAATCTTCAAGGAGCCCGATTGGGGGCAGGGTCAGGGCATGGACCTCGACCTCGTCGACGCCTGGTGGCGCGCCGCCAACTACCTCTCGGTGGGCCAGATCTACCTGCTGGACAACCCGCTCCTACGCGAGCCGCTGCGGCCGGAACACATCAAGCCCCGCCTGCTGGGCCACTGGGGCACGACCCCCGGGCTCAACCTCGCCTACGCCCACCTCAACCGGGTGATCCGCGCCCGCGACCTCACCATGATCTTCGTGTGCGGCCCGGGCCACGGGGGACCCGCCATGGTCGCCAACACCTACCTCGAGGGCAGCTACAGCGAGCTGTACCCGGCGATCGCCCAGGACGAGGCCGGCATGCGGGCCCTGTTCCGCCAGTTCTCGTTCCCCGGTGGCGTGCCCAGCCACGCCGCCCCCGAGACGCCCGGGTCGATCAACGAGGGCGGCGAGCTGGGCTACGCCTTGGGCCACGCCTACGGCGCCGCGTTCGACAACCCCGACCTCGTGGCCGTGTGCGTGGTGGGCGACGGCGAGGCCGAGACCGGCGCCCTGGCCGCCAGCTGGCACTCCAACAAGTTCCTCGACCCGGCGGTCGACGGCGCCGTGCTGCCGATCCTCCACCTCAACGGCTACAAGATCGCCAACCCCACGGTGCTGGCCCGCATCCCGGAGTCCGAGCTGGCCGCGTTGTTCGAGGGCTACGGCCACACGGTCCACGTGGTCGAGGGCGACGACCCCGAGCGCGTCCACCGGGCGTTCGCGGACACCCTCGACTCGGCGCTCGACGAGATCGCCGCCATCCAGGCCGCCGCCCGACGGAACGGCCGGCCGACCGAGCGCCCCCGCTGGCCGATGATCGTGCTCCGGACCCCCAAGGGCTGGACCGGCCCCGCCGTCGTGGACGGCCAGCAGGTCGAGGGCACCTACCGGTCCCACCAGGTCCCGCTCGCGGCCGTCCGCCAGAACCCCGAGCACCTGCGCCAGCTCGAGGAGTGGATGCGCAGCTACCGCCCCGACGAGCTGTTCGACGCGGGGCGCCTGCCGCCCGAGATCGCCCGGCTGGCACCGGACGGCGATCGGCGCATGGGCGCCACCCCCTACGCCAACGGGGGGCGACTGCGCCGCGATCTCGACCTGCCCGACTTCCGCGACTACGCCGTCGACGTCCCGGCACCGGACGGCACCCGCAGCGAGCCGACCCGCGTCCTCGGCGCCTGGCTGCGCGACGTCGTGCGGCGCAACCCCCGCACGTTCCGCATCGTGGGCCCCGACGAGACGGCGTCGAACCGGCTGTCGGCCGTGTTCGAGGCCACCGACCGCACGTGGATGGCCGGCACCGTGCCGGGCGACGACCACCTGGCGCCCGACGGCCGGGTGATGGAGGTCCTGTCGGAGCACCTGTGCCAGGGCTGGCTCGAGGGCTACCTGCTGACCGGCCGCCACGGGCTGTTCAACTGCTACGAGGCGTTCGTCCACATCGTCGACTCGATGTTCAACCAGCACGCCAAATGGCTGAAGGTGACCCGGCAGCTCGACTGGCGGGCGCCGGTCTCGTCGTTCAACTACCTGCTGTCGAGCCACGTCTGGCGCCAGGACCACAACGGCTTCTCGCACCAAGACCCCGGCTTCATCGACCCCGTCGTCAACAAGAAGGCCGAGGTGGTGCGGGTGTACCTACCGCCGGACGCCAACTGCCTGCTGTCGGTGATGGACCACTGCCTGCGCAGCGTCGACTACGTCAACGTGGTGGTGGCGGGCAAGAACGGGCTCCCCAACTGGCTCACGATGGACGAGGCGGTCGCCCACTGCACGGCGGGCATCGGCATCTGGGACTGGGCGTCGACCGAGGGGGCCGGCACCGCCGGGTCCCCCGACGTGGTGCTCGGCTGCTGCGGTGACGTTCCCACGCTGGAGACGCTGGCGGCGGCCGACCTGCTGCGCCGCCACCTGCCCGACCTGGCGGTGCGGGTGGTGAACGTGGTCGACCTGATGCGGCTGCAGGACGAGGCCGAGCACCCCCACGGCCTGTCGCACGACGAGTTCGACGCCCTGTTCACGACCGACCGGCCGGTGGTGTTCGCCTACCACGGCTACCCCCGGCTGATCCACGAGCTGACCTACCGTCGGACCAACCACACCAACGTGCACGTGCGGGGCTACAAGGAGGAGGGCACGACCACCACGCCGTTCGACATGGTGATGCTCAACGACCTCGACCGCTACCACTTGGTGATGGACGTGATCGACCGCGTGCCCGCCCTCGGCGCCACCGCCGGGGACGTGCGCGAGGCCATGGCGGCGCGCCGGGCCGAGGCCCGGGCGCACACCCGGGCGGCGGGCGACGACCTGCCCGAGGTGCAGGACTGGGCCTGGTCGGCGGCGCCGGGGCGCTAGCGCGGGAGCGCCGATGCGGGTCCTCATCGTCAACGCCGGGTCGTCGAGCCTCAAGCTGCGGCTGCTGGCCGACGACGACGCGGTGCTCGGGACCGAGGACCTGGGCCCCGCCGACCAGTTGGCCCCCGGCGAGCTGGGCCGGGCGATCGAGAAGCTGGCCGGGTTCGAGGCCGTGGGGCACCGGATCGTCCACGGCGGCGACCGCTACCGCGAGCCGGTGCTCGTCGACGGCGCGGTGCGGGCCGAGCTCGACGCCCTGACCGAGCTGGCGCCGCTCCACCAGCCCCAGTCGCTGGCGGCGCTCGACGCCGTGACGGCCGCCGCCCCCGGCGTGCCCGCGGTCGCCTGCTTCGACACCGCATTCCACGCCACCCTGCCGCCGGAGGCGGCCACCTACGCCGTGCCGGCCGACTGGCGCGACCGGCTCGGGGTCCGCCGCTACGGATTCCACGGCCTGTCGCACGCCTACGCCGCCCGCCTGGCGGCCGAGCACGGGCACCGCCGCGTGGTGACCTGTCACCTCGGCGCCGGGGCCTCCCTGGCGGCGGTGCGCGACGGTCGCTGCGTCGACACCACCATGGGCTTCACCCCGCTGGAGGGGCTGGTCATGGCCACCCGTTCCGGCACCGTGGACCCCGGCATGGTGCTGTGGTTGGTCACCCATCGGGGCCTGGACCCCGAGGCGGTGGCGCAGTCATTGGAGCACGAGTCCGGCATGGTGGCCCTGGCGGGCACGGACGACATGGCGGCGGTGGTGGAGGGCGCCGCCGCCGGTGAGCCAGGAGCGAAGCTGGCGTTCGACGTCTACGTGCACCGCCTACGGGCGGGAATCGCCGCCATGGCCGCCAGCCTCGGCGGCTTGGATGCGCTGGTGTTCACCGGCGGCGTGGGCGAGAACGCCCCCGCCGTTCGCGAGGCGGCAGTGGCGGGGCTGGGATTCCTGGGGGTCGGGACGGACGCCACCGCCCCCGGTTCGATTGGCCGCGTGCTGGTGGTCGAGGCCCGCGAGGACCTGGAGATCGCCCGGGGGGTCCGAGCCCGGCTGCGATGATGCCAGGGCACCTCACGGATCGACGGGGGAGATGTCCATGGACTCGACGCAGACGCGCCCGCGCTGGCGTCCGGCACGCCCCAACGAGGACGTGCCGCCGCCCCGGCCGCGGACGCTCGATGCCGCCGAGCTGCGCTTCACGCCCCAGCCGGCGGTCCGCTGGTACAGCCCCGGCGTGCTGACCGGCTCGGGGCTGCACGTCGGGCTGACCTCGGTGTTCGGCTCGTTCCTCGACAAGCGCGAGCTCCAGGCCCGCAAGCAGGCGACGGTCGACCGCCGCTACGCCACGCGCAACGAGCTGTGGATCGACTACACGGCCGACACCGGCGACGGCTTCCCGGCGACCATGACGGTGGCGGCGCACCTGGCCCGCCGGTCGCTCAGCGTCGGCGTGGACGGGGTCGAGAGGGAGCTGCCCCGGGGCAACATCCTGGTGCTCGGCGGCGACGAGGTGTACCCGACCGCCAGCGCCGGCGCCTACGAGAACCGGCTCGAGGGGCCGTTCCGGGCCGCGCTGCCCTGGACCGAGCGCGACCACCCCACCATGTATGCCATCCCCGGCAACCACGACTGGTACGACGGGCTGACCGGGTTCCTGCGGCTGTTCACCCAGCGCCGCTGGCTAGGCGGGTGGACCACCCGCCAGAGCCGCAGCTACTTCGCGGTCAAGCTGCCGCACAACTGGTGGCTGTGGGGCATCGACATCCAGCTCGACATGTTCGTGGACGAGCCCCAGCTCGAGTTCTTCGGCGACGTGCTGGCGGAGTCGTCTCCCGGCGACAAGCTGATCCTGGCCACGCCGGTGCCGACGTGGACCGAGCTCGAGCGCGACCCGCGCGCCTACCACAACCTGGCGTTCATCGAGCGCACGCTGCTGCGTCCCTACGGCATCGACCTCAAGCTGACGCTGGCCGGCGACCTGCACCACTACACCCGCTACACGTACCAGGGGCCGGGCTCGGGATCGGGGTCCGCCGGGGACGGCGAGCGCCGCGCCAGCCCATCGCACAAGGTCACCTCGGGCGGCGGGGGTGCCTTCCTGCACCCCACCCACGACCTGCGGCCGGACGTGGAGATCGTGGTCGATCCCGACGATCCCGACGACCGCGCCGCCTACCGCATGGAGGCCGCCTACCCCGACCGGACCACGTCCCGCTGGCAGTCGCTCCAGGCACTGGCCCTGCCGTTCCGCAACCCCAGCTTCATGGTCCTGCCCGCCGTGATCAGCGTGGCGCTGCTGTGGACCAACCAGTTCGGCTTGCGCAGCCTGGCCGGCACCGACGAGACGTTCGCCGCCGCAGGCGAGCGCTGGGGCTGGTCGGACCTGTTCACCGGCCTGTTCCGCAACCCGGTGTCGGCGGTGACGGTCGTGGCGCTGTTCGGGGCACTGTGGGCGTTCTCCCGCACGCCGCCGTGGGCGCCCCGGGGCTGGCGGCGTTACACGGTCAAGACGCTCATGGCCGCGGTCCACACGGTTGCCCAGGTGCTGGCGGTCGTGGGCGTGGCGCTGCTGGCGATCACGCTGGCCGGCGCCACGGCCGATGGCGCCTGGTTCACCGCGGTCGCCAGCCTGTTCGCGTTCTTCGGCGGGGGGCTGGCGTGCTCGCTGGTGTTCGGCGCCTACCTGGCGGCCGCCAACGGGCTGCCCGGCGTCCGAGCCCACGGCAACGAGACGTTCGCCGCCGCCCGCATCACCGGCCACAAGAGCTTCCTGCGCATGCACCTCGACCGCGAGGGCCGGCTCACGGTCCACTCGTTGGGCATCCCGCAGGCGGTCACCGAGTGGCGCCCGGATCCCGACAACGACGACCCCGAGGCCGCGTGGCTGGTCCCCGCCGAAGGCAAGCTCCGCCCCCACCTGATCGAGAGGATCGTCATCGAGTGATGTCGGCCCGGCCCTCGCACGCCGCCCCGTGACGGCGTCGGCCTACGACCGACGCTGTCATTTTCTGAGGGTCAGCGCACGAGGCCCTCGCGCCAGGCGATGGCCACTGCTGCAGCTCGGTCGCTCACCCCCAGCTTGCGGTAGAGGTTGCGCGTATGGGTGCGGACGGTCTGCCAGGAGAGCTTCATCTTGTCGGCCGCCTGCCGTGGGCTCAGTCCTTCGCCTAGCAGTGTGAGCAGTTCGGCCTCACGCCGGGTGAGCCCGAGGTGGGCGCCCGCCCAGCCACCCATGTCGATCTCTCGAGCGGCGAGAAGGGCCGCCTCGGTCGCGAGGCGGGGCGCGATCACGGTCTCGCCCGCCGCCAGCCGCTTCAGGGCGTCGACGAGCTCCGCCGGGCCTGCCGACTTGAGCAGGTAGCCACGCACGCCCATCCGCAGTGCCTGGAGCAGCAGGCGCAGGTCGTCGGCGCCGGTGAAGACCACCACGGCGAATGGCGGCTCCTGGGCCAGCACCTTCACGGCGGCGTCGATCCCGGCGGCCCGCCGGGCGAAGGCGTCGATCAGCATCACGTCGGCGCCTTCCTCGGTGTCGGGCGCGATCACGATCTCGGGGTCGCCCTCGGCAGTGCCGACCACGACCACGTCGTCTCGGTAAGGGGCCAGCATCGACCGCAGGCCTTCGATGACGATGTGGTCGTCGTTGGCCAACACCACTCGCACGGGACGTTCGGGCATCGGCGCTTCTCCCCCGTGAATCCGTGGACCACGATTCGCGTTCGACACCTCGCTACCCGTCTCGAAGCGCCACATGCGCTGGAGTCGACCGGTTTCGCCTACCCCAATCGCGGTATGGGCATGCACGCGTTGTCGTGCCACCATGCCGCCCGGCTGGGCTGTCGACCAGCGTCGCGCCGAGCCACGTCGGTCCCGCAGTTGATGGATGACCCGGCACATGACCGTCCCCGACGACACCGCCTCGCTTGAACCATCACCGCCCGACGCGATCACGCGCGACCGCGAGATCCTCAAGGTGGGTGCGCCGTCCTCGACATGGCGGCTCCTCGTCGTGGACGACGCCGACAACGACTACCTGGTCGTGCGCGAGCTGTTGGCGCAAGGCCTTCCGGGGGCCACGATCAATCGGGCGATCGCCGTCTCGGACGCCTGCTTGACGGCCGCGGCCGCCGACTGCGTGCTGCTCGACGTCGGCGTGCCGGACGCGGACGGCACCGTGGGAGTGAAGCGCCTCACCGAGGAAGCGCCCGACACCGCCATCGTCGTTCTCACGGCCGCGGCCAACGAGGATCTCGGCGTGGCGTCTTTGAGCGCCGGCGCCCAGGACTACCTGGTCAAGAGCCGCCTCGACGAGCAGCTGCTGGCCCGCTCCGTGCGCTACGCGATCGAGCGACACCGAGCGGCGCAGCTCAGCCGCGAGCTCATCCGGGCCGACCGGCAGCGGGCGGAGAACGCTCGTCTGGAGCGAGCCCTCACTCCCACCCCGATCATCCGTTCCTCCGACATCACCGTCGTGGTGCGGTATCAGGCCGGGCGGCGCGGGTCCCGGCTCGGTGGCGACTTCTACGACGCCGTCGAAGGCGACGACGGCAGATGCGCCGTCCTGGTCGGAGACGTGGCCGGGCACGGCCCGGACGCGGCGGCGCTGGCAGCCCGCCTCCGCAGCGCCTGGCGGGCGCTGACCCTGGCCCGTCTCGACCAGGTCGCCATCGTCGGGGTGCTCGACAGGTTCCTGCGCACCGAGGTCGAGGAGCTGACGTTCGCCACCCTCTCGGTCCTCGTCGTGGGCCAGGACCGGAGCGACGGCACCCTGGTGCTGGCTGGGCACCCGCCGCCGGTGCGACTCGGCTCGCCGAGCCGCACGGTCGGTGCCGGCGCCCACGGGCCCCTGGTCGGCGTCATGCCCCAGCCCCACTGGTCCTCCGTGGAGGTCGGCCTCGGTCCCGGGGCCGAGCTGCTGCTCTACACCGACGGGCTCGTCGAAGGTCGGGCCGAGGGTGACCGCAGAGAACGACTGGGTGTGGACATGCTGGTGGAGCTGCTCGACGACCTCCGGACCCGCGGTCTGGCGGCGTCCGGGCTACTGGATGCCCTGCTCGACGAGGTGCAGCGCCGCAACGGCGTGCCGCTGAGCGACGACGTGGTCCTCTGCCTCGTGGGCATCCCGGACGCGTGAGAAAGGTGCAGGCCGGTCCGTCAGCCAACGCCGTTCCGGCGGTGATCTCTCGCGAGTACCGCAAGGAATCACCGCCGGTTCGAGGCGTCAGAGCGCGAAGCAGCTGAAGCTGATCGGGCGCTTCTCGAGCGCGTCCTGGACCCCGCTGTAGACGGCGCCGTCGAGGATCAGGCCCAGGTGGCCGACGAACCGCAGCCAGCACTGCGACTGCAGGGACTTGTTGGTGATGTTGCCGTCGGCGGCGTTCAGGAAGCTGTTCGTGTACGGCTGCACCAGCTCGTCGAAGACGGTCGCGATGTTGGTGTAGGCGACATTGCCGATGCTGTCGTCGCCGGCGTTTAGGCCGGCGAGGAAGCTCGACCCGATCGCCATCTGCTCGCAGGCCGTGATGCCCACGCACGTGCCCAGGGTGAACACCCGGGCGATGTTGGCCGCCACCGTGCCGTAGTTGGGTGTGCCCAGCGTGATCAGGCTGTCGACCTCGGCGGCGCCGCCGTAGTACTTCACGTAGGTCCGCGACACGAGCCCGCCCTCGGAATGGCCGACCAGGTCGACCTTGGCGGCGCCGGTCTGGGCCCGCACGCCGTCGGCGAAGCCGTCGAGCGCCTGGGCCGAGCGGTGGATGTCCTGCGTCCCGAGCGTGGGCAGCTCGAAGTCCCACACCTGGTAGCCGTCGGCCCGCAGACGGGCCACGAGCGGCTCGTAGGCGAAGCCCGCCCCGAACAGGCCGTTCACGACGATCACCGGATCCCTCACCGGTGTGGCCCCGGCGGCTGCGCCGCCACCGGCGGCCAGGATCGCCAGGGTCGAGGCCGCGGCCAGCGTGGCCGCGACCGCTCGAAGCAGCCCCCTCATCAGTCCCCCTCATGTGACGTGTGCCGGTCCACCCACCCATGAGTTACCCGCAGGTAACTTATCAGGTGGGCAGCGCCCGCGCCGCTTCGTGGCCCACGTCGGCCGGGGTGAGCGGCCGGGTCCAGGCGGCGAACTCGAGGAGGATGCCGTCGGGGTCCTGGAAGTACAGCGACCGGACGTACACCCCGGGGTGCATCCGCTTGCTGAGGCCCCATTCGCTGTCGTCGTGGTTGGCGACCTCGGTGCAGTCGACACCGGCGGCGAGCAGCCGGTCGCGGTAGTCCTCGATCTTCTCGGCGGGCACGGTGAACGCCACGTGGTTCATGGAGCCGATGGCGCTCGTCAGCTCGGCCTGGTCGGGCCGGCCCTTCGGCCCGGACACGCCCGGCACCGGCTCCGGAGCGTCGGGGAACCAGAAGAACGCCAGGCAGTCACCGCCGCCGCAGTCGAAGAAGAAGTGCTGCCCCATGCCGGCTGGCAGCTCGATGGTCTTGACCAACGGCATGCCCAGCACGTTGCCGTAGAAGTCCACCGTGCGGGCCATGTCGCGGCACACCAGCGCCAGGTGGTTGATCCCTCCGAGCTCGAACGGTACTGCCATCACGGTCCCCTCCTCCGTCGCCCGGTGTCCTCCCAGGTAAGCATCGAACGCCGGACCATGACACCGGCGGGCCGGCTTTGTTACGGTTGCGCGTCAGTCCACCTCCCGGCTGGTGCCCAGCTGGGGACGAGCTTGCTCGCCGAACCGGGGGAACGGATGATCCACAACGGTCAACGGGCGTGGCGCCGCCGAGTCGCCGGCCTCAGCGCCGCTGCCCTCGTCATGGGGCTGCTGGGGCTTCCCACGGCCGCCGGCGCCGCGCCGTCCCGGCCAGCCCAGGAGGAGCCGCCCGACGGCGATCCCGGCACGACAGAACCCGCTCCCAGCGGGCCCCAGGTGCTCGTCGCCTCCGACGCCACCACGACGCTGACCGACCAACTCGACGATCTGCAGGCCACGATCGCCGAGCACGTCGAGAGGGTCGACGCCGCCGAGAAGGCCATGGCCGATGCCGTCGACGCCCTTGTCGACGCCGACGTCGCCGTCAGCGAGACGCACCGGCGCATCGAGGAACTGACCGCGCGCAGCGATGAGGTCGTGGTCGACGCTTTCGTCAACCCGCCCGCGCAGGATGCCCTTGACGTGCTCGCCACCCCCGACGCCGCCGAGGCCACCATCCGGCACGGGATGCTGGACGTCCAGGCCAACGCCAGCGCCGACGTGCTGGCCGAGCTCCACAGCGCCCGCAGCAAGCTCGAGGAGCAGGAGGCGGCGCAGGAACGGGCCCGCCGGGATGCGGAGGCGGCCCGGGCCGAAGCGGAGGCTGCGCTCGCCGACCTCGAGGACACCATGAGTCGGCAGGACGAGTTCGTTCTCGCGCTGACCCGGGGGCTCGACGCCGAGTCGGCGGAGGCGGCCCGGCTGGCCGCCAGCGATCCGGCCCTGGCGGCGCTGCTGGCCGCCCGCAACGACGAGTTGACCGCCGAGCTCGACGAGATGCGGCAGGCCGAGGAGTACGCCGATGCGCTCGCCCGGCTGGCCGAGGCCCAGCGACAGGAAGCCGAGCGACGCGAGGCCGAGGCGCAGGCCGCCGCAGCGAACCAGGGCGGCTCCGCCCCGTCCAGTCCTCTCACCTCCGGCGGCGGCATCGTGTGCCCGGTGCAGGGGCCGGTCCACTTCACCGACACGTGGGGCGCCGCCCGCTCGGGCGGCCGCATCCACAAGGGCGTCGACATGATGGCCGCCGCCGGCACGCCCACCGTGGCGCCCGTCAGCGGGCGGGTCGAGCACCGGGGCTCCAGCCTCGGCGGCCTGAGCTGGTACGTCTACGGCGACGACGGCCACACCTACTACGGCACCCACCTTTCCGGCTATGCCAACCAGGGCGCCGGCTGGGTGGCCGCGGGCACGGTCATCGGCTACGTCGGCAGCAGCGGCAACGCGTCGGCCAGCTCGCCCCACCTCCACTTCGAGTACCACCCGGGCGGTGGCGAGCCGGTCAACCCCTATCCGCTGGCGGCGGCCGCCTGCCCCAACCACTGACGCGGCGTAGGGCTGCCGTTTGTTACCGTGTCGTTCCAACATGGGTGCTGGGGAGAGGGAGAACCCTTGGCGGCCGCTGCGGCGCTGCCTGATCGCGGGCGTCGTCGCGGGCCTCGTCTCGCTGCCGTCGGCCGCGAGCGCCGGACCCGCGCAGGAGGACCCGCCCGACGATGACAGCGGGCCGGTCGAGGCGGCAAGCCGCACCCTGGTCGGGGCCGAGACCAGCCAGTTGACCGGCGGGGCCGGGACGGCGGGGGCGGCGCTCGACCGGCTGGAGGCCAACATCGAGCAGCAGCTCGCCCAACTCGAGTCCGCCGAGGCCGCGGTGGCCGACGCGGTGAGCAAGCTTGCCGACCGGGACGCGGCGGTGACCGAGACCGAGCGCCAGATCGAAGGGCTCACGGCGCAGATGGACGAGGTCACGATCGACGCCTTCATCAGCCCGCCGTCGATGACCGCCTTCGAGGTCCTGACCGCCGAGACGGTGGCCGAGATGTCGCTGCGCGAGGCGGTCCTGAGCATGCAGAACGACGCCTGGGCCGCCGACCTGGCCGAGCTCGACGAGCTGCGCGCCGATCTGAAGGCGCACCGGGCCACGCAGGAAGAGGCCGTCGCCGAGGCCAAGGCGGCCCAGGCGGAGGCCGAGGCGGCGCTGGTCGACCTCGAATCGGCCGTCAGCCAGCAGGTGCAGTTCGTGAAGGCGCTCAAGGACCGGATCGAGCTGGACCCCGCAGATCTCGAGACCCTGCGGGCGACCGATCCCGCCCGGGCCGAGGAGCTGGAGCGGCTCCGGGCCGAGCTCGGCCCCCGATTGGAGGCGGCCGAGGCCGCCGCGGCCCATGAGGCCGCTCTCGAGGCGATCGCCGCCGAGGAGCGGCGCAAGGCCCTGCTGGGGATCTGGAAGTGCCCGGTGCAGGGGTCCGTACATTTCACCGACAGCTGGGGCGCCGCCCGGTCCGGCGGCCGGACCCACAAGGGCACCGACATGATGGCCGCGCACGGCACGCCGACGGTCGCGCCGGTCAGTGGCCGGGTCGAGCACCGGACCAGCAGCCTGGGCGGCATGAGCTGGTGGGTCTACGGCGACGACGGGAACACCTACTACGGCACGCACCTGTCGGCGTACGAGAACGTCGGCGCCGGACATGTGGAGCGGGGCACCGTCATCGGGTACGTCGGCAGCAGCGGCAACGCGTCGGCCAGCGCGCCGCACCTGCACTTCGAGTTCCACCCCGGCGGAGGCGCAGCGATCAATCCCTACCCCCGGCTCATCGAGGTCTGCTAGCGCTGGCTCGCCAGCTCGTCAGCCCTCCGGCTCGGCCCCGCCCAAACCCGAGTCCGGGCCGAACGCCCGGTGGGCCTCGCCCTCGCTCCAGCGGCGCAGCGACTCGAAGGGGTAGATGCCGGTGGCGTGACCGTCGTTCCAGGTGATCACGAGGCCCCAGGCCCCGTGGAGGTTGGCATCGGTGACCGCCAGCGGCGTCGGGCTCCCCGGCCGTGGCCACGGGTCCTCGCCCCGGTCCCGCAGGCCCCGGCACGTGGCGCACGGGCAGTTGCGCCGCAACCGCAGCAGGTCGAACCGCGCCACGTGGCCGTCGTGGAACGTGATCGTCACCGCCGCGTCGCGATCGACGTCGATGGTGCGGGGCTCGTAGCGCTCCTCCATGCGTTCCTTCCGGGGTTACTTCCGGCGGGCCTGCGGGTCCTGTCGCCTGCGGTGTGGGGCTCCGACGCTGCAGCTCCCGCTCTTGGCGGCTTCGCCGCCGGGCCGCTCGGGCCCTGGCGCCGCCGGGCGCGATGAAGCGCCGGCAGCGGCCCACATCCTCGGCGCCACCCGCTGCCCCGCCTCCCTCTCGCGCGCATCGGCCCGAACCGACCGTTGAGGTCGGTCCGGGCCGCAACCACAGCGAGCGTCGGGGTGCAGCGTGACCATCGTCCTCCTGCGTCCTCCAGTCGTCAGAGCTACTCGCCCGGCGCTGCGAGCCGGGCCGCCCGGGCCTCGAGATAGCGGCGCTCGGGCAGGCTAGTGGTGCGGCGGGCGGCCCTCCGGTAGCTGGCCATGGCCGCCGCGGTATCGCCCGCCATCTCCAGCAGGTGGCCGCGGACGGCGTCGAGGCGATGGTGGCGGGCCATCCGGTCGTCGGCGTCCAGGGAGGCCAGCAGCTCGAGCCCGGCCTCCGGTCCCTTCACCATCGCCACCGCCACGGCGTGGTTGAGCGTGACCATGGGATTGGGCCCGACACGCTCGAGCAGCACGTAGAGCCCGACGATCTGGCGCCAGTCGGTGTCCTCTGCCCGGGTCGCCTCAGCATGGACGGCGGCGATCGCCGCCTGCAGTTGGTAGGGGCCGGGCGGGCCCGACGACAGCGCTCCGGTGACGAGCGCGATGCCCTCACGGATGGATTCCTGGTCCCAGAGGCTGCGGTCCTGCTCCGCCAACGGCACCAGTCCCCCGTCGGGTCCGGTGCGGGCCGGGTGCCGGGCATCGGTCAGCAGCATGAGCGCCAGCAGGCCGGCCACCTCGCCATCCTGGGGCAGCAGGCGGTGCACGGCCCGGGTGAGCCGGATGGCCTCGCCGGTGAGCTCGCTGCGCTGCAGGTCGGGCCCGGAGCTGGCCGTGTAGCCCTCGTTGAAGATCAGGTAGAGCACGTGCAGGACGACGCGCAGCCGTTCGGCGCGCTCGGGCTCGGGCGGCATGCCGAACGAGCTGCCGGCGGCCTTGATCCGCTGCTTGGCCCGGCTGATCCGTTGGGCCATCGTCGCCTCGGGAACCATGAACGCCCGTGCGATCTCCGCAGTGGTCAGGCCACCGACGGCGCGCAGGGTGAGGGCGATCTGCGAGGCGGGCGACAGCTCGGGATGGCAGCACAGGAACAGCAGCGTCAGGGTGTCGTCGTGTTCGGGCGGGGAGCCGTCGCCCGGGGCGGGCGCCAGCTGCGCGTCCGGCGGCGCCAGGGCGGCGGTGGTGTCCTCGCGGCGACGGCGCGCCGAGTCGCTGCGCAGCCGGTCGGTCAACCGGCGCGACGCAACCGTGATGAGCCAAGCGCGCGGGTTGTCGGGCAGGCCCCGGTCGGGCCATTGGACGGCGGCCGCCAGCAGCGCCTCCTGCACCGCGTCCTCGCACGCGTCGAAGTGCCCGTAACGCCGGACGAGCGCGCCGAGCACCTGCGGCGCCAACTGCCGCAGCAGATCGTCGAGGTGGGCCTCCGCCCTCATGACGAGCCTCGACTCGGCCCCTGGGCCCGAGCGGCCCGCCGCCGCGGGCGGCGAGAGCGGGAGACGAAACGTCGGAGCCCGAGGCCATCGACGCCGGCGATGCAGGGCGGGAGCGAACGGGTGGCGCTGAGGATGCGGCGCCGCTGTCGGCGCCTAGCAGGCGACGACGGCGGTAGGCGCCGCACCGGAGGCGACAGGACCCGTGAGCGGGGAGTGGTCGGGTGCAGCGCCTTCACATCTCCAGACCAGCGTCTTCCATGACCGGCCGCACCTCCACCGCGGCGAAGCGGGCGTCCGGGACCATCGCCGCCAGCTCGTTGACGCGCTCGACCGTCTCACAGTCGACGACGTAGAACCCGGCCAGGTGCTCCTTGACCTCCAGGTACGGCCCGTCCGTCACGGCGGGCACATCGCCCCGCACCCGCACCGTGGTGGTGTTCGACGGATCCGCCAGTGCCGCGAACCCGACCAGCTCCCCCGACTCCCTCGTCCGCTTCTGGAACTCGTCGTGGGCGTCCACCACCGCGGTCCGCTCCGCCTCGGACAAGGTCTCGAACACGGCGGGGTTCATGTGGATCATCAGGAGGTACTTCACGCTGTCATCCCCTCACGGGTCGGGGCCAGGGCCCGCGGCCGCGGTCGGCCGGTCGGCGCCCCCTCATCCAACAACGTCGGAGCGGATCCGGCCCGGTCGACATACCTGGACCGGGCGCCAGGGCCAGCCACCCGGGTGGGCGCGTGGCGATAATGGCCGAATGAACCCAACGGGCACGTCCGGACGGGTGCGGCTCGTCGCCGAGGGACACCGGGTCACGACCTTCGAGCTGTTCTTCGACCTCGTCTTCGTCTTCGCCATCACCCAGGTGACGGCCTACCTCACCGAGTCGCACGACGCCGTCGGTATCGCCCGGGGGATCCTGGTTCTGGCGCTGATCTGGTGGTCGTGGAGCTCGTACGCGTGGCTGGGCAACCAGGCGCAGGCCGACGTGGGACTGGTGCGCGGCGGGATGGTCGTCGCCATGATCGCGATCTTCGTCGTGGCACTGGCGACGCCCGAGGCCTGGGACGACCTGCCGGGCGGCCTCGACGGGCCGCTGGTGCTGGCGGTGGCGTACATCGTCGTGCGGGGAGTGCACATGGGCCTCTACTTCGCCGCCGCCCGCGGCGACGAGGGCCTGTGGCGCCAGCTCCGGCTCACGTTCGCTCCGCTGGGCACCGGTGTCGTCCTGCTGGTCGCGGGCGCCGTGGTGGGCGGGGCCGGCCAGACGGCCCTGTGGGCCCTGGCGCTCGCCGCCGACTGGTCGGGGACCTACGTGACGTCGCGGCGTGGCGGCGGTTGGCGCCTGCACAGCCTGGACCACTGGGTCGAGCGCCACGGCCTGGTCGTCATCCTGGCGTTGGGCGAGTCGATCGTCGCCATCGGCGGCGGCGCCGCCGACCACCCCGTCAGCTGGTCGCTGTTGGGCGCCGTGGCGTTCGCGATCTTGATCGCCACGGCGCTGTGGTGGCTGTACTTCGACATGTCGGCCGGTGCCGCGCGGCAGGCTCTGGCCCGCCTCGAGGGCGTCGACCGGGTCCGGACGGCGATCTCGGCGTACACGTACGCCCATTTCGTTGTGATCGCCGGCATCGTCGTGAGCGCGTTCGGGATCGAGGAGGCGATCGCCCATACCGTCGACGGCGAGTCGCTCGACGCGTCGACGGCGGGGGCATTGTGCGTGGGCCCCGCCGCCTACCTGGTCGGCGTGGCCATCCATTGGTTCGCGCTGGCGGGGAAGGTCAAGGTCGCCCGACTGCTCAGCGCCGTGGCGCTAGTGATCGCGTGGCCCGTGGCGGCCGAGGTGCCGGCCCTCGCCGCGCTGGCGACCGTGCTCGCCGTGCTGTCGGCGCTGGTCGCCTACGAGACGGCCCATTACTCGGACCAGCGGGCGGCGCTGGCATCCGCTGCGGCCGACCGATGAGTCATCCGCAGCAGGTGTCCGCCAGCGACTGTGCCCGCCACGTCCGGCTCGCCTCGACCGCCGCCAAGGCGGCGATGCCCAGGCCGGCCGCCGGATCGGCCCACCACCAGCCGAACGCGGCGTTGGCGGCCAGGCCGACCAGGAGAACGGCCGACAGTACGGCACAGAGGTTGGTCTGGCGGGCATCGGCCACGACGGCGGCGGAGCCCAGCGCCGGGGCCAGGCGCCGCTTGGCGATCGCCAGGGGCGGCATCACCACGAGCGACAGGGTCGCCACGGTCAGCCCGACGACGCTCGCCTCCGGGTGGGTGCCGGCCGCGAGATCCCGTGCCGCGTCGACGGCCACATAGGCGGCCAGCACAGCGAAGCTGACTGCGATCAGCCGCGTCGCCCACCGATCGGTCTCCTGCATGCAGCGCCCGGGTCGGTCCTGGTGCAGGCGCCATGTCAGCACGACCGCGGCCGAGACCTCGATGGCCGAGTCCGCCCCGAACCCCACGAGGCTCACCGAGCCCGCCGCCACGCCGGCGGCCACTGCCACTGCGCCTTCGACGCCGTTCCACGCGATGGTCGCGGCGTTGAGCCACCGGCTGCGGCGGAGGGCAACGGCGCGGTCGAGGTGGTCCGCCCGCGCCCCCAGAGCGACGTTCATCGCTCCC
>DASQUK010000287.1:0-24545 GCA_035641315.1 Acidimicrobiales bacterium | reverse complement strand
TGACCGCGGCGGACGGCGTCGACGCGTAACGTCGACTATGGGCGGAGGCGGACGCCCGGACACCTCACCCGTCGCAGTCGGCGGGCCTAGGCTGAGGGGTTGAACGCCCGCGGAGGGTCGTAATCATGACCGAACGAATTTCGTTGGTGGGGAAGGTCGCGGTTGTGACTGGGGCAGGCCGCGGGCTGGGGCGGGCATACGTCGAACTTCTGGCCGAACGCGGTGCCCGAGTTGTGGTGAACGACCTGGGGACCGACGTATCGGGATTCGGGAAAGATTCCACGATCGCGAAACAGGTGGCCGAGCTCATTCGGTCACGTGGAGGCGAGGCAATCGCGAATGACAGCGATGTTTCCACCCCTGAAGGTGGCAGTGACCTGATCGCGATGACCATCGAGCATTTCGGCAGAATAGATCTTCTCGTGAACAACGCTGGAATCTGCGGAAGCCAGCCATTCGAGGACGCCACCCTTGCCGATTTCGATCATTATTGGCGCGTGCACCTAGGCGGGCCGGTTAGCACGGTGAAGGCAGCTTGGCCGCATTTCGCCGCACAGCGCCACGGGAAGATCGTCCTCGTGACGTCCGTCAGCGGCCTGTTCGGATTGCGTGGCCAAGCCACCTACGCGGCGGCCAAGTGCGCAGTAGTCGGATTGATGCGCATCCTTGCAATTGAAGGTGCCGAGCATGGGATTCTCGTGAACACCGTTTCGCCAGTCGGGTACACGAGAATGCATCCGGCCGCGGGATCCCGCACCCCTGAGGCAGATGGAAAAACCACGATGCCGGTTGAGGCTGTTGCGCCAGCGATTGTCTGGCTCGCAAGCGATAGTTGTTCGGAGACGAACAAGATCTACAACATCGGAGCCGGAGCAATCCAACGTATCGCTATCGTCATGGGACCTGGCTTCTACGATCCAAATCTGACACCCGAGAGCATCGCCGAGAACTACGCAAGGGTCGAATCGATCGAGGGCTTCTCCGAACCGGGTCCGTTCGAGCCCGGTACTTGAGACGACGTTCAGAGTGCATACAGAACGACGGTTCTCGTGCGGCGTGCACCCGCATCCCCCGGCGCAGCGCGAACCATGCTACGAGACGTCGCGGCAGCACAGATCTGCCGATCCGCGACAGCGTTGTATACGCGATCCGCGCCAGAACGCGCGCTCAGATCGCGAGCACCCAGATCGTTCGTCCGCGGCCACACAGAACACTCGGCGGGCCGGTGCAAGGCGCACGTGGAACCCGGCGATCTGGCGTTTGCTGCACCCAACGCTTCGGGCACCGATTCGGTGATCCGCGTCGTCCGGGCCATGCCACCAGACCGCACTTCAGCCACGCAACGTGCTGGCCGCCAGCGGGCACCCCCAGGTTCGCCGTTGGGTGGACTCTGTTACCCATCAACAGTGCGATACCCATCGGAACCCATGGACTCGGTAGCACTGGGTGGACGGGCCCCCGAAAGCAACCAGCTCACCGGACTGCCGTCGACGTCCTGGACGATCGACCGGCGCCTCCTGAGTGGCAGGCTCATGGTTCCACGGCAAGCGGACGACCCGACGATCTGAGGTGCTTATCCAGGTGCTTGTCTGGAGCTTACGTACCCTAACTAGACAGCACTGTACGGACCGACGAACAGAACACACGCAGCTCAGCGGACCGGGAGGCATCCCGTGGACGATCCCGACTCGCCTTTGGAGCCGGTTGTTGCAGGTTCGAGCCCTGCCCCCCGAGCGATCAACGGCGCTGGTAGATGGCACTCTGCTGCGAAGGGCAGAGTCTGGAGTACCGCCGTACCACTGGCACCGAGCCCGGGGTGGACGACGATCTCCGACTCGAACCGCTGGCACACCGTCAGCGGCCGTTTTCCGCAGGCCATCGGGGGTAGCGACCCGCCATGGCCGGCGTGAACCACCCGGGGGGCGAGCGGACCGACTTCGGCGACGAGTCGGTCAGCGAGTTGGTGCAGCGCGCCTCTCGGCAGACCGCAGACCTGATCCACCAGGAGCTCCGCCTCGCCCAAACCGAGCTGAAGGAAAAGGCCCGTCGGATCGGAATGGGCGCCGGCCTCGTGGGCGCCGGAGGCCTCGTCGCGTTCTACGGTGGTGCGACTCTGGTCGGTGCAGCCGTATTGGGCGTGGCTACAGCGCTGGAGCCGTGGCTTGCCGCACTGATCGTCGGCGCCGCACTGGTTGTGATCGGGGGAATTCTCGCGCTCGTTGGCCGGAGGAAAGCTGCCGAGGGTCTGCCACCCACGCCTGAGCAGGTGACGGCGAGCATGCACGACGACCTTCAGCACATCAAGGAGAAGGCTGGCCGATGAGCAGCAGAGATCCCGGGCCCTCGGGCGAGCCGCTACCCACGCCGCCAGAGCCTTCGGACAGCGAAGCGATCCGGGACGAGATCGAACAGACCCGAGAGGAGCTCGGCGAGACCATCGGCGCGCTTTCCGCGAAGACCGACGTCAAGGCCCAGGCGTCAGCCAAAGCCGACGAGGTCAAGCGCCGAGCCCGGGACGTGGGCGGGGAGGTGAAGCAGCGCGGCGGAGACGTCGCCGAACGCGTCAGACGGCGCCCGGCACCGGTCATCGTGGGGGGCATCGTCCTGCTGATGGTCCTCCGGCTGGTGCGGAAGCGGCGGCGTCGACGGGGCGACTGAAAGGCGGTCGATCGCCTGGCGTCGCCGGCCCACCGGCCAAGAATTGCGGTCGCCGACCGATTGGCCGGCGGCAGGGAGTGACGGCGCCAGCGGTGGCCTACGGGCGGGTGGACGCCAGCGACTCGGGGTAGCGGCCCTGCACCTTCTGCCACGCACCGGCGGCGCTCCGCTGGGCGACCAAGCGGATCAACCCGACGACGGCACCGGTGACCAACGCCCAGAGGATCGCGTCTCGCCACGCTACGTCCTCATGGGCCGGGTTCCCCGGCGGCCCGGATCCGACGACCGCCCGCCAGGTCCGCTCCACGAGCGGCCTCGTAAGCGACGCCGCACCCACTGCCGCACCGGTGGCCACGGCCTTCCACACCCTGTCTTCGTCCACGACAACCTCCTCATCCGGCCACGACGGCCATGGCCACTCGCCGCCGGTGACGCGCTTGTTGAGGTTGGAGTGCTCCCCGGTAATTGCGGGAGTGAACCGGCGACCAGCGGGTAGCTCCGCCACATGGCGTATGGGCAACGGGCCTTCCTGAGGAAGGACCTGGAGCGCGGGCGTTCGGCCGGTCGCCCGACCGCGATCCCGCCGCGGGGGTGGGGTGACGTTTTGATCCGCGTGAAGCAGGAGGTCAAGCGCAACGACGTCCCGCTGCTCGCGGCTGGGGTCGCCTTCTTCGCGCTCCTCGCTCTCGTACCTTCCCTCGTCGCCCTCGTGTCGCTGTACGGGCTGGTCGCCGATCCCGCCGACATCCAACGCAACCTCGACGACGTCCTCGCCGCCGCGCCCAGAGAGGTTCGCGACCTGGTCGAGTCGCAGCTCTCGTCTATCGTCGACAGCTCGCCCCAGGGCCTGCGCCTGGGTGCCCTAGTCGGTCTCGTCGTGGCGTTGTGGTCGGCATCGAGTGGGATGAAGCACCTCATCGCGGCCATCAACCGCGCCTACGACGAGGAGGAGACCCGGGGGTTCCTGCGGCTCCGGGGTCTCGCCCTGCTCTTGACCATCGGTGCCGTGCTGGGCCTGCTGGTGGCGTTGGCCGCCTTGGTCGTGGCACCCAACTCGCTGTCCGGGGATGGTTCCATGAGGGTGCTCCGCGCGGTCGTGCTGGTCATCCAGTGGCCGCTGCTCGCCGCCGGAGCGATGGTCGCACTGGCCATCCTGTACCGCTATGCGCCCGATCGCTCCGGGGCGCGCTGGAACTGGGTGTCGCCCGGTGCGGTGGTGGCCACGTTGGTGTGGGTAGTCGCCTCGGTGGGCTTCACCGTCTACACGGCAAACTTCGGGCGGTACAACGAGACCTACGGAGCCCTCGGCGCCGTAGTCGTGGTGATGCTGTGGCTGTACATCAGCGCCTATGTGGCCATCGCGGGCGCCGAGCTCAACGCCGAGCTCGAGCGTCAGACCGCCCGGGACACCACCACGGGCCGCCCCGAACCCATGGGTCAACGCGACGCCTACGTGGCCGACACCCTCGGGGAGTCCCCGGATCGCTGAGACCCTCCAATCCCATCAACCTCGAGAAGCGACATCCTCGATCAGCGCTCGGTCGGCACGTATGTCGCAATGATGGCGCCGGTCGTCGTCGGGCGGCTCTCGAGGAGCCTCAGCGCGCGGAGCATCCCGTCGTCGCGGAACAGGCGCTTGCTGCCGCCCACGACGACTGGGTCGATCATCAGGCGAAACTCGTCCACCAGTTGGTGCTCGGCCAGGAACTGGACCAGCTCGCTGCTGCCGATCACCTGCAGATCGGCCCCGTCCTGCTGCTTCAGGCGAGCGACGGCTTCGGCAGCATCACCTTGGAGGACCTTGCCTCGTAGCCAGGTGGCAGGTTCTCGACGATGACGTCCCGCACGGCGCTGATCGCCTCCCGCCGGTCGACGGGGAGCTCGGCCAGGTAGTCCTTCACGGTTGTGGCGTCACTGCGCATGGCCACTCCGATGCTCGTCGGAACCACGACGGTAGGCGGCCGGAGCGGTCGACGCGCCGAGCCCGCGTCGCTCACGATCCCCGGGGCGTCAGGGAATCAGGCGTCCACCCAGTTGCCGTGGAAGCCGTGGGGGACTCGGACCGGCAGCGGCACCGACGCGGCGGTCTCGAGCGATCCGGCGTCGAGCAGCTCCAGGCGGCTGCGGTCGGAAGTGGCGTCGTACACGAAGCCCATGAGCACACCGTCGTCCTCGTCGGCCTGCGGCCCCGACGGCACGAAGACGAACTCGCTGGCACGGGCGCCCTCGCCGAACGAGCACTCGGCCGTGTGGCCGGACGCCAGGTCGTGCTTGAGCAGCACCGACGTGGGCTCGGCCTGCTGGACGCCGACGGCGTAACCGAAACGGTGTCGGCGACCCGTGAGCCGTTCGTCGACCCGCGGGAACTCCTGCCCGCGGTCGTCCAGCCGCTCCTCGACGACCTTGCGTGCCGACAGGTCGACGGTCCAGCGATCGAGCGTCGGCGTCCCGTCGTCGGGGCCGCTGCGCTCGGCGGCGAACATCTTCGGGTGGCGCACGACGTCGAGCACGATGCGGTCGTCGCCGTCGTCGAAGGCGTTGAGCGGGTGGTACACGTAGCAGGGCTCGACGTCGAACCAGCGCACGTCGGCATTGCCACCGTCGCGGGGCATGACGCCGATGCGCGCCGGGTAGTCCGCGTTCCACACGTAGGGGAAGCCAGCGTCGCCACCGCTGCGCATCATGGCGGCGACGACCGCCTCGGGGATGGGGCGCTTCCCGATGAACCGCCCCGCCAGCCAGCGGCTGGGTCGACCGAACGGCCGTGGTGCCGCCTTCGCCACGCCGTCGAGGTCGAACGTCACCGGCAGGTCGTAGAGGACCACGTGGCGCTCGGTGAGCGAGAAGTCGTGCATCATCGGGCTGCCGCCCACCTCGATGTCGACGGTGCGCCGCACGCGACCATCGGTGCCGAGCACCGAGTACTGCACCTTGTTGCCCCACCCGAAGAAGTAGGACATCGCATGCAGCTCGCCGGTCGCCGGGTCGCGGTGGGGGTGCGCGGTGTAGCCGCCGGGCAACGTGCCGTCGAAGTCGCACGGCCCGACTGTGTCGAGCTCGTCGGTGAGCTCGTAGGGGCGTCCCCCAGCCTCGACGATGGCGAACGTGCGGCCGGCGTGGCCGATCACGTTGGTGTTGGGTGAGGCATCGAAGCCGGCGAAGACTGGCCCTGGCCGGGGTGTCTCGCCCAGGGCCTCGGCCACGTCCCGTGACCGCACCCAGCGGTTCCGGTACCAGGCCGCCGCGCCGTCCCGCAGGCGCACGCCGTGCACCATCCCGGAGCCGAGGAACCAGTGGTAGCCCGCAGGATCGGGTGCGACCACCGGGTTGGGGCCGGTGCGCAGGTAGCGCCCGTCGAGGTGCCCGGGGATCGTGCCCGTCACCGGCAGGTCGGTGACGGTGACCTCCTCGCGCACGGGGGCGAAGTTGCCCTCGAGGTAGCGGTTCCGAGTCATGACCGCGCCTTTCCATAGCAGTGCTATGGAAAGGAATAGCACTGCTATGGCATACTGTCAACGGTGAGTCCCAAGCCACCCGACCCCAACGTCCGCACCGCGCTGCTGGAGACCGCAGCGCGCATCACCGCCGCCGAGGGGTCGGGCAAGCTCACGCTCCGCCGGCTGGCGCAAGCGGTCGGCGTGTCGACGATGGCGGTGTACACGCACTTCGGCGGCATGGCCGAGCTCCGACGCGAGGTGCGTCGGGAGGGATTCGCCCGGCTCGGGGCACGCCTCGGCGCCGTGGAAGCCACGGGCGATCCGGTCGCCGACTTCCTCGTGCTTGGGTGGGCCTACTACACGAACGGCACCACCCACCCCGACCTGTACCGGGCCATGTTCATGGACGGACCGGTCGACGCCCGCGACGCGGGTGCCGGTAGCGACACGTTCCTTCAGTGCGTGGCCGGCGTGCAGCGTTGCATCGACGGCGGACGTTTCGATCGCGCTGACTCCGTCGATCTGGCCACGCAGGTGTGGGCGATGCTCCACGGCGTCGTGTCGCTCCAGCTCGCCCATCTGCTGTCCGCCGACGAGGCGGCGGCGGCCCTGCGCGCCTCGGCTCGCACCATGTTCGTGGCGTTCGGGGACGATCCTCGCAGCCTCGGCCGCTCCCTGGCACGCGCCGAGCTGCGGCTCAGCCGTGGCGACGGAGCAGTCTTCGCGCCTGGAACGGCCGCCCCAGCCACCAATTCAGGCGCGAGAAGTCGGTAACGCTGGTCTGGGGTCGTCGAGCGCCCGCAACCGCTGCAGCGCGTCCCGGAACGGTGTGCCGGGCGCGGCGACGTAGAGGACCAGGCGCTGGTCGGTGTCGGGGATGTGGAGGACCTGGCAACTGGCCTCGACCTGGCCGACGAGCGGATGGTCGACGCGCTTGGTGACGCCGCGCCGCACGGCCACTTCGTGCTCCTCCCACATGGCGGCAGAGCGCGGCGAGGTGGCCAGCAGTTCGGTCACCAGCTCCTGGATGCCGCGGTCGCCCGGATAGCTCGCGGCCGCCGCCCGCAGGTCGGCCACGCCGGAGCGGGCGAACGCCACGCTGTCGGGCGTCGCTCAGTACGCCGACGCCTGCAACCTGTTCGACATCCCCGGCAGCGGGTTCCAGGACGACCTGGCCCGCAAGCTCGCGGTCCTGCGGGCGCACTGCGAGGACGTCGGCCGGAACCCCGCCGAGATCGAGGCGACCACGGCCACGCTGTTCGACCCGGCCGACGACCGGGGCGGGGCTCGCGAGCTGCTCGGCCATCTCGAGGACCTGGCGGCCGTCGGCATCGACCACGCCATCATCGGGCCCCGGGGCCCGTGGGACGACGCGACCCTCGACGCCGTGGCCTCGATCCTGCCCGCGGTGCACGGGATCAAGGCAGATCGATGGTGACCGCTTCGCCGATCCGGGAGAGGTCGAGCGCGAGGCGCAGGGGCGGCCCCGTCGGCACCGAGACGACCTCGACGTGGACCGGATCGCCGGCGGCGTCGAGCGTCAACGCCACGTCGGCGTCTGCCGCAGGCCGGCCGTCCACGACCTCGCCGAGCACGTCGGCTGGCAGGGTGGCCCGCAGCAGGCGGCGGCCGAGGGCGTCGGTGCCGGCGTCGTGCCGATCGACGGTCGACCGCAGCCAGGTGGGCAGGAGGGCGATGCCCTTGGCGGCCGCGTCCTCGCCACTGTCCTCGGTGATGGGCAGGTAGAGTGCGTCGCCGAGCGCCGCCGGCGTCGCGGCCTGCCGGCCCCAGACGGTGGGTCCGTCGGTGACGGTCTCGACTGCCTGGCCGGTGGCGTCGACCGCGACCTCGTGCAGCCGGGACCCCGTCGTCGACACCTCGCCCTCGACCGTCAGGTCGACGGCGAGCCACAGCCCGGGGCGCACGTGGCTGACGTCGATCGCGCTGGTCGTCCCTGCGTAGGCGAACGATCCGGCGGACACCAGCCGGTCGGCGGCGAGCGCGAAGGCGTCGTCGGCGCTCGCCTCGGTGGGCGCCGTGGTGGTCGTCGGCTCGGTCGCCGTCGTCACGGTGCCGCCGGCGCTCACCGGCCGGGGCTGGTCGTCGTCCCCGCCGACGACGACCGCGGCGATCGCGATGGCGGCCACGATGCCCAGCAGCGCCAGCCCCATGGCCACGGCCGCGCGGCGGTGGGGCCGTCGGTGATCGGGCACTTCTGGTGACGGGATCGGTCGGATGTCGACGGGTTCCGTCACCAGAAACGTGGGCACCTCGTCGGGCGCGGGATGTCGATCGGGGGCCGGCTCATCCGCCACAGGTTTTGGGCCTGGCGCCGGCGATACGTCTGCGACCGGTCCTGGCTGGACCGGCTGCGACCCGCCCCGGCGGCGGGCGACCACGGCCGCCACCGCCAGCGCACCGACCGCCGCCGCGACCAGCGACTTCGCGCGCCCGCCCGACCATGACCGCGACGATCGACCCATACCGCCTCACACTCCCAGCAACGACTCGCGGGCGCCGCTGCACTCCCGGCGTGTCCCGCTCGGCCGGAACACTAGTGACCCGGCCACCCACGCCGTGGCGGCGCTGACGCAGCTGTCAGCTGCAAACTTGCATTCTTATAGATCAAAGGCGACAATTCTTCGGAACTGCCGAGCACGGGAACCGGGTACCGCCAGGAGGGGCTCTCGCATGGGGGACGTAACGCTCGACACCACGGACGTCGACCGCTGGGTCGGCGTGCCGCTCGGTGGTGGCTATCTCAAGGACCCCGTGCACGTCAACGACATCCGGCGTTGGGCCCAGGGGATGCAGAACCCCAACCCGCAGTACTACGACGACCGCTTCGCCGCCGAGGGCCGCTTCGGCCGGATCGTCGCCCCCCAGTCGTTCGCGGTGGGGACCGACGTCGGCCACGGCGCCACGCCGGCCATCCAGGGGACGATCCCTGGGTCGCACATGATCTTCGGCGGCGACGAGTGGTGGTTCTTCGGTCCCGGCATCGAGCCCGGTGACCACCTCCGACAGGAGCGGATGCTCTACGACTACCGCGTCACCGAGACGAAGTTCGCCGGGCCCACCATGTTCTCGCGGGGGGATACCACCTACATCAACCAGCGCGGCGAGATGGTGGCGAAGCAGCGGTCGACATCGATCCGCTACCTGGCGGAGCAGGCGCGGAAGCGGGCGCAGTTCTCCGAGAAGCGGGACCCGGAGTGGAGCGACGACGCGCTCGCGGACATCGAGGAGCAGAAGTTCGCCTACTACGCCACCTTCCGGGGCCACGACAAGCTCCTGTGGAAGGACGTGGACGAGGGCGATCGTCTGCCGACCCGCCCCATCGGGCCCCATACGATCATGAGCTTCACCACCGAGTGGCGGGCCTTCAACATGAACATCTGGGGTGCCGTCGACTACTGGGGCGTGTCGACGACCGACGCCGCGGGCTGGCTGCCGGAGATGAGCCGGGATCCGCGCCAGGCGGCCATCGATCCCGCCAAGGCCGACGGCCTCTACCACGGCGCGTCGCGGGGCCACGTGCAACCGCGCTACGCGCAGCTCATCGGCCTGCCTCGCGGCTACGGCTACGGCGCCACCATGGGCGCCTGGATCCTCGACTACCTCACCAACTGGGCCGGCGAGTGGGGCGAGATCGTCCATTCCAACGCGCAATACCGCAATCCCGCCTTCACCGGTGACGCCACGTTCCTGAACGGTTCGGTCACCGGCAAGGACATCGACCCGAGCACGGGGCAACACCTCGTGTTCGTCGAGTACACGATGACGAACCAGAACGACGCCGTCATGGCGAAGGGCACCGCGGAGCTGTCGCTGCCCAACGAGTGAGGCAGCGCCGACGTCGCGGATCACGACAGCAGGGCCACGTCGCCGGGCCGTCGGGCGCGGTGGCCGCTGGCTCTTAAGGGGGGAACATGTACAAGCGCATCTGGGCCGTTCTCCTGGTCCTGGCCACCGTGGCCGCCGCGTGCGGCGACGACGATGACGCCGGCGGCGCCGGCACGCCGGAAGGCGGCGACACCTCCGAAGAGGCCGCCGACTTCGACCCCAACGGCGTGCTGCGCTACGGCGTGTCGTTGAGCGGCCAGGGCGTGAGCGGTCGGCTGGCGCCGTTCGCGAGCACGTCGGTGTGCGACGTCCTCGTCATGGCGCCCATCTACGACACGCTGACCCACACCAACCCGCTGAACGGGGAGCTCGAGCCCGGCCTGGCGGACGGCTGGGAGGTGGTCGACGAGCGGACGGTGGAGCTGACCCTCCGCGAGGGCGTGACGTTCCACGACGGCTCGCCGTTCGATGCCGAGGCGGTGAAGGCCGGGCTCGAGCGCAACGCCGCGCCCGACGCCGCCCAGACCGGGTCCAGCCTGACCGCGATCGACTCCATCGAGGCCGTCGACGACCTGACGGTGCGCATCAACCTGTCCGAGCCGGTGGCCGGCTCGATCCCGGCCATCCTGTCCGGGCGGGAGGGCATGATCGTCGCTCCGTCCGCGCTGGAGACGGCGGACACCGAGCCGGTGGGCGCCGGTCCGTTCCGCCTGACGGAGCACCAGCCGGGACAACAGCTCACGTACGAGAAGAACGAGGACTACTGGAACGCCGACGAGGTGCACCTCGCCGGCGTCGAGTTGGTGGAGTCCGAGGCCGGCCCGCCCACGACCAACGCGCTGCTGGCGGGGGAGATCGACATGGCGCAGATCAGCCCCGACCTGCTGGGTGGACTCGAGGGCGACCCCAACATCGAGATCGCCGAGCAGCCGGCGAGGTCCTACTACAAGCTCAACTGGAACCTGGCCGAGCCGCCGTTCGACAACCTGCAGTTCCGGCAGGCGATCAACCACGCCATCGACCGCGAGGCCGTGCTGGCTGCGGTCTTCGAGGGCATGGGATCGGTGGCATGGGGGCCGTTCCCCGAGGACTTCTACGGCTACAGCCCAGACGTCGAGGGCGTCTACGACTACGACCCCGAGGAGGCCCAGCGGCTGCTCGAGGAGTCGGGCGTCGACGACCCGTCGTTCACCGCCTTCGTCCCGCCGACACCCGTGTTCACCCGCTTCGCCGAGGTCATCCAGGCCCAGCTGGCCGAGGTCGGCATCGACGTCGAGTACGTCCAGAGCACCGACATCGTGCAGGACTACTTCACCGACAAGGGCCAACCCGCGACGGTGATCCTGTGGCCGCCGCGGCCCGACCCCGTGGACACGCTGCGGGTGCAGTTCACGCCCGGCAACTTCAACAACCTCGGCGAGTACTCCAACGACGAGCTGAACGGGCTCGTGGACCAGATCCTGGCCACGGACGACCAGGACGAGCGCCAGCCGTTGTTCCAGGACGGGTCGCAGATCGTCGTCGACGAGGCGCTGGACCTGCCCGTGGCCTATGCGCCGCTGCTGCACGCGGCGCGCTCCAACGTCGGCGGCGAGGTCGTGCAGAACGAGAACTGCCAGGGCGTCGACTTCACCAAGCTGCAGATCAACGCGGAGTGAGGAGCCGGTAGCGCCATGCGAGCAGGGACATGACGCGATTCGTGGTCCGGCGCCTGGTGGGGCTGGTGCCCCTCCTGCTGGTCCTGAGCGTCGCCGTGTTCCTGCTCGTCTACCTCATCCCCGGCGACCCGGCCGTCACGCTCGCCGGGGGTGAGGCGGCGACACCCGAGCGGGTCGCCGAAGTCCGGGAGCAGCTGGGCTTCGACGAGCCGGTCGTCGTGCAGTACGGCGAGTGGCTGGCCGATGCCGTCCGGCTGGACTTCGGGGAGTCGCTCTACACCGGCCGGTCCGTGGGCGACGAGCTGCGCGACCGACTGCCGGTGACCGCCAGCGTGGTCCTGGGATCGGTCGTGTTCGCGCTGCTGGTCGGCATCCCGCTGGGCGTGCTCGGCGGCATGCGCCCGGGGACCAGGACCGACTCGGCGGTGACAGCGGCCGCCAGCGTCGGTATCGCCATGCCCGGCTTCTGGCTGGCGATGATCCTGATCATCGTGTTCGGCCTCGAGCTGAGCTGGCTGCCGGTCCGCGGCTACGTCGCCTTCGCCGAGTCGCCGTGGGAGTGGCTGCGCCACCTGATCCTGCCGTCCGTCGCGCTGGGGACGCTCATGGGGGCCACGCTCGCCCGCCAGCTGCGCGGCGCGCTCGCCGACGTGCTGGAGACCGACTACGTGCGCACGGCGCGCGCCAAGGGCCTCAGCCCGGTGCGGGTGGTGGGCAAGCACGCCTTCAAGAACGCCGCCATGCCGGCGGTCACCGTACTCGGCCTGCAGATCGCCTACCTGTTCGGCGGCACGGTGATCATCGAGCAGATCTTCGCCATCCCCGGCGTCGGCACGTACATGGTCAACGCGATCGTGGGCCAAGACGTGCCGATCATCCAGGGCGGGATCATGATGCTCGCCGTCTTCGTGGTCCTGGCCAACCTCGCCGTGGACCTGACCTACGGGTTCCTGAACCCCAAGGTGCGGGTGTCGTGACCGCCGTGGGCCTGGACGTCCCGGCGGTCGTGGCGCCGACGGCGCCCGCGCGCCTGCGGTCGTTCGTCGGGCGGCTGGTCCGGCGACCGGCGGCCGCAGTGGCGGCGGCGTACCTGGTGCTGCTCGTGCTCGTAGCGATCCTGGCGCCGTGGATCGCACCGTCGGGCCCTTACGAGCAGGATCTCAGCGCCATCAACCAGGCGCCCAGCGCCGCCCATTGGCTCGGTACCGACGATCTTGGCCGCGACGTGCTCAGCCGGCTGATGCACGGCGCCCGCATCTCGCTGGCCTCCAGCGTGTTCGCCGTCGGCGCCGCGCTGGTCGTGTCGGTGCCGGTGGGGCTGGTGTCCGGCTACGTCGGCGGCCGGCTCGACAACGTGCTGATGCGGATCGTCGACGGCCTGCAGAGCATCCCGCCACTGGTGCTGGCCCTCGCCATCGCCGGCCTGCTGGGGCCGAGCCTGCGGAACATCGTCATCGCGCTGGCGGTCATCTTCGTCCCCACCTTCGTGCGCCTCATCCGGGGGCAGGTGCTGGCCGTCAAGGAGGAGACCTACATCGAGGCGTCGCGCTCGGTGGGAGCGACCAGCAGCTACATCGTGCGCAAGCGCGTCCTGCACAACATCGCCTCGCCGCTGATCGTGCAGGCCTCGATCACACTCGGCTTCGGGCTCCTGGCCGAGGCGGGCCTCAGCTTCCTGGGGCTCGGCATCCAGCCGCCGGAACCGAGCTGGGGCGTGATGCTCAGCCGCGCCTACGACTACATCTTCGAGGCGCACTGGCTCGTGTTCCCGCCCGGCGTCGCCATCCTGCTGACGGTGCTCGCCTTCAACGTGCTGG
The DNA here is from genome assembly GCA_035641315.1 of Acidimicrobiales bacterium. Classification (GTDB taxonomy): domain Bacteria; phylum Actinomycetota; class Acidimicrobiia; order Acidimicrobiales; family VFJN01; genus DASQUK01. The sequence continues at coordinate 11,129 of DASQUK010000287.1, read as the reverse complement.
GTGACGGGCTGCGCGACACCCTGCGTGGAGGCTGATGTGCGAGCGGAGCGAGCACGGCAGGCCGACGGCGCGAGCGCCAGCTCGCCCGGCGGCGATCGGTGTGGGGCGCAGCCCCACTGGAGACACTGACGTGGGGGCCGTACTCGAGGTGGCGGGCCTCACGGTGGACGCGGTCGGCCGGTCCGGGGACACACAGACGCTGATCGAGGACGTGGGTTTCAGCTTGAGCCGGGGCGAGACGCTGGGCCTGGTCGGCGAGAGCGGGTCGGGGAAGACCGTGACGTCGCTCGCGATCATGCGGCTCCTGGCCCGCTCGCTGCACATCCGGGCCGGGTCGGTGCTCCTGGGAGGCTCGGAGGACCTGGTCGCGGCGTCGGACCGGCGGATGCAGGCCGTGCGCGGCGAGGAGATCGCCATGATCTTCCAGGAGCCGATGACCAGCCTCAACCCCGCCTTCACGGTGGGGAACCAGATCGCCGAGGCAGTGCTCGCGCACCGGGAGGTGTCCCGGGCCGAGGCCCGGCGGCGGGCGGTCGAGATGCTCGACGTGGTCGGCATCCCCCACGCCCAGCAGCGGGTGCGGGAGTACCCCCACGCCTTCTCCGGCGGGATGCGGCAGCGGGTGATGATCGCCATGGCGCTGGCGTGCGATCCCCAGGTGCTGATCGCCGACGAACCCACGACCGCCGTCGACGTCACGATCCAGGCGCAGATCCTCGAACTGCTCCGGCAGCTGCAGGCCGACCTCGGGATGGCGATCCTGTTCGTGACCCACGACCTCGGCGTCGTGGCCGACATCTGCGACCGGGTCTGCGCCATGTACGCCGGGCAGGTGGTGGAGCAGGCCGGGGTGGACGAGTTCTTCGCCCGCCCCCGCCACCCCTACAGCGACGGCCTGCTGCGAGCCACCCCGCAGTCCACGGGTACCCAGCGCCGGCTGCACATCATCCCCGGCGCGGTTCCCACGCCGGACGCCTGGCCCGCCGGCTGCCGCTTCCATCCCCGCTGCGAGCACGCGGTCGACAGGTGTGCCGAGGCGACGCCGGTGCTGGAGGAGACGGCGTCTGGCGGCCTCGCCCGGTGCCTGCGCCAGCACGAGCTCGACCTGGGGGTGCGGGCGTGAGCGGCACCGGTGAGGCGCCCCTCCTCGAGGTCTCGGGGCTCCGCAAGGCGTTCCCGGCCCGGCGCGGGCCCGCCGTGCGGGCCGTGGACGGTATCGACTTCCACATCCTGTCCTCGGAGACGCTCGGCCTGGTGGGGGAGAGCGGCTCGGGCAAGTCGACCACCGGCCGCCTGGTGCTGCGGCTGATCGAGGCCGACGAGGGGTCGGTGCGGTTCGAGGGCCGTGAGGTGACGGTCGCGAGCGCGCCCGAGCTGCGGGCGCTGCGCCGGGACATGCAGATCGTGTTCCAGGACCCGTACTCGTCGCTCGACCCGCTGGCGCCCATCGCCAGCGTGGTGGGGGAGCCGTTCGAGGTTCACGGCGGCTCGTGGCGGCGCGAGCGGGACGAGCGGGTGGTGGCGCTGCTCGAACAGGTCGGCTTGGGCGCCACGCACCTCTACCGCTATCCGGCGGAGTTCTCCGGCGGCCAGCGCCAGCGCATCGCCATCGCCCGGGCCCTGGCCCTTAACCCCAAGCTGATCGTGTGCGACGAGCCGGTGAGCGCGCTGGACATGTCGACGCAGGCGCAGGTGATCAACCTGCTGGCCGACTTGCAGGCCGAGCACGGCCTGGCCTACCTCCTCATCGCGCACGACCTGTCGGTGGTCCGCCACGCCAGCCATCGCATCGCGGTGATGTACCTGGGCCGCATCGTGGAGGTGGGCGACGCCGAGTCCCTCTACCGCGAACCCAAGCACCCGTACAGCGAGGCGTTGCTGTCGGCGGTGCCGGTCCCCGACCCCCGGGTGCAGCGGACCCGCAAGCGCATCGTCCTGCATGGCGACATCCCCAGCCCGGCCGATCCCCCGGGCGGATGCCGCTTCCACAGCCGCTGCCCGTACGCGATGGAGATCTGCCGGGAGGTCGACCCCGAGCCGTTCCCGGTGACCGGCGGCTGGGCCGCCTGCCACCTGCACACGGAGGGACCGAGGTTGGCGGGCGCCGGGGTTGCCGGCCTGCCCGTCGCCGCCACCACGATCACCACAGGGAGGACAACTGATGCCAGGGTCCGAGTCGCCGTCGATCGGTGAGCTGCCGCCCGTCGGCGAGGTGCCGAGGCGGATGCTGGCCCAGGTCATCCGCCAGGACCGCTTCGGCGACCCGCGCACGGCGTTCCAGGTCGAGGAGGTCGACGTGCCGGCCCTGGCGCGCGATCAGGTGCTGGTGGCGGTGATGGCAGCCGGGATCAACTTCAACAACGTGTGGGCGGCCCGGGGCCTGCCGATCGACGTCATCCGCGTGCGGCAGAAGGCGGGCGAGCCGTGGGACTTCCACATCGGCGGCTCGGACGCGTCCGGCATCGTCTACGCCGTCGGCGACTCGGTGGGCGACGTGGCGGTGGGCGACGAGGTCGTGATCCACCACGGCTGGTGGGACGCCGACGACCCCTGGGTCACCGCCGGCAAGGACCCGATGCTGGCGCCGTCGGCACGGATCTGGGGGTACGAGACCAACTTCGGATCGTTCGGGCAGTTCACCGTGGCGCAAGCGCACCAGTGCCTGCCCAAGGGGCCGCAGCTCTCGTGGGAGGAGGCGGCAGCGGCCACGCTGGTGGGCACGACCGCCTATCGGATGCTGCACGGCTGGCCGCCGAACACGCTGCGGGGGGGCGAGCCGGTGCTCGTGTGGGGCGGGTCCGGCGGCCTTGGCACCCAGGCGACCCAGCTCGCGGTGGCCGCCGGCGCCCGACCCGTCGCCGTGGTGTCCGACGACGAGCGGGGCGAGTACTGCAAGAAGCTGGGCGCCGTCGGCTACGTGAACCGGCGCGAGCTCTCGCACTGGGGCGTGGCCCCGCACTGGGAGGACGCCGAGGGCCAGAAGGCGTGGACGGCCGGGGCCCGGGCCTTCGGGGCCAAGGTGTGGGAGGCGCTGGGCGACCGCCGCAACCCGACAATCGTGTTCGAGCACCCCGGCGAGGCCACGATCCCCACGAGCATCTTCGTGTGCGAGACCGGCGGCATGGTCGTCATCTGTGCCGGGACGACCGGCTACAGCGCGGTGGTCGACCTCCGCTACCACTGGGTGCGGCAGAAGCGCTTGCAGGGCTCGCACGGCACCAACGACGAGCAGGCCCGCGCCTACAACGAGCTGGTGGCGGGCGGCGTCGTCGACCCGTGCCTGGGCAAGCTCTACCGCTTCGAGGAGATCCCGGACGCCCACCACGAGATGGAACAGGGCGTCGACGTGTTCGGCAACCGGGTGGCGCTCGTGGGGGCACCGGAACCCGGCCTGGGTCGACAGTGATGGACACGGGCCCGGGGTATCTCGGCCTGCCGGTGGCGGCCGCCGACCTGACGCACGGCCGGTTCATCGCGCAGGTGGCCGAGCGCCATGCCGATCGCGAGGCGCTGGTCTTCGGCGACCGACGGCTCACCTACGCGCAGCTGCACGACGAGGTGCGGGCGTTTGCCAAGGGCCTGCTGGCCCTGGGCGTGACCAAGGGCGCCAAGGTCGCGCTGCTGCTCGGGAACCGCTCCGAGTTCGTGATCGCCATGTACGGCGCCAGCATGGTCGGTGCCGTCGTGGTGCCGGTGTCGACGCTGGCCGCGGCGGACGAACGGGACTACATCCTCGGCCACTGCGATGCGTCGGTCCTGGTCACCCAGCCGGCGCTGCTCAAGCGGCGGTTCGTCGACGAGCTCGTCGCCGACCACCCGGGCCTGGGTGACGCGGAGCCGGGCCGGATCGCCGTGCCGGCGTTCCCATACCTGCGGCGCATCGTGTGCCTCGGTCCGGCCCCGGGCCCGCGCAGCGTGGAGGCGTGGGACGACGCGGTGGCGGCGGGGGCCACGGTCGACGACGTCGTCCTCGACGCAGCTGCGGCGAGCGTCGTGCCCAGCGACGACGCGCTCATCATCTACACGTCGGGTACGACGGCCCATCCGAAGGCGGTGCTGCACCGGCACCGGGGTCCGGTCGTGCAGAGCTGGCGCTGGGTCGAGCAGCTGGGGCTCGATCCCCACGACCGCGTCTGCAGCCCGTTCCCGTTCTTCTGGACCGCCGGGCTGGCGTTCGTGCTGGGCGGGACGCTGGCGGCGGGGGCGTGCATGGTGTGCCAGGAGGCGTTCGAGGCCGGGGAGGCGCTCGAGCTCATGGAGCGGGAGCGGGTGACGACGATGCACTCGTTCCCGCACACCGCAGCGGAGTTGGTGGAGCACGAGGACGCCACCAAGCGGGACTTGTCGTCGCTGCGGCGGGTGATGCACGACAGCCCGCTGCGGCGGCTGATCGGGCAGACGGAAGACATGGGCGATCCCCGGGCCGCCTACGGTCTGACCGAGACGTTCACCATCTGCACGTCGATCCCCTCTGACTCGCCGCTGGAGCTGCGCGAGACGACGCACGGGGTGGCGCTGCCGGGCATGGCGATCCGCATCGTCGACCCCTCCTCGGGTACGCCGTTGGGCGTCGGCGAGACGGGAGAGATCGCGGTGAAGGGCGTGACGCTCATGCGGGGCTACTACAAGGTCGACCCCGAGGAGTGCTTCGACGACGAGGGCTGGTTCCGCACGGCGGACTCGGGTCACCTCGACGAACTGGGCTACCTGCACTGGCACGGCCGGCTGTCGGGCCTCATCAAGACCTCCGGCGCCAACGTGTCGCCGGCCGAGGTCGAGGCGGCGGTGGCGAAGTGGGGTCGCCTGAAGCTCGGGAGCGTCGTGGGCGTGCCGCACCCGCGGTACGGCGAGGCGGTGGTGCTGTGCGCGGTGCGCAGCGTCGACCCGGTGGCGGCCGAGGAGGTCACCGACCACCTGCGGGGCGTGCTGACGTCGTACAAGGTGCCGAGGCGGGTGCTGTTCTTCGACGACGGCGAGATCGCCTACACCGGCAGCCAGAAGGTGCGGCTGGAGGACCTGCGGTCGCTGGCGGCCCGGCGGGTGGCCGAGGGCGACGACGACTGGGCACGCTTCCTGCGCGAGCAGCATGCGGACCTGCTGGCGGCCGAGGCGTCCACCGGGCCGGCAAGGGGCACTTGAGTGCGGACCGCTGCCGTCGTCACGGGCGGCGGGTCGGGCATCGGGGCCGCCTGCGCTCGGCGGTTGGCGGCGGCCGGGCACCTGGTCGTCCTCGTGGGCCGGCGCACCGAGCCGCTCGAGCAGGTGGCGGGTGAGGTCGCGGCGTCGGGCGGGGCGGCGGAGGCGTTCCCGGCCGACATCCGGGACTGGGACCGGCTGGGCGATCTGGCCGACGCGATCGCCGGCTGGTCCGACCGGGTGGATGTGGTGGTCAACGCCGCCGGCGGCCAGTTCCACGCGCCCGCCGAGGAACTCACGCCCAACGGTTGGCGGGCGGTGGTGGACACCAACCTCACCGGCACGTTCCTTGTGTGCCGCCGGCTGTTCCCGCTGTTGTCCCAGCACGGCGGCGCCATCGTCAACGTCGTCGCCAGCGTCTGGCAGCGGCCCTTCCCCGGCATGGCGCACTCGGCGGCGGCACGGGCCGGCGTCGTGAGCCTCACACGGACGCTGGCCCTCGAGTGGGCGAGGCACGGCATCCGGGTGAACGCCCTGTCGCCGGGATTCACCGACACCCCGGCGTTCCGGGCCCAGGTGAGGGACCTGTCCGGCCCGGCGGCCCGCGTCCCGCTGCGGCGGGTGGCGAGCGCCGACGAGGTGGCCGAGGCCGCCATGTTCCTCGCCTGCTCCACCTACACCACGGGCGAGGTCCTCACCATCGACGGCGGTTTCCAGCTCACGTGACGCGGTGCCGGGCGTCCTAGCTCGATGTTCGGGCGAGGCGGACGTGCGCGACCGCGGGCGAGCTGGCGAGCTCGACGCACTCGTAGCCCTCCGGGGCGTCGCCGAGATTGTCGAAGAGCCGCTCGCCGGCGCCCAGGAGGATGGGCACGATCGCCACGTGCATCTCGTCGATCAGGCCGGCGCGGAGGTACTGCTGGATGGTGGCGGCGCCGCCGCCGATCCTGACGTCGCTCCCCCCGGCGGCCTCGATCGCCCGCCGGAGCGCCGCCTCGATGCCGTCGTCGACGAAGTGGAACGTGGTCCCGCCCTGCATCTGGATCGGTGGGCGCGGGTGGTGGGTGAGCACGAACACCGGGTGGTGGTACGGCGGCTCGTCGCCCCACCAGCCTTTCCATTGCTCGTCGCCCCAGGGGCCTCGGATCGGGCCGAACATGTTGCGCCCCATGATGGCGGCGCCGATGCCGACGTCACCCCGTGCCCAGAAATCGTTGTCGATGCCCTCGGTGCCGCCCTCCTCGCCCATCATCTGTCGGCCCCCGCGGGTCTCGAACACCCACTCGTGCAGCCGGGTCCCGCCCACGCCGAGCGGGTTGTCGAGGCTCTGGTCGGGCCCCGCCATGTAGCCGTCGAGCGAGACGGCGAGGTTGTGGACGCGTACTTTCGGCATCGCGGTGCCTCCCTGGTCGTTCGATGACGCCGCATCTCCGATGGATGCTCTCGACCGGTACGTCGGAGCCGGTGGCTCACGCTCGACGTCTTTCCGGCGCCAGCTACGGTTGCGCCGCCCCAGAGGGACGGGAAGGACGCGACACGATGAAGGTCAGAGGGCTCACCTTCGTGGGGACGTCCACGGATGCCCGGGAACCGATGGCCGCGTTCGTGCGCGACGTGCTCGGGCTCACGTCAGTCCCGGTCGAGGGCTCGGGCCATGACTTCTTCGCTCTGCCCGACGGCTCCACCTTCGCGGTCGGGCCTTCCGGCGGTCCCGATGCCTCGGGCGGCGACAGTCGGACCATCGGCTTCCTCGTCGATGACGTCGACGAAGCTGCAGCCGAGCTCCGGGCCGCGGGCGTTCCCGCCGACGATGAGGTGTCCGCGAACGCCAGGTACCGGTACACGCACTTCCGGGCGCCCGACGGCCACGTCTACGAGCTGGTGGAGCGGCTCCAGCCGTCGGCTGACGCTGCCCGCCTTCGGGGATGAGCAGCGATCCGTTCCTCGACGCAGCATTCGAAGAGGCGTTGTCCGGACGCGACGAGGGCGGGATTCCCATCGGCTCGGTGCTGGTGATCGATGGCGCGATCGTGGGGCGAGGCCACAACCGCCGTGTACAGGAGAGCAGTGTGATCCGCCACGCCGAGATGGACTGCCTCGAGCGGGCCGGCCGTCGCCCAGGGGTGGACTACCGCGGGGCCACGCTGTACTCGACGCTCTCGCCGTGTGACATGTGCAGCGGCGCGATCCTGCTTTATGGCATTCCCAGGGTGGTCGTCGGCGAGAACCGCACCATCAGAGGGCCCGAGGACTACCTGGCGGCACGGGGTGTCGATGTGCGGGTGGTGGACGACCCCCGCTGCATCCAGCTGATGGACGAGTTCGTCGCCGCCAACCCCGACTTGTGGCGGGAGGACATCGGCGAGTGACTGCGGCTGGGGCATGCTCGTGTGGATGGAGCCCATGGCTGCCCTCGTCGAGCACGGGATCCTGCTGGAGTCAGCCCGGGGACCGTTGCCGAACGTCGCCGAGATGGTCGCCGGTGAGCCGATCCGCGGGAGCTGGTGGGCCCACCCTGCGGGTCATGCGATCTTCGCCGCTCTGAACTCGTTGGCCGACTCGCCCGACGTCGTCCGCACGAGGCTGGTGAACGGGAAGGTGACGCTGATCCACCGCCGTCTGTGGCCAGCGCTGGTCCGGGTCGCAGACCAGTTTCCGCTCGAGGCCCTCGCCGCGATCCACGAGGAGCACACGACGTCCGGCGCGCACCGAGTGCGCGAGCAGCCCTTCCCGACCTGGGTGCCGAACGATGTCCGGCAGGCCGCCAAGAAGCTCTCGGTTGACGAGGCCTTGGCGAAGCTCCCCGAGTGCCTCCGGCGCGCCTGACAGGGCACTGGGGCGGGCAATCGTTCCGGCGTCTACAGCGGGACCGAGCTCGCCCGGGACCACGCCGTTTCAGCGATTCAACCGGACACCCAATCCATCCCGCTGAACGGGGGCTCGGTGGATGGTGGGGCGATGAGGGATGGCGCAGGCGAGGTCGAGCAGGGCGATGTGGGTGTAGAAGTACAGGGCGATCCAGGCGCCGCGAGGTGTCGTGAGTGCGAACTCGTCGCCGATCAAGGGCGCGGCGACGGCCCACGCCGGTAGGGGCACGAGGCCGACGATCCCGAGGGCGATCCGTGCTGCGACGCACGCGCCCACGGCATCTCGTGGGGTCGCCACCAGTGGGCGGCGACGTTCGCGTAGGGTGGTCGTGCTGGTCGGCGGGCGTGAAGGTGGTGCTTCAGGCTCCGTGCGGCGTAGGACGTTTCTTCGTGGGGTCGGTGCGGTCGTGGGCGGTGTGTCGGCCAGGGCAGGTGCGTCCCTGGTGGGCGATCTGTCGGCGCCCGACGACGACGATGAGGTCGAGGACCCGCGGTCGGGAGTCCAGGAGATCATCTGGTCGGCGGCCACGAGGGCGCCCATAGCGGCCCTCACCTTCGATGACGGGCCCCACCCCGAGCTGACGCCTCGCATCCTCGAGGTGCTCGATCGCTACAACGTCAAGGCGACGTTCATGGCGTTGGGCCATGCCGCCGAGCAGCACCCCGAGATCCTGACCGACATCGTCACCCGGGGCCACGAGGTCGGCCACCACACGTGGCGTCACTTGCACCTGGCCAAGACCCGGGCCGCAACCACGCGCCACGAGATCGAGGTGGGGACCCGCATCGTCGAGGACATCGCCGGTGCGCCGGTGCGGCTGTTCCGACCTCCGCTAGGTCGGCTGAGCGAGGCGGTGGTGCGACTCGTCACGAGCATGCGCCAGGACATCGTGCTGTGGTCCGTGACCCGGGGCGAGAAGCGGTGGCGGACGCCAGAGCGGGTCGCTCAGCACGTGGTCGGCGAGGTCGGCCGGGGCGACATCATCGACTTGCATGACGGCATCGGTCGGGGCACGTTCGTACCCGCCAGCGACCTCGCCGCCGAGCTGATGCGTCGGCGTCAGGTCGAGGTCGAGGCGTTGCCCGAGATCATCGAGCGGTTGGCCCAGCGAGGGATCCAGCTGGGAACGGTGTCCGACCTGCGGTTAGCGCGGGACAGGTGGGGGTGACGGCATGACCTCCACCCGAACCGGTGGCGCGCCGTCGGGCCAGGCCGCGAATCCGACCGTCGCAGAGACGCAGGCACTGATGCGAGAGGCGGCCGGCTCGCGCGCCACCCCGGAGCAACCCGATGGCGGGACCAGGGCCGCGACGCGTCCGCTCGCCCCCCGGCTCTGGGCGCTCGACGCCGCCCGGGGCCTGGCGATCGTGGTGATGCTCGTGGTGATGAACCCCGGGCCGGCGTCCGAGCTTCCCGGCCAGCTACATCACCCCGAGTGGCACGGCCTCACCTTCACCGACCTCTTCTTCCCGCTGTTCCTCTTCGCCGTGGGCATGGCCATGACCTTCTCGTCGCGGGGACAGAACGTCCGCCACGTGCTCTACCGCGCCGCGATGTTGCTGGTGCTGGGGATCGCCCTGGCGTCGCTCAAGCACGAGACCTTCGGTGCCACGGGCGTGCTGCAGCACATCGCCGGGGCCTACCTCGTGGCGTTCCTGGTGCTGCGCCTACCCCGTCGTTGGCAGCTACCCGTGACCGTTGGCATGGTGATCCTCTACTGGATGGCGTTCATCATCTGGGCCCCCGGCGACGACCCCTGGGCGGCGACGGGCACGCTTGCCCACGAAGTCGACGGGCTCATCCTCGGGGGCTTCACCACCGAAGGAACGCTCCAGACGCTCATCAGCGGGGTCACCGTGCTAGGTGGCGCCTTCGTTGGCAGGCTCATCCACGACGTCGCTGACCGGGAACGGCTCCTGAAGTTGATCGCTGCCCGGGCCGTCGGCCTCATCGGTCTCGGCCTGCTGCTCAGCCTCGTCGTGCCGCTGAACAAGCGGCTCTGGACCCCGTCGTTCACCGTGCTGACCGTGGGCACGTCGCTCGCCTGGCTCGCCATGGGCGTGTGGCTGATCGATCTGCGCGGCGCACGCCGGGTGACGGGGCCGCTGATTCACCTGGGCACCAACCCCATCGCCATCTATGTGGGGTTCTTCACCACCTTGTCGTTGCTCCGCAACTACGGCGACTCTCTGGTACCCGACATCGCCCCGGGGGGCAGCGTGGTCGCCGGCGCGTTCCTGCACGCCGCCGCCTGGACGGCGCTGTGGTGGATCGTGGCTTACGCCCTCTACCGCCGTCGGATCTTCATCAAGATCTAGACATCCCACGGGCCCTGTTCCAGGGGCGGCCGTAGCCCAGGCGGCCACGAGCCCGCCAGGGACGCTCGTCACCAGCTGCGGCGTCAGCCCGCCCGGTCGCCGGGCCGCGAGTCCCACGTCAGGGAGAGGGCGCTGGGTGGCGAGACCGACACGATGGGCTCGGTCACGACGACATCGGCCACCGCGGCGCGCTGGATTTGGCCCCAACGTGTTCTCCACCGCGCAGCGGGCACCAGCGAACTCGGCTCCCATGTGACCCGACACTGCGAACAACGGCTGCCCCCGAGCGCCGGGCGCTGTGACCAGGTGTTCGGGATCTTCGGACCAAAGCGTATGGCGATCAGACAAGCGCCACCGGTCCTGCGTGTCCCGGATCGCCGGCCCCGTGGGACGGGCAAGAATGACGTCGCCCACCGCCATGACCACGCCGGCTCCGCTACCCCGAGTTTCACCGCAGCCCACCCTCCAGCTGACACGCGGCTAGGGCGGTGGTCGGCTTTGGAGGGTGTGGCCGTGGGGGGTGGTGATGATGAGGGTGGCGTCGGGGAGCAGCTTGGCGTCCCAGCCGGGGGTGTGGAGCAGGTGGTGGTGCCTCGAGCATTCGAGCACCAGGTTCTCGACGCTGGTGGGTCCGCCGCGGGTGACCCACTGGACGTGATGCGCCTCACACCATTCGGGTGGCCGGTCACAGCCGGGGAACCGGCAGTGCTGGTCCCGGATCACCAGGGCGTTGTACAGGTTGGCGGGGACGGTGCGGGTGGTGGTGCCGTAGTCGAGGATGCTGGAGCGTCCGGCGACGAACACCCG
>DASQUK010000286.1:0-15474 GCA_035641315.1 Acidimicrobiales bacterium | reverse complement strand
TCAATGGGCGTTGGCCCAAAGACATGGGCTCGTGGAGAGCCGGATGCGTGGGAACGCGCACGTCCGGTTCGGAGGTGCGGGCCGGGGAAACGGACGCTTCGAAAGAAACACACCGCGCCCCGGCCCGACCCCTACCTCACGATCGCGAGGCCGCCTGACGACCCGTCCGGGGTGACACTTCTGACTCGCCCAGCTGGGCACCTCGGGGACGCGATGTCTGGCGACGGACGCAGCGCGCTATGGGACGCGCGTTCTGGCGCGATCCACGGCATCGAGCGGACCCACCGATCGGCATCCCTGATCGGTATCGGCGCGGGAGCATTACTCGCGCCGTGTTGATCGAACGGGGACGCTTCTCCCCCGCACGAGAACCGTCGATCTGCTCGGTCGCTGTTGGGTCAGAGCAGGGCAACGGCGAACTCGTCGTGGTGGTCACTCCACCAGCGCTGTCGCCGGTCGTACTTCTCAATGCCTCCCGTCCTCTTGAGCCTTGCGACGGCGTTCGGGTCAGCCGTGTCGACGCTGCGCCGGGCGGCTGCTTCGATTCGGTCGATCGCATCGTCGATTGCGGCGAGCAACTCCGACCTGCCGCCCCGGTCCAGTCCGTAGGCGTCGGCGACGAGCCGAAGCCGTGCCGGCCGGTCGGCCGGTCGCCAGCCGATCCGGTCCTGGTCGAAGTCGTCCTCGATCGGTACACAGAGGCGGGCGAGCTGGGCAAGGTCATAGACGGGGCGGCCGGGTGCCGCGAACTCGAAGTCGATCAGTGCAACGGCGATGCCGTCACGGAAGACCACGTTCGAGAGCTCCACGTCGTTGTGGCAGACCAGTGTGCCGCCCGCGGGGTCAGCGAGACCGTCGTTCCAGGTGAGATCCCGAGGGTCGAACCCGCGGGCAGCGTCGTGCAGCCCGCGCAGCAGCCAGGCGATGGACGCCAGCGCGGCGTCGGTCTGGCTCCAGTCCGGATACGGCGACCGTGGGACCTCGCCGTCGATGAACACGAGGCGCTCACGTCCGCCCTCGTCGATACCGACCGGCATCGGGGCGCCCTCGAAGCCGGCGTGGCGCACGGCCAGCAGGAAGGCGTGGATCGAACTCGAGTGTGGGTTCGAGGGCCGAAGCACATGCGACCCGATGCGAACGACCTGGCCTGCGTTCGCGATTCCGCCCTCGAGCGGCTGCTCGGCCACGTTGCCATTTTGACAGCCCGGTGGCCGCGCCAGAGTCGGCGGATTCTCGCGCACCCAGCGAGCGGCGGGGCCTCGTCCCGAACGACGACCGGTTGGCGACCGAATCGCAGGTGACAGCCTGGAGCAATCGGTCGCGTCGAACCCGCACGCCGCACTGATGTCGATCGGGCGCGCTCGCGGGAGGTGGCAGCGCTGGAGCGTGGGCTGCCGAGGCTCACCGCTCGGCTGGCGTCAGGTGGCGCGAACGGCGTGCCCCAACGCGCCTTCTGGGCGCCGTTCGGTATGCATCTGCCACGTTCACATCGCCGACTCGGTCGCGCGCTGGCGATGAGTTCTCGAGTCGCCGCCCGTCCAACCTCGTGTAGCCGTGGTAGCGAAGGCGGAAGCGGCTATCTGACATCCAAAGACAAGGACACGACCATGCCGGAACTCCTCGTCGACTTCATCACCTCCCTCGACGGCTACGCGTCGGCGGAGGGCTGGCCCGGATGGTGGGGCCTGGAAGGACCCGAGTACCTCGCCTGGCTCGGCGAGCAACCCGAGGTCACGTACCTGATGGGAGCGAACACCTACCGGCTGATGTCGGGCTTCGCTGCGGGAGAGGCCCCAGCGGGAACGGACGAGTTCACCGCCGACGAAGAGGCCACCGTCGACGCACTCACGCGGGCGTCGAAGGTGGTGTTTTCCGCCTCTCTCGAGGAGCCGCTCACGTGGGCCAACACCACGCTCGTGCGCGATGACGCGGTCGAAGCCGTCCGGTCGATGAAGGCGGACGGCTCGGGCCTCATGAGCACGATCGGCAGCATCAGCCTGTGCCGGTCGCTGCTGCGAGCCGGACTCGTCGATCGCTTCCGCGTCGTCATGTTCCCGGTGATCACCGGCGCCACGGGCGCGGAACGCATCTACGACGGCTACCCCGATGTCGCTCTCGAGATGATCGACAACCGCACCTTCGACGGTCGCATCCAGCTGGTCGAGTACCGGCCCCGCGTTCTCGAGCGCCCGCCGCTCGACCCCACCGCATGATGTCGCCAGGACCTGCGCGCCATGGCAGGCTCGTCGAGACCAGATTCTTCGGCGGCCTGGTGTAGCGACATGGTGAAGCTCATCTACATAGCCAACGTGTCTCTTGACGGCTTCATCGAGGACGCAAGCGGCAGTTTCGAGTGGACCGCGCCCGACGAGGAGGTCTTCGCCTTCATCACCGATCTCGTGCGCTCTGTCGGCACGTACCTCTACGGGCGGCGACTGTACGAGACGATGGCCGTCTGGGAGACCGATGCCACCCTGGCCGCGCAGTCGGAGCCGATGGCCGACTTCGCGAAGGTCTGGCAGGCGGCGGACAAGGTCGTGTACTCCACGACCCTGCAGGCTGCGTCGACAGCCAGGACTCGGCTCGAGCGCAGCTTCGACCCCGACGCAGTGGGCGACATGAAGCGGTCGGCCACCACTGATCTGACCGTCGGCGGAGCGAACCTCGCGGCACATGCGTTCAAGGCAGAGCTAATCGATGAATGCCACCTGTTCATCCGTTCCGTAGTCGTCGGTGGAGGCAAGCCGGCGCTGCCGAGGGACACGCGCGCCGAGCTCGAGCTGGTTGACGAGCGCCGGTTCACCAGCGGCGTCGTATACCTCCGCTACCGCAACCAGACCTGAGCAATCCGCACCCACTTCGGCCGCGCCCATCTCGCGCCAACGCGACATGACCGGTGAGCAGGCTGCCCCTCGACGGCGACCGTGACGTAACGAAAGAACAGGAACGATGACCGACTCGACGGCAACTGGCGGAACCAGACCGTTCCGATTCGGGGTCGTTGCCCCGCTCACAACTGACCTGCCGACGTGGCGAAATCGGGTGCGCCGTATCGCCGACAGCGGCTACTCGACGCTTCTGATGCCCGATGTCCCGCAATGGCAGCCGGCGCCTGGCCCCACGCTTGCCGTCGCGGCCGGCCTTGCCGACTTGCGGGTGGGGACTTGGGTGTATGCCTCCCCGCTGCGCCCGGCTTGGAGCACCGCGTGGGAAGCGCACTCGCTGTCGGTGCTCACTGACGGTCGCTTCGAGATGGGCGTCGGCACCGGCAGGCCTGGGATCGAAGACGAACTCCGCGAACTGGGACTGCCCGTCGTACCACCGAGGGAGCGGTTGGCCCAGGTGCGTGAGACCGTGTCGGCGCTGCGAGATCTCGACGGCCCCGACCTTCACACGCCGGTGGTGATGGCCGTGCGCGGGCCGAAGGCCCAGGCGCTGGCGGCCGACCTCGCAGATACGGTCACCTTCGCACTGTTGCCGGGTGAGCCTCGGGTCGAAGTCGCGCGGCTGGTACGCGACTTCCGCGCCATCCGCGACGTCGAACTCGCGCTCCACGTGCCGGTGATCGGCGACACTGTCGCGCCGTTTATGGCGCCCCCCGACACCGACCCTGCTGCGCTTCGCGCGGCGGACTCCCTGGCGATACTTCCGGATGACCCGGCGGCGGCCGCCGAGGAGATCCAGCGGCGACGGGAGGAGATCGCCTTCTCCAACTTCGTCTTCGGCGCCGACTTCGCCGGCGCGCTCGCTCCGGTCGTAGCTGAACTGGCTGGACATTTGGCCCGCGGGCCAGCCAACAAGTCGTTGGACGGGCAGCAGCACGTCGGCACCGAGGCCGCGATTGAGCAGCCCGTCGTTTGAGGACTGCTCGGCGAGCCCTGCCAGAACGCTCCAGGGGGCGTCCGCAGTCAACACGTCAGGAAGCGGAATCCCGTCGCATTCCATAGGCGCTGGGCGCTGACGAACTTCGGCGACCAGGCGTGCCGAACCCGTGAACGCTTCGCCGCGCCCGATTCGGCAGGGAGTATGTGAGCGTGCCGTTCGATCGAGGGTCCGCCGATGGGCGATCGTTTCCCTCTACGGTCGGGGCCTGGGTGAAGGCTTGACTCGAGAATCGGCTGACGCTGTCGGCTGTCCTTAGAACGATTGGTCGGCTTGAGCCCAGCGCATCAACTGGTACTCGCCACCCGCGAAGGTGCGGCGGATCTCCCTGTTGGCGCAGGGAGATCACACCGTCGCCGCACACGAGTGGGCGGCGCGTGCCACCCCTTGACCATTAGCGAGAGAAGGGATGGCGATGACCATCGTAGATGGCACACGTCCGATCACGGGTGGCGTCGACACCCACCTCGACGTCCACGTCGCTGCCGTGCTGGATGACATCGGCGGGCTGTTGGGTGTCGAGAGCTTCGAGGCCTCCGCAGCCGGCAACGACAAGCTCTTCGGTTGGCTGAGTTCGTTCGGAACGATTACACGTGTCGGGGTGGAGGGCACCGGCTCCTATGGTGCCGGCCTCGCGCGGTTCCTGCGCGCGGCGGGCGTCGAGGTGGTCGAGGTCGACCGCCCGAACCGCCAGACGCGACGTCGGACCGGCAAGTCCGCCGACGCGGTCGAAGCCGCCCGCGCTGCGTTGTCCGGGCGAGCGCAGGGTGCGGGCAAGACCCGTGACGGCAACGTCGAAGCGATCAGGGCGTTGGTGGTCGCCAAGCGCAGCACTCGCTCGACGAAGATCAAAACGCTCAACCAGATCCGCCATCTCGGTTTCACCGCGTCTGATGACCTGCGAGAACGCTTCCGCGGCGTGTCGCGCTTTCATCTCGGAGCCACTGCAGCCGCGCTGCGGCCGAGAGCGGGATCCCGATACACCGTCGACGCCGAAGGCACCGGTGCCATGCCCACCCGGCCGAGCTCATGAGCGAGACGACGCGGGCCGAACCGGGGATGCTCCCGGCGCATCTCACACACCGCGGCCTCGACCTCCACAGGGCACTGGTGAGGACAGAACTCGGGCCGATGCGACCGGTCCACCAGCCCGCCTAGGCCGTCCTCTCGATAGCGGCCCAGGCCATGCGTGCACCGTCTGGCGCGACACCCCGATCTGGGCGGCCACGTTCGTGACCGACTCGCCAGCGAGCACGGCCAGGACCGCCCGATAACGCTGCTCGACAACGGACAACTCCACCAGCACCGATCCCGCCCCCCAGCTGTGCGTCGCCCGCAAACGACGTACAGCCAGCAGGCCGATCACGGCCACTGTCAACCATCAGCTGAAACCCGAATGTCGTGCATCAGCCGGATCCGGACAGCTCGGCGCCGTCCGGCGCTGCCGAATGCGCCTCTACTGGATCAAGGGCCGCCGCCTCCGGCGGCGGCCGGCGGCCGGCCTGTGGGCGGCCTCGACGTCCGGCCTCGGCCGGCCGCCCGGTCGGTGCCAACCCTCGACCCGTATCAGCTCTAGAGATCAGCCGCCGAGGCAGATCAGCTCGAACTTGTCGATCCTGACGGTGTCGTTAGAGACGTCGAGCACGAACAGGGCTCGGGCTCGGATGCGATCGCCTGCGTCGTTGGCGAGGATGTCGGTGAACCGGAATATCTCCACCTGGTCATTCATGACGAACGACGAGGTCCCGTGGCCGGCAAAGCCGGTAGTCGTCGTGAGCGTCCGTTCGCCTCGAGCGGTGACCTGCCCGTCGTGATCGTGGACGAAGAAGGTCACTTCTAGGGTCACTGTCTGCGGGTCTCCGGTGCAGACATTGGTGTCGTCGAACGATTCTTCAACACTGATCTCGCTAGGCGGATCGGCAGCCCCCGGAGGAGCCAGCGCAAGCAGCGCGGATGCCGCAACGAGCACGCCGATTGATAGTCGTTTCAAGTCATTCCCCTTTCCGTTGGCTGCATGGGCGAGGTAGCGGCCCATCGTCAACTTCAGGTCATACCTCGGCCGGTGAGCATCTCGCGCGTTGTTACGTAGTGGTCCGAATCGCCCTCGCCTCCAGGTCGGGTCGATCCGAAGTACAGCATCGTCCCGTCCCAAGACAGCGACGGCCGGGTCTCTGACGCCTCACTGTTCACGTTGGCTCCGAGGTTGACCGGGGTCGACCACGGATCGGCCGTGCTGTCGCGGGTGGCCGAGTAGATGTCGTTGCCCAGGCTTCCGGGCCGGTTGCTGAACAAGAAGATCTCCAGCCCGTCTCGGCGCAGGTTGGGGTGCCCGTCCTGCGCCGAGCTGTTGAGCTCGGCAACTGGCGAGGCCAGTCCGAAGACACCGCCGTGGGACTCGCTCCGGTAGATGTCGCTGTTTCCCGAGCGGGTGCTCGAGAAGTACAGGACGGGGCCCGCCCCGGGCTCGGGGAGCGGGAAGGGGCTCGCCTCGTTGGCGGCACTATTGACCCCGCCGTTCACCTCACAACCGAGGTTCTCGGGCTCGTCCCAGCCCCCGGGCAGGCGCCGGGTGACGAAGATGTCGTCCCCTCCACAGAAGCCGGGGCGGTTGGAGACGAAATAGAGCAGATGCCCGTCTCGGGAGATCGTCGGGCAGAAGTCGTTGTGCTCGGAGTTGACCGGGGGTCCCAGGTTGGCCGGGGCTCCCCAGGGGTCGTTGACGCCCTCGCGGGTCGCCACCCAGATGTCGATGCCCCCGAGGCCGCCCGGCCGGTTGGAGGCCATGTAGAAGGTCTTCCCGTCCCGCGACACGAACGGGCAGCCGTCGAGCGCCGGTCCGTTGAAGTCCGGATGGGTTCCCAGGGTCGCCTCGACTCGCACCGCCGGAGACCATGCTCCGTAGCCGCTGGGAGCGGCCAACGCCGGCGCCGCCGTCATGGCCCCCAGTAGGGCGACGAGGACGACCGCCAGCTTGGTTTGGGTTTTCATCTCGCCGTCTCCTTATCTGTGAGGGGCCCCCGGTCAAGGAGCGTCTGCAGGCGGGTCGTGCCTGGCAGGCCGGCGGGTGTCTCGACGACGGCCGGTCAATGTGCGCATGCTGCCAGCCCGTCCGACGCGACAAGAACATCAAAGCTGCGGTTGGTGTCACGTCGACACCCCAATGCCTTCTCGCCTTACGGGACCGCCGGCCCCGCCTTCCGGGACGCTCGCCGAGGGCCAAGCAACCAGGTTGCCGCCCAGGGGTCACCACGCCGCTACGAGATGTGTCTACACCCCGCGTCTTAAGCGCCGCTGAAGCCGGCTGCGGCTGTCGTGCGCCGGCTCGATGGGGCCATGAGTGCGCTAGTCCCGCAGCGCTCGCCCGGTCATTCACCTCACACCAATGCGGCTAGGGGCCGGTGCGCCAGACCCGCATGCCGTCGACGATCGCCACCATGACCGCTGCGCTTAGGACCACCACCGCAGCGGTCGTTGCGCCGGCCAGCACCGGAGCCCCACCGATCATCGGCACTGGACCCCGAACAGCCAGCACTTCGACGAAGCGGCGATCAGGCGGCGGCACGAACGCATATTGCCCTGATGGAGGATGGGACGCACGGCGCGACGGGCTCGTAGCGTCGAGGATCCCGACGGGCGTGTCTCCTGAATGCCCTGCCACGACAGTTGTTGGCTTTCGAGCGAAGCGACCGTCGGTCGGGTCCTGCCGCCGGCGTGGCTCGAAAGAGGAACGGCAACCAAGTCCCCACATCAGGTCTGCCCGCCGGGGCGCCACCCACTGCACCTCAGGCTTGGAGCACACCGCGATCACCATCGGGATCGACCCTCACAAGGGGTCCCACACCGCCACCGCCGTCGACGCCTCCGAGGCCGTCGTCGGAGAACTACGCGTCGCCGCCGACCGTCATCAACGCGCACGGCTCCTCGAGTGGGCCGCTCGGTTCGAGCCCCGCCGGTGGGCGATCGAGGGCGCCACCGGCATGGGTGCGCTCCTGGCCCAGCAGCTTGTCGGAGCGGGCGAGCACGTCGTCGACGTACCCCCGAAGCTCTCCGCCCGGGTCCGGTTGATGGACACCGGCCGGATCGACAAGACCGACCCCACCGACGCCCGCTCCGCTGCCATCGTCGCTGTCCGCAACGCCACGTTGAACACCGTGGGCGCCGACAGCGAACACCGCGTCGTGCTGCGGCTGCTGGCGAACCGCTACCACCAGCTCACCGCCCAACGCACCCGCAGCGTGTGCCGCCTCCATGCCCTGCTGTGCCTGCTCATCGAGGGCGGCACCGATCGGTCTCTCAGCACCGGCAGGGCCGTGGAACTCCTGGCCGGCGTGGCTATCAGCGACCCGATCACCGCCGAGCGGGTCGCCACCTGTCGCCAGTTCGTCACCGAACTAGAAGCCCTGGACCAGGCCCTTGTCGACATCCGGGTCCGGACCGTCACCGCCGTCGATGCGTCCAAGACGACAGTCATCGACCTGTACGGCGTCGGACCGATCGGCGCCGCGATCATCCTCGGACACAGCGGCGATATCCGCCGGTTCCCGACCGCCGGGCACTACGCCCGCCACAACGGCACCGCCCCCATTGAAGCGTCCTCGGGTCCCAAGGCCCGCCACCGGCTCAACCCCGAGGCGACCGGCAGATCAACCACGCCATCCACACCGCAGCCCTCACCCAGATCGCCCACGATCACCCCGGCCGCGTCTACTACGCACGCAAGCTGGCCCAGGGGCAAGACCAAGAAGCAAGCGATGCGGGTCCTCAAGCGGCGTATCAGCGACGTCATCTACCGGCAGCTTCTCGCCGACACCTAAGACCGCGGCGGACAGCCGCGCCGGGCCCAGCCCCGGTCTCGCCGTCGCCGGCCACCGCGGGCCCGGGAGGACAACGCGGGGACGACTCGTGAATCCAGCGTGGCCGGCCTCGCACCCCACGACAGCCGACTCTTCGGATAAGCCACTCCCGGACCCAACACGACCCTAGAACCCCTGCCGCTCGAGAACCCGAGCGCCGTCTTCGACGCGCCCCACCGACCGCGGAAACCCGCGCTTGACACAAAGAGGATTCGGTACGTGCGGGCCTCGCCTGTCGGATCGCCCGCTCGGACCAACCCGGTGTCAGATCGCCCGGGCCACAGACGGGCCACACGCCGAGTCCTCACCTGGCCCGTCGAGGTCGAGTGAGGAACCTCCGCCCGCAGGTCGCTGCCCGTCAACGGCACAGCTGGTGCGGTTCCCAAGCTGGTGGTGCAGCACGACAGATCATCAGGCAGTTATGGCGCGTTCGAATCGACGGCGAAGGGGTTGTCGATCACGTAGCGCCATGAACCGTCACCCTGGCGTCGAGCGATCTCAGCTGTTGTCCCCGATGCCACAGGGTTGCCATCGAGCTCGAGGGTCCACTCGTTGCTCAGGAGCGCGATGTCAGCCGACTCCACTGCATAACGGGTGACCAGACGCACGCGACCGCCGAGCGCGATGAGGTCGGCCCACACAGCGCGTATCTCATCGAGCCCCGCCGCGACCGTCCCGTCGTCTCTCACCAGGCGCATCGGGTTCGTAGAGAGCCAGCAGCCCGTCGACATCGCCAGCGTTGAACGCGTCCTCGACCGCCCTGTGCACGTCCACCGGATCCATGGGTGCCTCCCGCCCCGTCGAGTCGCCGCACATATTGCCCTGATCTTGGCGCTCGATCCGCAGCCGCGTCGACAGCGGGGCTGCGTTACGCCGAACGGGGCGGCCACGCACGGGTGGCATCGCGCGTCCATCGCGCGGGCACCCAGTATCGGCGTCGGTCGCCCTGTTCGCCTCGGCAGGCTGACCTGGCGCAGCCGTTCGGGATCGTACGCACGTTCACCGATAGGACGTGCTTACAAGGCACATCGCACGATCAGCCTCGAGCTTCAAGAGCAGATGGTGACCCCCCCGCTTGCCGCTCATTGGATGGCGGGAATCCAAGGGGCTGCGGGGGGCCGCAATCCGGTGGGCCCGGAGTGACCGCAGCCCGCGGCACAAACGATACCCCACACCGACCCGGCGCCGTGCGAGTGTCACGACGAGTAGTACGTTGGGCTCGTCGCCGACGACGTCGACCGCATCCAGGGCGAGCTGTGAAGCAGACGGCCACCGTCAACTGCCACGTGCCATCGGCGCGTCGGGAGGTAGCGGAGGTCGCCACCGCGATGGACGAGCCGGCGCAGGGTGCCGCTGTCTTCAGCGCGAAGGCGGCCGGGCCGTGAGTGGCCCCGACCCGGTGGCCGCGCTGGCGGTGGAGCGCGTCGCCGAGCTGCGCCGGCAGATCGACTACCTGGCGAGCACGGTCGCGTTGCTTCCCGCGTCGCCGCGGCGGGCCGCGGCCCGAGCCGCGGTGGAAGCGATCGACCGCGATATCGCCGAGTTGCTCCGGCACCTGGGCGTTGACGTCCCGCCGAGCCGACCACCGAATCGCTAGACGGTCGCACGTCGCCGTCGCCCGCGAGGGTGCCGAGCCCCCAGAGCGTCTCGGCGCGATGCTCGCTGACTGCGTTACACCTCGTGTGCAGCCGGAGCGGCCGTCGCCGGAGTCGGCTCGCGCAGCAGACGAGCCGGTGTGAGGGAACGTCGACCGGTCGTTAGCAGACAGCGGGGGCGGGGTATAGCGGATCTAGCGGACGGTCTCAGCATGGGGAGCGAGACACATGGCGTGGATCACACGTACGGACCGCATCTACTACGGGTGGCAGGACGTGCCGAGCGACGAGCTGCCTAGCGACCGTGAATTGAGGACGGTGCTGGTCGGCCGGTTGAGGGAGAACATCCTGACCCAAGACGCCCGGATCAGGGTCCAGGTCGACCAGCGGGCGGTCGTGTTGGGCGGCGAGGTCGACTCACCGATCACCAAGCGGGTAGCCGGTGACGACGCCTGGGACACGCCCGGTGTCGTCGACGTGAGCAACCAGCTGGTGGTTTCCGGGCCATCCTGACGGTGGTCGAGCGGTCGTCGGCTCGAACCGGTCGCGTCGAACGGGCCACGGTTCCGCACAAGGCGTCGGCAGCAGTCACTGCTGGCCCGGCCAACCCGCCAACCGAGGCGAGCCTGGCCGGGGCCGTCCGCCAGCCCGACCGAACTCGTGCCCTCGTGCGGGCTTCGTCTGCCTCGTCCCCGCTGGACCAGGCTCGTAAAGCTGCACTCGTCCGGGCCACCCACGGGCCACACGTTGAGTCCCGACCTGGCCCGTGGAGGCCACGCGAGAAAGCTCCGCACGCAGATCACCGCCCACCTACGGGTCGGCCGGTGCGGTTCCCAAGCTGATAATGCGGGTTCGATCCCCGTCACCCGCTCCCTGCAGCGCCTGGGTCGTCTTGATGTCGACGCCCTCGCCATCAGGCCGGTCGCTTTCGCCGGCCTCGGGTTGTGCAGCCCGAGGCCGATGTACCCTTCGAGCTTCCCCGTGGCGACCTCGCGGACCAGGTTGACAGTTCCCTGCCCGGCAGTACGATCGCCACCCTCAAGAGCGGGCGGTCGGGGGAGAGCGTAAACGGCGAGCGCCCGAAGCTGCGGGGCAGCGACGAGGCCTTGGCGTCCCGGCTGCTGGGCGTGGGGGTGTGTCGCACCAATGCCCTGGAGTGCCTGGTCATCGCCGGCTTCGTGCGGGGCCTGGCGGTGCGCGACGTGGAGGCCAGCCTGGCCGAGGCGCTGGGCGCCGAGGCGGCGCTGTCGAAGTCGACGGTGAGCCGGGTGTGCGAGGCGATCAAAGACGAGTTCGACACCTGGAAGCGCCGGGACCTGGCCGACGTCCACCTCGAGTACCTGTTCCTCGACGGCAGCCACTTCAAGATGCACGACGGTGCCCGGGCCGAGCCGGTGCTGGCCGCGTGGGGCATGACAACGGAGGGCCGCCCCGTGCTCGTGGGCTTGGAGCCGGGCGCCTCGGAGTCCACCGACGCCTGGGCCGGGTTCCTTTAGGGCATGGTCGCCCGCGGCCTGCGAGCGCCGCTGCTGGTGGTGTCTGACGGCGCCCCCGGCCTGCTCGGCGCGGTCGAGCTCGTCTTCGCGCACAGCCTGCACCAGCGGTGTCTGATCCATTATGCCGAGCAGCGGATTATGCCGAGTTGGCGTGGTGAACCCTTGTGGGACAGGGGTTGTGGGCTGTTGAAGTCGGCATAATCCGGCGGGGGCGTTCGAGGCTTCTCTCCGACATCGATCCGATGAGGAGAGGAGACAACGATGGCGAGGCCGTCACGGGTCCGCGTGGTCGGACCGCTCGCACCGCACGCTGTGGGGTTCCGGCAGCGACTCCAGCAGCTCGGTTACAGGTCGAACGCGGCGAGCAACCAGTTGCAGCTGATGGCGCACGTGAGCCGGTGGCTGGATGTCCACGGGCTTGGTGCCGAGGAGTTCACGCCGGCGGGGGCGGAGGAGTTCCTGGCGCACCGACGGGCCGAGGGCTACACGCTGTGGCTGTCGACCAAGGCCATGGCGCCGATGCTCGACTATCTGCGCGGCGTAGGTGCGGTCCCCGAGCCAGCTCTCGTCGCGCCAGTGACTGAGGCGGAGCAACTCGAGGAGGACTACCGGGTCTACTTGGTCCAAGAGCGCGGCTCGGCGGCGGGCACGATCGCCGGCTACCTGCATGTGGCCCGGCTGTTCTGTGCAGCACGCGCTGTCGACGGCGAGCTTCATCTCGACCGTCTGCACGCGGCGGAGGTGACCGAGTTCGTGCTGGCCGAGTGCGCGTCGCGCCCGGTCGGCTCGGCCAAGTACATCGTGTGCGGGCTGCGGTCGCTGCTTCGCTACCTGTATGTCGCTGGCCACATCGACACCCAGTTTGACGCCGCAGTGCCCACGGCGGCCGGCTGGCGGGCGGCTGGCCTGCCGGTCGCCTTCGACCGCGCCCAGGTGTGCCGTCTGTTGGCGAGCTGCGACCGGCGCAGCACCTTCGGCCGACGGGACTATGCGGTGCTGGTCCTGCTCGCCCGGCTCGGGTTGCGAGCCGGGGAGGTGGCCGCCTTGGAGCTGGCCGACATCGACTGGCGTGCCGGCGAGATCGTCGTTCGGGGCAAGGGCCGTCGGGCGGAACGGCTTCCCCTGCCCGCCGATGTGGGTGAGGCGCTGGCCGGCTGGCTGCGGCGGGGACGGCCTCGTTGCGAGGCGACCACGGTCTTCACCCGTGTTCGGGCGCCGCATCGACCGTTGACCAGCGGCGGTGTGTCGAACATCGTGCGGGCGGCGTGTGTCCGCGCTGGCTTGCCGGCGGTGCATGCTCATCGCCTTCGTCACACCGCAGCCACCGAGATGCTGCGGGCCGGCGCGTCGCTGCCCGAGGTCGGCCAGGTGCTGCGCCATGCCAGCGTGTTGAGCACCGCCATCTACGCCAAGGTCGACTGCGACCGGCTGGGTGACCTCGCGCTGCCCTGGCCCCGGGTGACGTCATGAGCGGCCTGCACGGCGAGCTCGAGCGCTATCTCGCCATCCGCCGGGCGCTCGGCTTCAAGCTGGCCCGCGCCGAGCTGCTGCTGGCCGACTACCTCCGCTACCTCGACACGATCTGCGTCGACACCATCACGACCGAGAACGCCTTCGCGTGGGCGACCCAGCCCGCGAACGGCTCCTTGAGTTGGTGGGGGCAACGGCTGTCGGTGGTGCGTGCCTTCGCCCGTCACCTGCATGCCATCGATCCACGCCATGAGGTCCCGCCCGCCGGGCTGCTGGCGGCCAAGAGCCACCGGGCGGTGCCCTACCTGTATTCCGACGCCGACATCGCCGCACTCATGGCCGCCGCCCGCCAGCTGCGCTCGCCGTTGCGGGCCGCCACCCTCGAAACCCTCATCGGGCTCCTCGCGGTGAGCGGACTGCGCATCGGGGAAGCGCTCCGGCTCGACCGCGACGACGTCGACCTCCAGGCCGGCGTGCTGCGGGTCCGCCAGACCAAGTTCGGCAAGACACGCGAGGTGCCGTTGCACCCCAGCACCGTCGACGCGCTGGCTGGCTATGCACGTCGCCGCGACGAGCTCTGCTGTCGGCCGCGGGATCCGTCGTTCTTCGTCTCGACCGCCGGCACCCGGCTCCTCTACTGCAACGCGCATCTCGCCTGGCTTGACCTCGTCCGCCGCGCCGGCCTCAAGGCTCGCTCGCCACGATGCCGTCCCCGCCCACACGATCTCCGGCACGGCTTCGCAGTCCGGACCCTGCTCGGCTGGTATCGCAGCGGTGTCGATGTCGAGGCACACATGCCGTTGCTGTCGACCTACCTCGGCCATGTCCACCCGGCCAACACCTACTGGTATCTGTCGGCCGCTCCCGAGCTGCTCGCCCTGGTCGCAGCGCGCCTCGACTCTGCCGACGGAGCACGGCCATGAGCGCGCTGGCTCCCGTCATGGAGGGCTTCTTCACCGAACGGCTCATCGGCCAGCTCCACGCCAGCCCCCACACCGTGGCCTCCTATCGGGACGCGTTCCGCCTGCTGCTCGGCTTCGCCCAGCGTCACATCGCCAAGGCGCCGTCCAAGCTCGCGCTCGAGGACCTCGACGCCGTGGTGATCGGTGCGTTCCTCGACCATCTCGAAGTCGAGCGTCACAACAGCGTGGCCACCCGTAACAACCGACGGGCCGCCATCCACTCGCTGTTCGCCTACGCCGCACTGCGACATCCCGAGCACGCGGCGCTGATCCAGCGGGTGCTTGCCATCCCCGCCAAGCGCACCCACCGGCAACTCGTGTCGTTCCTCACCGACGACGAGATCGACGCCGTCCTCGCAGCTCCCGACCGTGAGACTTGGATCGGTCGTCGAGACCATGCGCTGCTGCTCGTCACTATCCACACCGGGCTGCGCGTCTCGGAGCTCACCGCCCTCACCTGCGCCGATGTCGAGCTCACCGGCGGCGCCCATCTCCGCTGTCACGGCAAGGGTCGCAAGGAGCGCATCACCCCCCTCACCACCGAGGTCGCCGCCGTGCTTCGTGTCTGGTTAGCCGAACGCCGGGGCGCGCCGCACGAGCCCGTCTTCCCCAGCCGCCGGCGAGGTGCGCTCAGCCGCGATGCCGTCGCCGTCCTCGTCGCCCATCACGTTCGCACCGCCGCCAGCCGATCCCCATCACTGGCCACCAAGACCGTGACACCACACGTCCTGCGCCACACCTGCGCCATGCGGCTCCTCGCCGTCGGCGTCGACACCTCCGTCATCGCACTGTGGCTCGGCCACGAAGGCATAGAAACAACCCAGATCTACCTGCACGCCGATCTCGCCATCAAAGAACAAGCCCTGGCCCGCACCGCGCCCACCGGCGCCGTCGCCGGTCGCTACCGCCCCAGCGACTCACTACTTGCCTTCCTCGAGAACCTGTGATTATGCCGACTTCAACAGCCCACAACCCCTGTCCCACAAGGATTCACCACGCCAACTCGGCATAATCCGCTGCTCGGCATAATGGATCTCATGCCGAATTCGGCATGAGATCCACCGGGCGCGCAACGTGCTGGCCAAGGTGCCCGTCGAGCACCAGGCCCAGGTCAAGGCCGCCTTCTGGAGGATCTTCGACGACATCGACGCACCGGCCGGGCAGCGAGCCATCGCCGACGCCCGCAGTCGCGCCGACGAGTTCGCCACGACCTACA
>DASQUK010000285.1:0-27331 GCA_035641315.1 Acidimicrobiales bacterium | reverse complement strand
GGGCCGTCCCGCCGGGCAGGCCTCGAGCTCGCCCGACGGCGGCGGGGCGGGCAGGTACACGACCAGCGCGCCCACGTCGCCGCCGATGTCGAGCAGCGGGCTGACGCCTACCTCATGCGGCCGGGACGTCATAGCCGCTGTAGGGCAGGCCGATGTACGGGAACATGTCGAGGAACGTCCGTCCGGGGTTGTTGAACGTGCCGTCCTCGATCACGTTGACCGCGCCGTCGGGCGTGAACGACGGATCGACCAGCGGGTAGGTCGCACCGGCGACGGCCCGCAGCTCGACCGTGACCACGTCGTCGATCAGGCGCCGCCCGTTGGGGAAGCCGGCGAGGTCGCCGCCCAGCAGCCCGAGCCGGTTGGGCGAGGCCGCCGGCGGGATGGCGACGTTGAGCCGCAGCATGTCGGCCTGGCTCGTCCCGGTGAGGTTCTGGAACCCGGGGATCAGGCCCTGCGGGACGCCGGTGAGCAGGATCGCCAGCAGGTCGGCCCGGTCCCTGTCGTTGAGCATGGCCAGGTTGGGGAACACGCCGGGGTAGAGCGCGGGCAGCAGCCGTGCCAGCTCGGGCCGGGCCACGAACCTGGCGAAGCGGCGGTCGTCCTCGGGGCCCCGGGAGTTCCACTCGTCCTTGCGGGACATCGGGACGATGACCTCGTTGAACAGCGGGTTGCCGAGCCGCGACACCTGCTCCCAGGGACCGGCGTTGCGGTGGCCGCGGTCGCGGTCACGGATCCTGGCCGCCTTCCGCCGGTACGCCGCACCCCACACGCCGATGACCGCCTTGGGCGACATCGGATCGGTGGGCACCTTGCCGTCGCTGGTCAGGTGCGCGATCGGCACCTGGATGGCGATGGTGTGCACGTTGGCCTGGGCCAGCGCGTCACGGCCGTTGGCCGCGGCGGTGGGGATCAGGTGCAGGCTCCGGAACGGCCGTAGCGTGCCCAGGTCGAACACCGAGCCCAGGTCGACGAAGAACGCGTCGGCCCGCTGGCCGCAGAACACCTTCTCGCCCGAGCGCAGGTTCGCGATCGCCGCCGACGCCAGGTTCGCGTAGTTCGGCGTGGAGCGGGGGCCGATGTTGCAGGGCGGCGACGCCAGACCCGAGCCGAGCTCCGTGGTGCTGGGCTTGCGGCCCCGGCGGTACTCGATCTTGGTGACCGTGTAGCTCTGGCGCCGGTTCCAGTTCGCGTCGGTCAACGATCCGATCGGGCCCGTGTTGTAGAGGAAGGTGTCCTTGTTGGTGATGACGGTCCGGACGCGGAACTGGTACGTGATGTTGGGCTTGCCGTTGCCGTTGTTGTCGATGTTGATCGTGTAGGCGACGTCGTCGTCGAACTCATAGAAGTTCGGGCCGCCCGCCGGCGCCTCGACCGGCACGTAGTTGGTGATGATCGTCACCCTGTCGCCCGGCGTCCGCCAGCAGTATGTGTCGGTGTTGTCGGCGCAGGGGTCCTTCAGGATGGATGGGGCCTCGCGATGTGAGCTCATGGTCTCCTCACAGCGCCCGGGCGGCGCGGATCAGTCGGGCCACGAACCGGGGGTCGGTGAAGACGATCGACCGCTCGCCGATCAGCAGCTCGAGCTCGCCCTTCTGGGCGTCACGGATGTTGAGAACTGCCGGGTCGCTCAGCGCTGCGAGCTCGTCGGCACTGGGTTCGGGGTCGTCGTCGTTCGACGCTCCGGACAACGCCGATGCGACCCGGGGACCGCCGACGACGACGCCGGCGACACCGAGGGCACCAGCGGATCCGGTCACGAGGAACGATCGACGCGTGACGGGCTCCATGGCTCCTCCTTGGCACGGGGGTGTGCTGTCGGAGCCCCATTCGGGGCCGCCCTGCGAGGCGGATGACGGCCGCTGCCGGTCGGCTCAGCCGGTCGCCGGGGGTCGGCCCCGGACCGCCGCTAGCACCTTCTCGGCCTCGCGCAGGTGCGTGATCCCGGTGTCGACGGCGGCCCGGGCGATGTCGAGGGCGGTGACCGTGCGGCCCGATCCGTCGTCGACGGTGGCGGGGCGGGACCAGTCCTCGGCCGCTACCCGGTCGATGCGATCGGCGGCGGCGTTGGCCTCCAGCCCCAGCTCGGCCAGCCGGTCCTGCAGGGGACCGCTGGGGACCGTCGACCGGGGCCCGGCGGCGGGATCGACGTCGGCGGCCGCCACCGTCGGCGAGTCGACGGTGAGCACCGTGGCCAGGGCCCGGTCGGCGGCGGCGATGCCGCGGGCGGCGGCCACCACGTGCTCGGCCGCCGACCATCCGCCGGCGCTGCGGTGCGCCAGGTCGTCGGGCGACTCGTCCTCGCCCAGTCCCGCGAACAGCCCCCGGTAGCGCCGCTCGAGACCGCGCAGCGTGACGACGGCGTCGGACGGCGAGAGCTGTGACAGGTCCATTGCGTTCGTTCTAGCGCGCCCGGGTTCGCGAGCCTGCTCCGGTGACGATCCCCACGATCGAATCCGCCCCGTCGGATCGAGCGACCGACTCGCACGTCGTGCTGGGCTATGCCCAGGTCATCGTGGCGGCGGCGCTGTTCGGGACCAACGCCAGCGTGTCGAAGGCCGTGCTCGACGCCGGGATCGCGCCCCGCCAGCTTGCGGCCCTGCGCTGCACGGGCGCCGCCGTGGGCCTACTGGCGGTACTGGTCGCGGTCGGCGCGCTGGGGAAGTTGCGGGTGCCGTGGCGCAGCCTCCCGCACCTGGCGGTGCTCGGGGTGGTGGGCGCGGCGCTGATCCAGTGGTTCTACTTCGAGGCGATCGATCGGCTGCCGGTGGGCATCGCCATCCTCCTCGAGTTCACCGGCCCGGTGCTGGTGGCGGTGTACGCCCGGCTCGTGCAGCGCCACCAGGTGGGGCGGGGCGTCTGGGTGGCGCTGGCGTTGTCGCTGGCCGGGCTCGCGCTGGTGGCCGAGGTGTGGACCGACACACGTCTCGACCCCGGAGGCCTGGCGGCGGGTGCGGCGGCCGCCGCCTGCCTGGCGACGTTCCTGCTGGTGGGACGCCATTCCTCGGGGACGATCGACCCGGCCGCCTCGGCGTTCTGGACCTTCGCCTTCGCCAGCCTGTTCTGGGTGGCGATCGAGCCGCTGTGGCGGGTCGAGGGATCGGTCCTGGGCGGGACCACGTCCCTCGGTGGCCGGCTCGACGGCATCGACCTGCCGGTGTGGCTGGGGCTCGGCGCGGTGATCGTGTTCGGGACGCTGCTGCCCTACCTGCTCGATCTGGCAGCGCTGGCGCACCTGACAGCAACCACCGTGGGCGCCGTGGGCATGCTCGAGCCGGTGGTGGCCGCGGTCGTCGCCTGGGCGTGGCTCGAGCAGGCGCTGAGCGTGGCGCAGGTGCTCGGCGGGCTGGTCATCCTGGCCGGGGTCGCCATTGCCCTGCGGGTCCCTACAGACCTCCTTCCCCACACCGCGGCGGTGCCCAGCGCCCCAACCGGTGCAGCACCCGGATAGGTTGCCCGCCATGTCGATCTATGACGTGAGCATCAGTGCCCTCGACGGCAGGCTCAAGGACCTGCACGACTACGAGGACCGGGCCGTCCTGCTGGTCAACGTCGCGTCGCGGTGCGGATTGACCCCGCAGTACACGGGGCTGGAGGAGATCCACGAGCGCTTCGCCGACCGGGGGTTCACGGTGCTGGGCGTGCCGTGCAACCAGTTCGGCGCCCAGGAGCCCGGGTCGTCCGAGGAGATCGCCACCTTCTGCTCGACCAGCTACGGCGTCACCTTCCCGCTCACCGAGAAGGTCGAGGTGAACGGCGAGGGCCGCCACCGGCTCTACCAGCAGCTGGTCGACGTGCCTGACTCGGCCGACGGCCACACCGGCGACATACGCTGGAACTTCGAGAAGTTCGTGGTGGCGCCGGGCGGCAAGGTCGTGGCCCGCTTCCATCCCATGGTGGAGCCGACCTCCGACGAGGTGGTCAGCGCCATCGAGCAGGCGCTGCCATCCTGAACCCCTCCGGGCCTAGCGCCCGCGGGCCGAGCGGAGGACCCGGCCGACGTCCAACAGGTGGTGGCTGCCCTCGTGCACGGCCATGGTGGCCAGATCGGCGACCGTCACGGGCTTGCCCCGTCCCGTGATGGTTGGTAGCCGCCACTCGTCGTCGTTCAGCTCCGCCAGGGTGGTGGCGAAGCTGTCGGCGGCGTCGTCGAGGTCGTCCGCCACCGCCTCCCGCTCGAGCGTCGGTGAGGCGGTCGCGACCTTGCCCTCCCAGTCGACCTCGGTCTCGTCGGGCTCGGTGTCGGCCAGGGCACAGCGCACCCGGTCGTCGAACGTGCGGAAGATGTCCCGGACGTGGGCGCCGTACTCCAGGGCCGACCACACGCCGTCGGCGGGGGACCGGCGCACGATGTCGTCGAGGTCCTCGCCGGCCAGGCCCCGGGTCAACGGGGCGCGGTAGCGGCGGCCGAACGAGCGGATCGCCACCGGCAGGTTGCGCGGCCGCAGGTCCTGGGGATCGAAGCCGCACTCCTCGCACCGGTCGAGGGCCATCGGCGCTCAGGCCTCCTCGCGCACCTCGCGTCGCACGGCGTCGACCAGATGGCCGGGGAGGACGTCGTAGTGGTTGTGCACCGCCCGGAACCGGCCCCGCCCGCCGGTCAGCGACCGCAGCTCGATGGCGTAGCGCTGGATCTCCGACGTGGGCACCAGGGCGATGATCGTCTGCGTGCCGTCGCCGTCGGCCGCGGTGCCCTGCACCCGCCCCCGCCGGGCGTTGAGGTCGCCCATCACGTCGCCCTGCAGCTCGACGGGCACGGTGACCTCCAGCCGGCTGATCGGCTCGAGGATCACCGGGTCGGCCTGCGCCATCGCCGCCCGGAACGCCAGCCGGCCGGCCACCTTGAACGCCATCTCCGAGCTGTCGACGGAGTGCTCCTTGCCGTCGATGAGCGTGACCTTCACGTCGACCACCGGGTAGCCGTGCACGCCACCGGACGCCATCGTCTCCTCGACGCCTTTCTGCACCGCCGGGATGTAGCCCCGCGAGATGGCGCCGCCGACGATGTTGTTCTCGAACTCGAAGCCGCCGCCCCGGGGTAGGGGCTCGAGGTCGATGAGGCACACCCCGAACTGGCCGTGGCCGCCGGTCTGCTTCTTGTGGCGTCCCTCGACGCCCTTGGCCGCGCCGGTGATCGTCTCGCGGTAGGGCACCCGCACCGGCTCGGTCTGGACGTTGGCGCCGAACTTCCGGGTCAGCTTCTCGAGGGTGATCTGCAGGTGGGTCTCGCCGGTGCCCTTGAGCAGGGTCTGGTGGGTCTCGTCGTTGCGCTCGACCACCAGCGACGGGTCCTCCTCCTGCAGCCGGTGGAGCGCCGGGGCGAGCTTGTCCTCGTCGGCCTGGGTCTTGGGCACGACGGCCACCGCCAGGTTGGGTTCCGGCTGGTCGATCGCAGGGACCACCACCGGCTTGCCCCGGGGCGCCAGGGTGTCGCCGGTGACGGTGGCGGCCAGCTTGGCCACCGCCCCGATGTCGCCGGCCATCAGCTCGCTGGCCGGCTCCTGGTCCTTGCCCCGCACGGTGAGCAGCCCGTGTAGCCGTTCCTCGCCGCCGGTGCGGCTGTTGGTCAGGCGGTCGTCGGGCCGGAGCGTGCCCGACAGCACCTTGAACAGGCTCACCTGGCCCACGTAGGGGTCGGCGATGGTCTTGAACACCACCGCCAGCGGGTCGCCCGACGGCTTGGCCTCGACCTCGACCTCGCTGTCGCCCGCGGTCACGGCCGTGGGCCGGTCGAGCGGCGACGGCCCGATCTCGACCAGGAAGTCGGCCAGGCGGTCGATCCCGATCTCCCGGGTGGCCGAGCCGACCAGCACCGGGAACACGGCGGCGGCGGCGATCCCGTCGTGCAGGGTGCGCTCGAGCTCGTCGACACCCGGCACCTCCCCCTCGAGGTAGCGCTCGAGCATGGCGTCGTCGGCGACCACGATGCCCTCGACCAGGTTGTCGCGGACCTCGTGCTCGAGCGCCTCCATGTCCTCGGGGATCTCCTCGGTGTGGGGGCGGCCGCCGTCGTAGATGTGGGCCTGGTCGGTGAGCAGGTCGGCGATGCCCCGGAAGCTGGCCTCCTCGCCGATCGGCAGCTCCAGCGGGGCGATGCCGGCGCCCAGCCGGTCCCGCAGCTGCGCCAGGGTGCCGTCGAAGCTGGCGCGCTCGCGGTCGAGCTTGTTGACGAAGACCATGCGGGGCAGGCCCCGCTCGGCGGCCATCCTCCACGCCACCTCGGTCTGGACCTCGACGCCGTCGACGGCGCTCACCACGAACACCGCCAGGTCGGCCACCCGCAGGGCGGCCGCCACGTCGCCGATGAAGTCGGCGTAGCCGGGGGTGTCGATGAGATTGACCTTGTGGTCGCGCCACTCGAACGGCGCCACGGACAGAGACAGCGATATGCCGCGACGCTGCTCCTCGGGGTCGTAGTCGCACACCGTGGTGCCGTCCTCGACGCGGCCCTGGCGGTTGGTGGCGCCAGCCCGGTGCAGCAGCGCCTCGGCCAGGCTGGTCTTGCCCGACCCGCCGTGCCCCACCAGGGCGACGTTGCGAATGTGATCGGTCGCGTACCGCTTCACCAGGACCCCCCTGTGTCCGACGACACGTGGTTCGGCGCCGTAACAGCGAGGCTAGCGGCCAGGGCAGCAGGCAGTGGTCGCTGCCGGCGGGCACCCGGCGTTAGCCTGACTGCGGCACGCAGCGGCGCGTGCAGACACGGGAGACACGATGTTCGACGGACGCTGGCGGAGCAGCTTCGAGAAGGGCCTGCGCCCCATCGGTGCACAGATCAGGCGCACCGGCATCACCGCCAACCACCTGACGCTGACCGGCCTGGTCATGGCCACCGCGGCGTCCTTCACGATCGCCAACGGCTGGCTGCGTGCCGGCCTGATCCTGCTCGTGCTCACGGCCGTGCCCGACGTGCTCGACGGGGCCGTCGCCAAGGCCTCTGGCACCGCCTCGCCCCGGGGCGCGTTCTTCGACTCCGTGATCGACCGCGTCAGCGACGCCCTGTTGATGGGCGGCGTCGCCTGGTACCTGGCGTCCACGCAGCCCGGCCGCGTCGCCGTGCTGCCGCTGGCCGTGCTGGCGGCGTCGCTGCTGATCTCCTACGAGCGGGCGAAGGCCGAGTCCCTGGGCTTCGACGCCCGGGGCGGGCTCATGGAGCGCGCCGAGCGCCTGATCGTCCTCGGGTTCGGCCTGCTGTTCGAGTCGCTGCTGGTGCCGGTGCTGTGGGTGATGCTGGTGCTGACCGTGGTCACCGCCGGCCAGCGGTTCGAGAGGGTGTGGCGCCAGGCGTCGGCCCCGCAGGTGCAGCCGCTAGCCGTGCGCTGGCGGGCCCGCCGGGTGGCCCGGTCGACCCAGCGGACTTGGCGCCGGCAGGCGATCGGGCATCGCCGGTCCCGCTGAGAGACGCTGAAGTGCGAGCCAAGCGAGCATTGCAGGCCGACGGCGCGAGCGCCTTACGGTTGCGTGACGGCGATGGGTGTGGGGCGCAGCCCCACCAGAGACGCTGAGTCACGAGATTGGACGTCGTCACCCCCGCCTACCGCGGGGCGTTCGCTATCGCGCAGCTCCTGCCGGGACCGGTGGTCAACGTTCTCGCGCCGGGCGTGGCACAACTGGCGGCGCTGCGGCCGGACCAGCGTGCGATGGTGGAGCGCCATCAGCGTCGGGTGGACCCCACGCTGCGGGGCGCGGCGCTGCAGCGCCGGGTCCGGGACGTGTTCCGCTCCTACGGCCGCTACTACGGCGAGTCGTTCCGGCTGCCGATGATCGGGCCCGAGCAGCTCGACCGGGGCATGACGCACGAGGGCTTCGAGCACATCGAGGAGTCGTTGGCCCGCGGCGTGGGCCCGATCATCGTGCTGCCCCACCTCGGTAGCTGGGAGTGGTGCGCGTATTGGCTGACTCAGGTGCGGAACGTCCCGGTCACGGCCGTGGTCGAACGCCTGGAGCCGCCGGCCCTGTTCGACTGGTTCGTCGAGTTCCGAAGGCGCATCGGCATGGAGATCGTGGCGCTGGGACCGCACGCGGGCCGTTCGATCGTCGGCGCCATCAAGCAGGGGCACGTGGTCGCCCTGCTGTGCGACCGCGACATCACCGGGGGCGGCACCGAGGTCAGCTTCTTCGGCGAGAAGACCACCCTTCCTTCGGGCCCGGCGGTGATGGCCCTGCGGACGGGCGCGCCGCTCCTGCCGACCGGGGTCTACGACCGGGGCGGGGGGCACCACCACGCGATCGTCCGGCCGCCCGTCCCTGTCGAGCGACGGGGATCGTTCCGCGAGGACGTGGCCCGCATCACCCAGGCCATCGCCGATGAGCTCGAGGCGCTCATCCGCCGTTCCCCCGAGCAGTGGCACCTCTTGCAGCCCAACTGGCCGAGCGACCGCCCGGCACTACCCTGACGCACGATGCGCATCGGGCTCGTCTGCCCTTACAGCCTCACGGTGCCCGGCGGCGTCCAGGCGCAGGTCCTGGGCCTCGCCCGGACCCTGCGGGGGCTCGGGGAGGACGTGCGGGTGCTGGCGCCGTGCGACGGCCCGCCGCCCGACGCCGGCGTGACGCCGCTGGGCAAGAGCGTGCCCACGGCCTCCAACGGGTCGGTGGCGCCGCTGGCGCCCGATCCCGCGGCCCAGCTACGCACCATCCGGGCGCTGCGGGACGAGGCGTTCGACGTGATCCACCTGCACGAGCCGATCGCACCGGGCCCCACGATGACGACGCTGCTGTTCCGCAACGCGCCGCTGGTCGGGACGTTCCACCGGGCCGGCGACAGCAGCGCCTACGCCGCGCTGAAGCCGGCGGTGCGGTGGCTGGCCCGGCGGCTGGACCTGCGCTGCGCCGTATCGAAGGACGCGCTGGCCACGGCGCGCAAGGCCCTGGGGGGCGAGTACGAGCTGCTGTTCAACGGCATCGAGATCGAGCGGTTCGCGAAGGCCACGCCGGCGCCCAGCACCGGGCCGACCATCTTCTTCGTCGGTCGCCACGAGGAGCGCAAGGGCCTGGCCGTGCTGCTCGACGCCCTGCGGCTGTTGCCGCCTGACGTGCGCCTGTGGGTGGGCGGCACGGGCCCGCAGACCGAAAGCCTGCGGGCCGCCTACGGCGGCGATTCCCGCATCGAGTGGCTCGGGCGGCTGACCGAGCCCGACGTCGCCTCACGGATGCGGGGGGCCGATGTGTTCTGCGCACCGTCGCTCCACGGCGAGTCGTTCGGCGTCGTGCTGCTGGAGGCGATGGCCGCCGGGGCGGTGGTGGTGGCGTCGGCGCTCGAGGGCTACGGCAACGTCGCCACCGACGACGTGGACGCGCTCATGACCCCGCCGGGCGACAGCGAGGCGCTGGGCCGGGCGCTGACCCGGGTGCTCGACGACAGCCGCCTGCGGGGCGACCTCACCGCCGCCGCGGAGCTGCGGACCCAGTGCTTCTCGATGGTCCGCCTGGCCGAGCTGTACGTGGAGCGCTATCAGCGGCTCGTGGCGTAGGGGCGGCGGCTCGATGCAGCGTCCCTGAAGCGGGTCCGGCATAGGATGCGGCCGTGCTCGCCCTGATCATCATCCTCGTCGTCGTGGCGCTCATCGGGCTCTACGTCGTGTTCAGCTACAACGGGCTGGTCTCGCTGCGCAACCGCATCGAGAACGCCTGGGCCCAGATCGACGTGCAGCTCAAGCGGCGCTACGACCTCATCCCCAACCTGGTGGAGACCGTCAAGGGCTACGCCGCCCACGAGCGCCAGACGCTCGACGCCGTCATCGAGGCCCGCAACGCCGGCATGAACGCCGCCGGCCCGCACGAGCAGGCCGAGGCCGAGAACCAGATCACCGGCGCGCTCAAGTCGCTGTTCGCGCTGTCCGAGGCGTATCCCGACCTGAAGGCCAACCAGAACTTCGCCCAGCTCCAGGAGGAGCTGACCGGCACCGAGGGGCGCATCGCCTACGCCCG
The DNA here is from genome assembly GCA_035641315.1 of Acidimicrobiales bacterium. Lineage (GTDB taxonomy): Bacteria > Actinomycetota > Acidimicrobiia > Acidimicrobiales > VFJN01 > DASQUK01. The sequence continues at coordinate 17,401 of DASQUK010000285.1, read as the reverse complement.
CCAGTTCTACAACGACACCGTGTACCGCTATAACACCAAGATCCAGAGCTTCCCCTCCAACATGCTGGCCAACGCCTTCCGCTTCTCCGAGCGCGAGTACTTCGAGGCCGACGACGAGTCCCGCGGCCCGACGCAGGTCCAGTTCTAGGTCCTGATCGTCGTTCGTGTACGACCAGGTCACCTCCAACAAGCGGCGTAGCTGGCTGCTCGTCGCCGGGTTCGTCGTCCTCGTGGCCGCGGTGGCGATCGCGTTCGCCTATCTCATCGGCGGGGGACCGATCGGCATCGCCGTGGCCGTGGTCATCGCCGGCGCCACCAGCTTCGTCGCCTACTGGAAGTCGGACGCGGTGGCGCTGCGCATGAGCCGGGCCCGGCCGGCGCCGGCCGAGGAGTTCGCCCGGTACCACAACATCGTCGAGGGGCTGTGCATCGCCTCGGGCCTGCCCAAGCCCCGGCTCTACGTGGTGGACGACCCGGCGCCCAACGCCTTCGCCACCGGGCGCAACCCCCGCAACGCCGCCGTGGCCGTCACCACCGGCCTGCTCGAGAAGATGAACCGCATCGAGCTCGAGGGCGTGCTCGCCCACGAGCTGTCCCACGTCAAGAACTACGACATCCTCGTGTCGACCCTCGCCGTGACCATGGTCGGCATCGTGGCGCTGCTCGCCGACGTCGGGATCCGCATGCTGTGGTGGGGCATGGGCCGAAACCCGCACAGCGACTACGACCGCGAGCACGGCGGCAACGGGGGCCCGCTGGCGATCCTGTCGATCGTCGGCTTCGTGCTGCTGGCGCTGTCGCCGTTCATCGCCACGATCATGCAGCGCACGATCAGCCGGCGGCGGGAGGTGCTGGCCGACGTGTCCGGCGTGGAGATGACCCGCTATCCGCCGGGGTTGATCTCGGCGCTGGAGAAGCTGCGCGACGACTCCACGGTCGTGCACGCCACCAGCCACGCCACCGCCCACCTGTGGATCGAGCAGCCGGCGGCGCAGACGCAGAAGGAGGGACGGATGTCGCGCCTCAACCGCCTGTTCGACACCCACCCGCCCCTCGAGGAACGGATCGCGCTCCTGAGAGAGCTGTAGGTCTTCGAGGGGGGAGGGAAACCCTCCCCCTCGACCTCCCCCCGCCTCGGTGCGGCGAGTGGGCTGCTCCCGGATTGGACCGGAAAGTGGCCGGGGACCTGCGCCTTTGCCGCCCGTAGACTGGCTGCATGAGCGAGTCCGCTGGTTCCCCCCTCCCGGCCCACGATACCGGCACGGTGCGCGTCAAGCGGGGCTTGGCCGAGATGCTCAAGGGTGGCGTCATCATGGACGTGGTCACGCCCGAGCAGGCCAAGATCGCCGAGGACGCCGGCGCGGTGGCGGTCATGGCGCTCGAGCGGGTGCCGGCCGACATCCGGCGCGACGGCGGTGTGGCCCGCATGAGCGACCCCGAGCTGGTCGAGGGGATCGTGGCCGCCGTCACCATCCCGGTCATGGCCAAGGCCCGCATCGGTCACTTCGTCGAGGCGCAGATCCTGCAGGCGCTGGGGGTCGACTACGTCGACGAGTCCGAGGTGCTCACCCCGGCCGACGAGGCCCACCACATCGACAAGTGGGCGTTCACCGTGCCGTTCGTGTGCGGCGCGACAAACCTGGGCGAGGCCCTGCGGCGGATCAGCGAAGGGGCGGCCATGATCCGCTCCAAGGGCGAAGCCGGTACCGGCAACATCGTCGAGGCGGTGCGGCACCTGCGCTCGATCCTGAGCGACATACGCAAGATCACGCAGGCCGACTCGGCGGAGATCTACGACTGGGGCAAGCAGCTGCGGGCGCCCGTCGGGCTCGTGCAGGAGATCGCCGAGACCGGCACCCTGCCGGTGCCGCTGTTCTGCGCCGGTGGCATCGCCACTCCCGCCGACGCCGCCCTGGTCATGCAGCTCGGCGCCCAGGCCACTTTCGTCGGCTCGGGCATCTTCAAGAGCGACGACCCGGCGCGCCGGGCCAAGGCGATCGTCGAGGCCACCGCCCACTACGACGATCCCGGCATCCTGGCCAAGGTCAGCCGGGGCCTGGGCGAGGCCATGCGCGGCCAGGAGATCGCGCAGCTCGAAACCAAGCTCGCCGATCGCGGCTGGTGAATTTCGAGGGGGGAGGGAAACCCTCCCCCCTCGACCTCCCCCCACCTCTTTGGTCGCCGCCTGGCGGCGGCGTCGCTTTCCTGTCGCTCGACCGGCAGAGCACGGATCGAGCGACGGCGGGTGGCTCCGGCAGGAGCCTCTGCCCCCCGCACCCCCCGCCAGCGCGCGTGTTGTGCTATCTGTCCACTGTGTCGGACTCCCAGAGGCCGGCGCGGCCGTGGTCGGCGCCGGCGATGAGCACCCGGCCGTCGTCGACGACGATGCTGCTGACCGACTGGCGGCCGGTGCCGCCCAGCTCGGGCTCGCCCCGATCCCGGCGGGACAGCTCACCGTCCGTCGGCAGGCGCCACAGGGCCGCGTCCCCGTCGCCGGCCGCGGTGTCGGTGCCACCGATCAGCCAGCCGCCGCCCTCGTCGTCGGGCACGGCCGCCGCGGCGCTGGCCCACTGGTCACCGCCGCCGCCCAGCAGGCCCGACTCGACGCGGGTCCAGTCGAGCCCGTCCTCCGACGTCCACACCCGGGCGTCGGCGTCGCCGCTGCGGTCGTCAGACCCGACCACCACGAACCCGTCCTCGCCGGCTGCGCAGCCATAGGCCTGCTGGTTGCCCCCGCCGCGGAACGACCCGTCGTCGGTCACCTCCGCCCACGTGCCGTCCTCGGCCCGGTGGCGCACGAGCACGTCGTAGCCCTCGGCGCCACCCGCGCTGCCCACCGCGATGGTGGTCCCGTTGGCCACGCAGACGTCACGCAAGCGCTGGATGCCGCCGCCCCCGGCGCCGGCGTTCTCGCCCTTGATGGCCTTGCCGTCGGCGGAGGTGACCACCAGCGGGTCGGCGTCGCCGTCGACGTAGGCCACACCCACGGCGATGAACCCGTCACCGAGGGGTGCCGCGGCGTCGAGCGAGCGCACGCCCCGGCCCCCGGCGGGCTCCACCGTCTCCAGCGGTTGGCTCGCCTGGATGCTCGTGATGGCATCGGCCTGGCTGGCGTCGGGGTTCTCGATCACCTCGAGATCCTCGTCGGTGACCTCCGACAGGACGGCACCGAGCCGGGTCCACTTCTGCCCGTCGGGCGACGTCCACAGCAACCCGTCCGGCTGGCTGTCGCCGAGGTACTGGCGTCCGGCGGCGACGCCGAAGTCCTCGGTGCCGACGGCCACGAACCCGCCCTTGTAGGCCACGACATCGGTCACCTGGCCAGCCGACAGGTTCTCGCTGTCGATGGCCTCCCACCCGCCGGCGCCCCGATCGACCCAGATCTGGCCGCCGAAGCTCTCGCGGGTCGTGCCCTTGGGGGCGCTGTGGCGGTAGCCGGCGGCAACCGTGGCCTTTCCGCCGACCGCCAGGGACGTGGCGAAGGGCTGGGCGCCGCCGTTGGGGAACACCTCGCCCGAGGCGTCCTGCCAGCGGTTGGCCGAGTCGAGGAACAGGACGCTGGGCTCGCCGCCGATCGCCACCCGCGCCTTGCCGTCGCCGGCCGAATCGACCAGCGCCACGCCGTCGGCGAACAACCCGCCGTGCACGGGGTTGGCGAGGAGCCGCCACGACTGGCCGCCGTCGGTGGACCGCCACGTGTGCGGCCGCCAGTCGTTGCCGCCCACGGCGGTGATCCCGCCGCCGTCGTAGGACAGGCCGGTCACGCTGTAGTCCGCGGCCGCCGTCCGCCCGTCGTTGTCGAGGTCCAGCGACGCCGAGGGGTTGCCCCAGGTGATGCCGTCGGCGGAGCGCCAGGTCACCGGTTGACCCTGGCCGTTGGCGTCGGTGTCGTAGCCGCCGGCCACCACCACATCGCCGGTCCACACGACCGACTCGACCGCCTGGCGGCCACCACCCCCCAGGCTGGGTGCCTCGACCCTCGACCAGCTCGTGCCGTCGGACGAGTACCAGGCGGCGCCGTCCTGGCCGTCGCCGGCGGCCGACCCGACCGCCACGAACCCGTTGCCCACTGCGGCGATGTCCTCGACCGACTCGTCGCCGGTGGCATCGAAGGGTCCGCCGGGCCCGCCGTCGACGCTCTCCCAACTGTCGCCGTCGGCGCTGAACCACAACCGGGGGCGCACCTCGCCCCACACGCTCTCCCCGCCGGCCACCAGGGTGCCGGTCTCGTTGGTGGCGAGGTCGAAGGCCCACTGCTCGTGGTCGCCGGCCATCGCCTCGGGAGTGCTGAGCGCCCAACCCCCGTCGTCGCCGGCGTCGTAGCGCCATATGGCCCCGTCGGACTCGGGGTCGTCGCCCACCCAACCCACGGCCAGCAGGTTGCCGTCGGCGTCGCGCTGGCCGGCTGACATGGCCTCGCTGACGCCCTCGTCGACAGGTTCGACGTCCGACCGCTCCCAGCTCCGGCCGTCGTCGGCGGACCAGGCGGATGCCACGGTCCTGCCCGAGCCGGGATCGAAGACCGATCCCAGGATGAGCCACGGCTGCCCCTCGGCGACCGGCGCCAGCAGGTCGGCGACGTTGGCCACCGGCTCCTCGTAGGCGATGGACGATCCCGCGGCGCGCTCGAACGTGGGCTCGGCCGACTCGGTGCTGGTCGCCGAGCTGCCGGAGCAGGCGGCGGCCACGAGCGCCACGAGGGCCGGCAGCCATACGGTCGCGGCGAGCGGCGCCCGGCGGGCACGGGCGCCGGCGCTGTGGCCGCGTGGCTGCGGCCGGTGGATGCCGCGGGTCTTGGCGTACACGGAGAACCTCCGGTCGTTGGCTGTCTCGACGCCCTCGTCGCCCCCCAACGTCCCAGTCGGCAGTCGATTCTCGCCTTTTCGAGTGGGCCCGTACAATCGGGCCATCATGTGTTCGGCAGCGAGGCCCCCAGGTGAAGGTCGGCGTGCTGGCCCTCCAGGGCGCCTCGGCACGGCATGCGACGATGCTGTCACGGCTCGGTGTCGAGCCGGTGGCATGCCGCCTGCCGCCTGATCTCGACGACGTCGACGCCCTGGTGCTGCCGGGCGGGGAGTCCACGACCATGTCGATGCTGCTGGAGTCGTCGGGGCTGTTCGAGCCCGTGGCCGACCGCTTGGCGGACGGGATGCCGGCGTTCGGCACCTGCGCCGGCATGATCCTGCTGGGTCACGAGATCCTCGACGGGCGCGACGATCAGCGCTGCTTCGACGCCATCGATATCACGGTGCGCCGCAACGCGTTCGGCCGCCAGGTGGACTCGTTCGAGTCCGACCTCGCCGTGGCTGGGCTCGACGGCGATCCGGTGCACGCGGTGTTCATCCGGGCGCCCGTGGTCGAGGCCGTGGGCGACGCGGTCGAGGTGCTGGCCACCGTCGACGGCCGTCCCGTCCTGTGCCGCCAGGGCAAGGTGCTGGTGGCGGCGTTCCATCCCGAGCTCGGTGACGACCCCCGGCTACACGAGCTGTTCCTCGACGAGGTGGTGTGATGTCCGGTCATTCCAAGTGGGCCACGATCAAGCACAAGAAGGCGGCGACCGACAAGGCCCGCGGCAAGCTGTTCGCCAAGCTGTTACGCCAGGTCGAGGTGGCGGCGCGGGAGGGCGGCGGCGACCCCGAGGCCAATCCCACGCTCCGCACGATGTTCCAGAAGGCCCGCGACAACTCGATCCCCCTCGACACGATCGAGCGGGCCGTCAAGCGGGGCACGGGCGAGCTCGAGGGCGTGACCTACGAGCAGATCACCTACGAGGGCTACGCCCCCGGCGGCGTGGCGGTCATGGTCGAGGTGCTCACCGACAACCGCAACCGGGCCGGGGCCGACGTCCGCAACGTCTTCTCCCGCAACGGCGGGTCGATGGCCGAGCCTGGCGCCGTGGTCTGGCAGTTCGATCGCAGGGGCACGATCCTCGTGCCCCGCTCGACCGACGAGGAGGAGCTGATGCTCGCGGCGCTGGACGCCGGCGCCGACGACATCGTCGACGACGGTGATTCCTGGCGGGTCACGACGCCGCCCTCCGAGCTGCACGCCGTGCGCATCGCGCTCGACGCGGCCGGCATCTCCGTCGAGTCGTCGGACCTGACGATGGTGCCACAGACGACCGTGCCGCTCGACACCGCCGAGGGGGCCAAGAAGGTGCTGCGGCTCATCGACGCCCTGGACGACCACGACGACGTGCAGGCGGTGCACGCCAACTTCGACATCCCCGACACGATCTTGGAGACGGTGGAGGCGGCATCGTGAGTGTTGTGGTGGGGCAGGCGGCGCCCGATTTCACGCTGCCGGGGACCAACGGCACGCCCGAGGGCCACCGCGAGTACACGCTGTCGGAGTTCCAGGGACAACTGGTGGTGCTGGTGTTCTACCCGGGCGACAACACGCCGGTGTGCACCCGCCAGCTCAACAGCTACACGGCCGACATCGACCAGTTCCGGTCGGTGGACGCACAGGTGCTCGCGATCAGCCCGCAGTCGGTCGAGAGCCACGACGACTTCAGCGCCAACCAGGGCGGGTTCGCGTTCCCCCTGCTGGCGGACACCGACAAGGCGGTGGGAAAGGCCTACGGCATCCTGGGGCCGGTCGGCTTCTACCGGCGGTCGATCTTCGTGGTCGACGGCGGCGGCACCGTCCGCCATGCCCACCGGGCGGTGGCTGGCCTGTGGTTCCGTCCCACCGACGAGCTGGTCGAGGCCGTCCGGGCGGCGTCGGCTTGACGCCAGCCCGGCCGTCGGGGATCCACCCGGCGCGGCAACCGTTCGGCTAGCTTCCGAACTCGTGTTCGTGCTCGGCATCGATCCCGGCCTGTCGCGCTGCGGCTACGGCGTGGTCGAGCGGGTGGGGCGGCGGCCCCGGGCGGTCGCGGCGGGGGTCCTGCGCACCGATCCCGCCGCGGCCGTGGCGCAGCGGCTGGCCGCCCTGCAGGCCGACCTGCGCGCACTGCTGCGGGAGCACCGGCCGGCGGTGGTGGCGATCGAACGGGTGCTGTTCCAGGCCAACGCCCGCACCGCCATCCCGGTGGCGCAGGCCGCGGGCGTAGCGATGGTCGAGGCGGTGGCCGCGGGGTGCGAGGTGGTCGAGTACTCGCCCAACCGGGTCAAGCAGGCGGTCACCGGTGATGGCCGGGCCGACAAGGACCAGGTCGAGCGCATGGTGCAGATGCTGCTCGGCATCGCCACGCCCCTGCGCCCGGTGGACGCCGCCGACGCCGTGGCCCTGGCGCTGTGCCACCTGGCCCACGCGCCGCTGCAGCAGCGGGTGGCGAGCCAACCCAACGCCCGGGCAGCCACACCGACCCGAGGCAATAGGGACCGCTCACGCCCATTCAGGGCAATAGGGACCGGCCCCCGGACCGTATTGCCTCGACCTGTGGCCGGCGGACCGTATTGCCTCGACACGTCGGTGGCTCCGGTCCCGGAGGGGGGCGCGCCGTGATCGGGTCGCTGCGAGGGCGGCTGGTGGACCGGGGCCCCGGCGAGGGCTACGGCGAGGTGCTGGTCGAGGTCGGCGGCGTGGGCTACCGGGTGGTCGTCTCGCCCACCACGGCCGTGGCGCTGGGCGACGTGGGCGACGACGTGTTCGTGTGGGTGCACCACCACGTGCGGGAGGACGCCCAGACCCTCTACGGGTTCGGGACCCGCGACGAGCGCGTCACGTTCGAGGCGCTGCTCGGGGCCCACGGCGTGGGCCCGTCGCTGGCGCTGGCCATCCTGTCGGTGCACGCCCCGGCGGCGCTGGCCCAGATCCTGGCAGAGGACGACGTCGCGGCCCTCTGCCTGGTGCCCGGTGTGGGCAAGAAGACCGCGGCCCGCCTGCTGGTGGAGCTCAAGTCCCGGCTGCACATCCCAGAGAGCGGCCGGGTGCCCGCCGGGGTGGGATCCGGCGCCGGCAACGGCAACGGGACCGGCGCCGCCGCGGGACCATCGGCCCGTAGCGACGTGCGCGAGGCGCTGGCCGGGCTCGGCTACTCGGCCGACGAGATCCACGGGGCCGTGGCCGAGCTGCCCGACGAGGGGGACGCCTCCCAGCTCCTGCGCTTGGCCCTGCAACGCCTGGCGACGGTCCGGTAAGGCACAGGACAGGCAGCGAGACGTGCGCGAAGAGCTGCTCGACCCCGAGCCCGGGCCCGACGAGGTCGCCGCCGAGACCGGGCTGCGACCCCGCCGTCTGGCCGAGTTCGTGGGCCAGGCCGAGCTCAAGGCCCACCTCGACATCGTGCTCGAGGCCGCCAGACGGCGGGGCCAGTCGCCCGACCACCTGCTGTTCTCGGGCCCGCCCGGCCTGGGGAAGACCACGCTGGCGACGATCATCGCCAACGAGCTCGACGCCCACCTGCAGGCCACCTCCGGCCCGGCGCTCGAACGGGCGGGCGACCTGGCTGCCATTCTCACCCAGCTCGACCACGGCGACGTGCTGTTCGTGGACGAGATCCACCGGCTGCCCCGCCCGGTCGAGGAGGTGCTGTACCCGGCGATGGAGGACTTCCAGGTGGACATCGTGCTGGGCAAGGGGCCTTCGGCGCGGTCGATCCGCCTGGACCTGCCGCGCTTCACGTTGGTGGGCGCCACCACCCGCACCGGGTCGATCACCGGCCCGCTGCGTGACCGCTTCGGCCTGGTGGCCCGGCTCGACTACTACACGGCCGCCGACCTCGAGGCCATCGTCCGGCGGACCGCCGGCATCCTCGGCGTCCGCATCGACGACCCGGGCTGCGTCGAGATCGCCCGGCGGGCGCGGGGGACGCCGCGCATCGCCAACCGCCTGCTGCGGCGGGTGCGCGACTTCTCCGAGGTGCGGGGCGACGGCTCGGTCGATCGCCACACGGCCGAAGCGGGCCTGGCCCTGTTCGGCGTGGACGGACGGGGGCTCGACAAGGTCGACCGTGCGCTGCTGTCGGCGCTCTGCGCCCGCTTCGGCGGCGGGCCGGTGGGGCTTTCCACGCTCGCCATCAGCGTGGGGGAGCAGACGGAGACGGTCGAGGACGTGTACGAGCCCTTCCTCATCCAGCAGGGCCTGCTCATGCGCACCCCCCGCGGTCGGGTCGCGCTGCCCGCCGCCTGGGAGCACCTGGGCCTGGCTCCGCCGTCGACCGGACCCGCCGGCGCCGCAGCGACGCTGTTCGAGGGCTGATTCCCCTGGTCCCGGCAAGAGGCTGCGCCGATAGGCGCAGCCGAGGCCCGAGCGGCCCGGCGCCGAAGGCGCCAAGAGCGGAGATACACGCATCGTTCGACCTCTCGGCGGCGTAGCCGCCGAGAAAGCAACCGTGAGCTATCCGCACGCCCTCTAGGTTTGCCGGGTCCATGGACCTGGCCGACTTCGACTACGACCTGCCCCCGTCCGCGATCGCGCAGACGCCGATCGAGCCCCGGGACCGCGCGCGGCTGCTGGTCGACCGCGGCGCGGGCAACGCCCCGGAGCACCGCACGGTGGCCGACGTGCCGAGCCTCGTCCGCCCGGGCGACGTCGTCGTGGTCAACACCAGCCGGGTGCTGCCGGCCCGGCTGCGGCTCCACAGGCCCACCGGCGGTGCGGTTGAGGTGCTGCTGCTCGAGCGCCTCCCGACCGGCGAGTGGGAGGCGCTGGTCCGCCCCAGCCGCAAGGTGGCGCCGGGGACCGAGCTGACCGCGGGCGACGACCTCGTCGTGCGGTTCGGCGGGTCGGGGCCCGGGGACGGCACCCGCATCGTGGAGCTGCGGACGGCGGGCGGCGTCGACGAGCTGGACGTGCTCGGGCGCCACGGCGTGGTGCCGCTGCCGCCGTACATCACGGCGCCGCTGGCCGATCCCGAGCGCTACCAGACGGTGTTCGCCGAGCGCCCTGGATCGGTGGCGGCGCCCACGGCGGGCCTGCACCTCACGCCTGCCGTCCTCGACGGCTGCCGGGATGCCGGGGGACGCATCGAGACGGTCGACCTGGTGGTGGGCATGGGCACCTTCCGCCCCATCACGGCCCCCAAGGTGGAGGACCATCACATGCACGCCGAGCGCTACCGGGTGCCGGCCGGGACGCTGGGGGCCTGCGAGGCGGCCCGGGGCGCAGGCGGCCGGGTGGTGGCGGTGGGCACGACCACGGTGCGGGCGCTGGAGTCGGCGGCGCTGTCGGGCGAGCTCGAGGGCCGCACCGAGCTGTTCATCCACGCGCCGTGGCGCTGGCGGGTGGTGGATGTCCTCATGACCAACTTCCATCTGCCGCGCTCGTCGCTGCTGGTGCTGATCGACGCCTTCGTCGGTCCCCGCTGGCGCGACCTGTACGCGGCCGCCCTGGCCGCCGGCTACCGGTTCCTGTCGTTCGGCGACGCCATGCTGCTGGAGCGGGACGTCTAGTGGCCCTCGACTTCACGGTCGAGGCCCGCCGCGGGGCGGCTCGCACGGGGACGGTCCGCACCGCCCGGGGAACGTTCCGGACGCCGTGTTTCATGCCGGTCGGCACCCGGGGCGCCGTGCGCACCCTGTCGTCGGCGGACCTCGAGGACCTGGGCGCCGAGGTCGTCCTCGTCAACACCTACCACCTCATGCTGCGGCCGGGCGCCGACGTCGTCGCCCGGTTCGGCGGCGTCCACGGCTTCGCGGACTGGCGGGGGCACGTGGTGACCGACTCGGGCGGCTACCAGGTGTTCTCGCTCAGGCCGAAGGTCGACGACGAGGGCGCCACGTTCGCCTCGACCTACGACGGCAGCGTCCACCACCTCAGCCCCGAGGGCGCGGTCGACATCCAGCTGCTGCTGGACAGCGACATCCAGATGGTGCTGGACGTGTGCCCACCGCTGCCGTCGCCCCCCGACGTGATCCGCCAGGCGGTCGATCGGACGGCGCTGTGGGCCGAGCGCGCCCGCAAGACGTTCCTGGCCCACGGGCGCCGGGACCTCAGCCAGTTCGGGATCGTCCAGGGCGGCGTCGACCTCGGGCTCCGGGCCGAGAGCGCAGCCCGTACCGTGGCCATCGGGTTCGAGGGCTACGCCGTGGGGGGCCTGTCGGTGGGGGAGGACCGCTCCGAGATGCTGCCCGCGCTCGGCGCCGCCCTTGCGGGGCTGCCCGACGACCGTCCCCGCTACTTCATGGGACTGGGCGATCCGCTCGGCATCGTCGACGTCGTGGCCCTGGGCGTCGACATGTTCGACTGCGTGCTGCCGACGCGGCTGGGGCGCCACGGGACGTTGCTCACGTCCGCGGGGCGTCTCAACCTGCGCAACCGCCGGTTCGCCGACGACACCGGCCCGGTCGACGAGACGTGCGCCTGCCCGGTGTGCGCCCGCTGGTCTCGGGGCTATCTACGGCACCTGCTGTCGGTCGACGAGCCCACGGCGCCCCGGCTGCTCACCATCCACAACGTGCACTGGACCCTCGACCTGGTGCGACGCATCCGCCAGGCGATCGTCGACGGCAGGCTGGCGGAGCTGCGGGCCGAGCTGGCCGAGCACTGGCCGACGACCGGCGGCCGCGATGGGGAGTCGCCCCCGAGCACCCGCTAACCTCAACCGGCTGCCTATGCAAGCCCTGATCGTCCTCGCCGTCACCTTCGTGCTGCTGTGGGTGTTCTTCATCCTCCCGCAGCAGCGCCGGGTACGAGCCCACCGGCAGCTGGTCGCCAGCCTGGAGGAGGGGGCGGAGGTGGTCCTGACGGCCGGCATCTACGGGCGCATCACCCAGCTCGGCGCCGAGGACATGACGCTCGAGGTGGCCCCCGGCGTGGAGCTGCGGGTCGCCCGGCAGGCTGTCCTGCGTCGGATCGAGACCGCCGACGACACGGCTGGGGACGTCGAGCCAGAGGACGTCGAGGCCGGCAGCGACACCGCCACGCCGACCGATCACACCTGAATCGATGCGACGCAAGTTCTGGCTTCCCCTGGTGTTCATCGTGCTGGTCGCGATCGGCGGCCTGGCTGGCACGTTGGCCGCCGGCAACAGCCCGGAGCTGGGCCTCGACCTCCAGGGCGGAGTGTCGGTGGTGCTGGAACCCACGTCCGACGTCAGCGACGACGCCCTCGACCAGTCGGTCGACATCATCCGTGAGCGGGTCGACGCCCTGGGCGTGGCCGAGCCCGACATCACCCGCCAAGGCGACGCCGTCGTCGTACAGCTCCCCGGCGTCAAGAACCGTGACCGGGCCCTCGAGCTGGTGGGACAGACCGCCGAGCTGCGGTTCCGCCCGGTGCTGCAGGACCTGACCGGCTCGGAGGTCATCGAGCCCGACGAGGACCAGACCACGACCACCACCGCCGGCGACGGCACGACGACCACGACCCCCGAGGGCACGACGACGACCACGGCACCCGAGGACGCCGCTGGGCTGCCGCTGGGCGAGAGCGCCGGCGCCGCCCAGGAGCCCACCACCACCGCCCCGCCGGCGACGACCACCACGACCGCGCCGCCGACCACGACGACCACCGCGCCGGAGGCCGAGCCCGAGCCGGTGCCGCTGACCTCGCGGGCCGACGACAAGGCCGACGCGGAGGTGACCCTCCAGGGCAAGGACGGGGAGGGCGTCTACCGGCTCGGCCCGACGCTGGCCACCGGCACCATCGTGTCGTCCGCCCGGGCGGAGATCCCCCAGGGCCAATGGCTGGTCTCCCTGACGATGAAGGGTGGCGCCGACGGGATCGACAAGTTCAACGAGATCGCTGCCCAGTGCAACTCGCGGAGCGAGACGTGCCCGAGCGGGCAGCTGGCCATCGTGCTCGACTCGGTCGTGCAGTCGGCGCCCACCATCCAGCAACCGAGCTACGAGCGCGACCAGATCGTCATCGAGGGCAGCTTCACGGAGGGCGAGGCGAAGGACCTGGCGCTGGTGCTGCGCTACGGCGCCCTGCCGGTCGAGCTGGAGCGCCAGAGCGTGCAGACGGTGTCGGCGTCGCTGGGCGAGGACTCGCTGCGGGCCGGCATCATCGCCGGGCTGGTGGGCCTGGTCTTGGTGGCCCTCTACATGCTCGTCTACTACCGAACCCTGGGCCTGGTGATGATCCTGGGCGTCGGCGTGTCCGCCGCGCTGCTCTACGCCATCGTCTCCTGGCTGGGCCAGACCCGGGGACTGGCCCTCACGCTGGCCGGCGTCACCGGCATCATCGTGTCCATCGGCGTGACCGTCGACTCGTACGTCGTGTTCTTCGAGCGGCTCAAGGACGAGGTCAAGGCGGGCCGGACCCTGCGCAGCTCGACCGACCGGGCGTTCAAGCGGGCCTTCCGGACGATCCTGGCCGCCGACATCTCGTCGTTCATCGGGGCGGCGGTGCTGTGGTGGCTGACGGTCGGGTCGGTGCGCGGCTTCGCCTTCTTCCTCGGTTTGTCGACCGTCCTGGATGTGATCGTGGCCTGGTTCTTCACCCGCCCGCTCGTGATCCTGCTGGCACGCAACCGCCTCTTCACCGAGATGCCGGGCTTCGGCGTGGCGCGGGGACTGGCCTCGGGTCCGGTGCCCGCCCCGGGGGCTGGACGATGAGCGAAAGGACCAGCCCCGAGACGGCGTCGGTCGACAACGGCTCGGGCGACGGCGCGACCGCCAAGCCCCGGCGGCGGTCGCTCTGGACTCGTCTCTACCACGGCGAGACCAACTTCGACTTCGTCGGGCGCCGCAAGGTGTGGTTCGTCCTGTCGCTGGTCGCGGTGCTGATCGGCGTGGGATCGTTGCTGACCCGCGGCCTCAACCTTGGCATCGACTTCGAGGGCGGCGCGGTGTGGCAGGTCCCCGCCGGCGACGCCTCGGTGGCCGACGCCCGCGACGCCGTCGACGAGTTCGGCCTGGCGGGCGCCACCATCCAGGAGCTCGAGAGCGACGAGGGTGTCGAGCTGCGGGTCGAGGCCGAGGAGGTGTCGGCGGACACCAGCAATCAGGTGACGGCGGCCCTGGCCGACGTGACCGGCTCGTCGACCGACGACGTGAGCCTCACGGAGGTGGGCCCGTCGTGGGGCCGGGAGATCAGCGACAAGGCGCTGCGGGCGCTGATCGTGTTCCTGGTGCTCGTGACGATCTACATCGCGCTGCGGTTCGAGCTGAAGATGGCGATCCCGACGCTGGTCGCCCTCATCCACGACGTGCTGATCACCGTGGGCGTGTACTCGGTCACCCAGCTCGAGGTGACGCCGGCCACGGTGATCGCCGTCCTCACCATCCTGGGCTACTCGATCTACGACGGCATCGTCGTGTTCGACAAGGTCGACGAGAACACCCGGCTGGTGTCGTCCACCGGCGGCCTGACCTACGGCGGCATGGTCAACGTCTCGCTCAACCAGGCCCTGATGCGGTCGCTGAACACGACGATCACGGCGCTGTTGCCGGTCGGGTCGCTGCTGATCGTGGGCTCGTGGATCATGGGTGCGGTGGTGCTGCAGGAGTTCGCCATCGCCCTGCTCATCGGCCTGTTCTCGGGGGCGTACTCGTCGCTGTTCATCGCCTCGCCGCTGCTGGCGTGGCTCAAGGAGCGCGAGCCCCGCTACCGCGACATCAAGCGGCGCGTCGACGCCCGGGGCGGCGAGTCCCGGGCGGTCGCCGCCGCGGTGGCCGCCGGCTCGGCGGCGACGGGGTCGCCCGGCTCGGTCGGTGCGGGCCGCACCCCGTCCCCGGCCGCCGGTGGCGGTGCGGATGCGGCGCCCTCGGCCGCGGGCGCCCGGGTGGTCACGCCGGCGGGACGGGCCATCCCGCCCCGGCCCCGCAAGAAGACCAAGCGCCGCTAGGCCCGGCCAACCCCACCGGCAGTAACGTCACCAGCCATGACCCGAGACCCGGGATGGCTGGCGAGCCACCTGCGCGACGTCCCCGACTTCCCCCAGCCGGGCATCGTGTTCAAGGACCTGACGCCGCTGCTCGCCGACGTCGACGCCTTCCGCTACGCCGTCGACGCCATCGCCGACCACGCCGCCGGGCTCACCGTCGACAAGGTCGTGGGCATCGAGGCGCGGGGCTTCATCTTCGCCGCCGCCGTCGCGTACCGATTGGGCGCCGGGTTCGTCCCGGTCCGTAAGCCGGGAAAGCTGCCGTGGAAGACGGTCACCGAGACGTACGAGCTCGAGTACGGGACCGACACGCTCGAGATCCACGACGACGGCCTCACCGCAGGCGACGCGGTGTACGTGGTCGACGACGTCCTCGCCACCGGCGGCACCGCGGCGGCGACCTGCCGGCTGGTCGATCGGCTGGGTGGCGTCATCGCCGGACTGGCGTTCGTGGTGGAGTTGGGATTCCTCGGGGGACGGGCGAAACTGCCCGAAGAGCACGATGTGCTGGCACTGATCACCGTCTGAGACCAAGGAGGCAGGGTGCCCACGGTCGATCGAGTCCTGCCGTGGCGGCGCAACCACCAGCCGCCGGCGGACGAGGTCGCGCCCCTGCTGAACTCCTACCGCCAGCGGCATCCCAAGGCGCCGACGGCGCTGATCACCCGGGCCTATCTCCAGTCGGCCGATGCCCACCGGGGCCAGAGCCGTGACTCGGGCGAGGCCTACGTCCAGCATCCGCTGGCGGTGGCCCGCATCGTGTCCGACCTCGGGCTCGACGACGTCACCATCGCCGCCGCCCTGCTGCACGACACGGTGGAGGACACCGGCGTCACGCTCGACGACATCGCCCGGTCCTTCGGCGGCGACGTGGCCGCCATCGTCGACGGGGTCACCAAGCTCGACCGGGTGCAGTTCAACTCCAAGGAGGCCCAGCAGGCCGCCACCATGCGCAAGATGCTGGTGGCGATGGCCAAGGACCTGCGGGTCCTCATCATCAAGCTGGCCGACCGCCTGCACAACATGCGCACCATCGCCGCCCTGCCGGCCTGGAAGCAGGAGCGCATCGCCCACGAGACGCTCGACATCTACGGCCCGCTGGCCCACCGCCTCGGCATGCAGGACGTCAAGACGCAGCTCGAGGACCTGGCGTTCGCGGCGCTGCACCCCAAGCGCTACGCCGAGATCGACCACATGCTGTCGGTGCGCACCCCCGAGCGCGACCTCTACCTCACGCAGGTGCTCGAGGAGGTGCGCCAGCGCTTGGCCGAGCTGGGCATCAACGCCGAGGTCACCGGCCGGCCCAAGCACCTCTACTCCATCTACGAGAAGATGGTCGTGAAGGGCCGCGAGTTCGACGACATCTTCGACCTGGTGGGGATGCGGGTGGTGGTCGACTCGGTCAAGGACTGCTACGCCGCGCTGGGGTCGATCCACGCCACGTGGAAGCCGGTGCAGGGCCGGTTCAAGGACTACGTGGCCATGCCCAAGTTCAACCTGTACCAGTCGCTTCACACCACGGTGATCGGGCCCCAGGGCAAGCCGCTCGAGGTGCAGATCCGCACGTGGGAGATGCACGCCCGAGCCGAGCAGGGCGTGGCCGCGCACTGGGCCTACAAGGACCGTGACCCCAACGACGGCGACCTGCCGTGGCTCAACCGGATCGTCGACTGGCAGTCCGAGACGACCGACCCGGACGAGTTCATGCAGCGGCTGAAGATCGACCTCGAGCAGGACGAGGTCTTCGTGTTCACCCCCAAGGGCAAGGTGGTGACGCTGCCGGTGGGGGCGACGCCGATCGACTTCGCCTACGCCATCCACACCGAGGTGGGCCACGCCTGCATCGGCGCCCGGGTGAACAACCGGCTGGTGCCGCTGGACTCCAAGCTGGCGTCGGGCGACACGGTCGAGATCTTCACCTCCAAGGTCGAGGGTGCCGGGCCGTCCCGCGACTGGCTGCAGATCGTGGCCACGCCGCGGGCATCGTCGAAGATCCGCCAGTGGTTCTCGCGGGAGCGGCGGGAGGACGCCATCGAGCAGGGCCGCGACGACCTGATGAAGGCGCTGCGCCGCGAGGGGCTGCCGGTGCAGAAGCTGCAGAGCGGCTCGGTGATCAGCGACACCGCCAAGACCATGAACTACGCCGATCTCGACGCGCTCTACGCCGCCATCGGCGAGAACCACGTCTCGGCCAAGGCGGTGGCGGCGCGGATCGCCAAGTCGTTGCGGGAGGTCGGGCCCGAGCAGGAAGAGACCCTGCCGACCACCATCCGCCAGACGCGGCGGGGACGCGCCACGCGGGGGCCGGCGGGGGTCCACGTCGAGGGCCTGGACGACGTGTTCGTGCGGCTTTCCCGCTGCTGCACGCCGGTGCCCGGCGACGAGATCATCGGCTTCGTCACCCGAGGTCGGGGCGTGTCGGTGCACCGGGCCGACTGCGCCAACGCCGTCTCCTTGGCCTCGGGCCAGTCCGACCGGCTGATCGACGTCGAATGGGACCTCGAGCCCGGCGGCGTGTTCATCGCCTCGGTCGAGGTCAAGGCCCTCGACCGGGCCAAGCTGCTGCGGGACGTGAGCACGGCCTTCGCCGACCACCACGTCAACATCCTCAGCTGCACCACCCAGACCGGCAGCGACCGCGTGTCGAAGATGCGCTTCGACATGGAGCTGGGCGACCCCTC
>DASQUK010000284.1:0-3011 GCA_035641315.1 Acidimicrobiales bacterium | reverse complement strand
CCCAGAGTCCGGCAACAACCTCACCCCCAGGCACGGCGTCGGGACCCGCCAGCCGGTCTCCACCACCGCCCGATGACCGCCGCCAGCAGACCAAGCCAACGGACCCGGGCGGCACGCTCTGCCGCTCGTCGACCCCCCGTTTAGGATCACTGGCGGCCGCAGGGCTGCTCTTCGTCGGCCTGCTCGTGGCATAGCTGCTCCACCCGGCCGGTGCCCGACCCCAATCGTTTGAGCCGCGCCGCCACACAGGCACCCACGCTCCGGGAGGGGCCTCACCAGGTCGCGCTGTTCCGCGCGGCGCACGGCCTGCTGGGTGTCCAGGCCGACCCAGGTGGCTCACGGGGCGCCCTCCGTCACCCAGTTGATGGTTGTGGACTCGGAAGCGATGGTGGTCTCATGGCTGCTACTACGACTGCGGCCGGTCATTCATCGTGTGTGTTGGGTGGCAAGCGCGCGGGCGCAGGCAACGATGGCGTTGGCGTCGATGCCCGCGGCTGCGAGCAGTTCGGCGGGAGTACCGGAACCGGGCATGTCGCGCACGGCGAGCTTCACGACCCGGGGAGGTTGGTCGGTGTCGGCCAGGGCGGCGGCGACGGCGTCGCCCAACCCGCCCTCGGCCCAGTGGTCCTCGACGGTGATGACCGGTGCCCCGGTGTCGTCGATGGCTGCCCGCAGGGTGGCCCGGTCGATCGGCTTGATCGAATAGGCGTCGATCACCCGGGTGGCGATCCCGTGGTCCCGGGCGAGGGTGTCGGCAGCGGCCAGTGCCTCGTGGACGGTGATGCCGGCGGCGGCGATCACGACACGGTCATTGTCCGAGGACCGCAGCACTCGGCTGCCCCCGACGTCGAACCCCTCGCCCGGGGGATAGACGACCGGGGTCGCGCCCCGGAGGGTGCGCAGGTACGCGATGCCAGGGTGATCGGCCATGGCCGCCACCAGCTGGGCGGTTTGGTTGGCGTCGCAAGGGTGCAGCACGGTGCTGCCGTGCACGGCGCGCAGCATGGCGATGTCCTCGAGGCCCATCTGGGACGGGCCGTCCTCGCCGATGGACACGCCAGCGTGCGACCCGCACAGGCACAACCGGGCACGGCTGACCGCGCCCATACGGATGAAGTCAAACGCCCGCGTGAGGAACGCCGCGAACGTGGACACGAACGGCCGCCACCCCCGGGCCTGCAGGCCCACCGCGGCGGCCAGCATCTGCTGTTCGGCGATGTACATCTCGAAATACCGCTCGGGGTGCGCCTTGGCGAAGACCTCGGCGTAGGTGGAGTTATTGACCTCACCGTCCAGCGCCACCACGTCGCCCCGGACGCCGCCCAGGGTGGTTATGGCCTCGCCGTAGGCCTTGCGGGTCGCCACCTTCTCGCCCACGTCCCAGACGGGCACCACGGCGCCGCCGGGCCCCTCCTCCTCGTGCGGGAAGCGGAACGGCATCTCGTGGGAGGTCGGCCTGGCCACGTCTACCCGCAGTTTGCGGACGCCGCCCAGCTCGGCGACCGCGGCCTCAGGGTCAGCGAGGGGCTTGCCGTGGGCACCGTTGACGTCTTCGATCTCGGCCACCCCCTTGCCCTTCACGGTCCGGGCGACGATTACCGTCGGTCGCCCGCCGGTGTCGACGGCTTCGGCGTAGGCGGCGTCGATCGCCGCGCCGTCGTGGCCATCAATGGCCAGCGCGTGCCAACCCAGCACCCGAGCCCGCTTGACATAGCTGGACAGGTCCCAACCGTGCATCGTCTCGCCCCGCTGCCCGAGGCGATTCACGTCGACGATGGCGGTGAGGTTGTCCAGGCCCTCGTAGCCGGCGTGCTCGAAGGCTTCCCACATCGACCCCTCCGCCATCTCGCTGTCCCCACACAGCACCCACACCCGATACCCCAGACGGTCCAGACGCTTGCCTGCCAGGGCCAAGCCCACACCTATCGGCAAGCCCTGCCCCAACGAGCCGGTGGCCACATCCACCCACGGCAGCACCGGTGTCGGGTGCCCTTCCAAGCGGCTACCGAACCGCCGAAAGCTCAACAACTCATCCTCGGAGATGGCGCCCATCGCGTGGAGCATCGAATAAAGCAGCGGGGACGCGTGGCCCTTGGAGAAGATGACGTGGTCGTTGTTCGGGTCGCCGGGAGCAGACGCGTCGTAACGCAGGTGGCGTGCGATCAACACCGCCATGAGGTCCGCCGCCGACATCGACGACGTCGGATGACCCGACCCCGCCGCGGCCGAGGCCCGCACCGAGTCGACGCGAAGCTGCTGGCCCAGCTCACGCAGGAACTCCAGGTCGTGTTGCTCATCCATCGAGTCACCTCTGAGAACGTGGGATCGGGTCTCGTCGTGCTCGGGCCACATGCCGACCTGCACAAATGGGAGGCTTGACCCGTCGCGTACCTCGTCGCGAGGGCCGGGTCACGGCCAGATCCTGGTTGTGGCGGGGCCGTGCCACCGGAAGCAATTCGCCAACTGCCATGCGACCACGATGCGGGACAAGCCAGCGATGTCTCTTCCCGTGATCACGTAGTCGTGGGTGGATGCCCCCGGGGAAGCTGTCTGGTGGGGGTCCGTGACGGGCGCCGACGCAAACGCCATCCCGGTCAGCGGCTCGACGAGGTCCTCGCCGCGGTCGACCACCGATGCGAGGTGCCGTGCGAGCGCGGTGCGGATCGCGTTGGTGCCGGCGTGGTCCCCGCGGTCGCCGGAGCCGGGCGCGATGTTGATGCGGTCGAGCTGCGCCCGGAGGCTTGGCTCGGATACCCGTCGGTCAACGACGTGACCCCGCTCGTCGGTCAGCAGGACGCTCATGCGGGAGTCGGCGAGATGGTCAGCCAATTGATTGAGGACAGGCCTGGCGGCACTCTCCAGGCGTTCCCCCGCGTCCTGGTCGGGTCGTAGGGGACGTCCAGCTGGTCTGGTTGCACCCCCGAGGTCAGAGACCGGCGCGAGGAATCGCCAATCTCCTCTCGCACTGGCACAGCGGTACCGCCCATCGGCAGGAAGCGAACCCGCGCCTT
>DASQUK010000283.1:0-2046 GCA_035641315.1 Acidimicrobiales bacterium | reverse complement strand
GGGGGCAGAGGCTCCTGCCGGCGCCCCCCGCCGTCGCTCGGTCCGGCTACGCCGGTCGAGCGACCGGAACACCGACGCCGCCAAAGGCGGCGGCCAAAGTGGTGGGGGGAGCCGGAGGGGGGAGGGTTTCCCTCCCCCCTCCGTCAACGACCGGCCGCCGTTCTCGTTCGTGATGATCGAGGGCACGGCGACGTGGACCGACGATCTCGACGACATCCGGCGCTGGGCCACCCGCATCGGCGCCCGCTACATGGGCGCCGACCGCGCCGAGGAGTTCGGCGCCCGCAACGGCGTCCCCGGCGAGCTGCTGGTGCGGGTCACGCCCGCGCGCGTGGTCGCCGTCCGCGACGTGGCCGAGTAGCGCTCACGTCCCGCGCAGCACGATCCAGGCCGCCACGGTGGCGGCGCTGTTGGCGCTGGCGTGGACGATCAGCGGGGCGAGCAGGCTCCGCGACCCCAGGCGCAAGCCACAGAAGACGAACCCACCCACGGTGGTGAGCACGACCGCGCCGGTCACCGCGCCGGCCTGGGACCACGCGCTTTGCGCCAGGTC
Source organism: Acidimicrobiales bacterium (assembly GCA_035641315.1). GTDB lineage: Bacteria > Actinomycetota > Acidimicrobiia > Acidimicrobiales > VFJN01 > DASQUK01. The sequence goes on along the minus strand of DASQUK010000283.1, from coordinate 1,493 downwards.
GTTGGTGGCGAGCGCACCGAGGGTCGGTCGGATGTGCCACAGGCCGAAGAGCACCGACGACACCGTCACGGCCGTGCCGATCGGGCGGACCCGGGCGAGGAGGGCCAGCAGCACGCCCCGGAACGCGAGCTCCTCGAGCAGGGCCGTGCCCAGCGGGATGCGGACGAGCGCCTGGTAGGCGAGGTCGGCCAGGGAGTCGACGTCGGCGACCCGCTCGTCCTCGAACCACGGGCGGGTGAGCGGCACGACGGCGCCGAGGACGACACCGACAACGACGAGCGCTGCGCCGATACCGCCCACGACCAGTCCCGGGCGGAGCGTGGCCCGTGACAGTCCGAGTTGGCGGGCAGAGAGCCCGCTGGCCCGGCCGATCATCACCAGCAGCGCCGCCGTGCCGAGATTGACTGGCACGTAGAGCGCCGCGGGCACCAACCACTCCCCCGCAACGTTGCGGGCGGCGAGCACGCCCACGACGAGGATGACGGCCGTCGTGGCCGTCACCGTGGGCTTGCGGCCGGGTCCCGTGGTTCCGGTGACGCGAGCCGTTGGATATCGACGGATGGCGTCACCGGAACCCGTGGAATCAGCCGCCGGAGGCGTCCTCCACCCGCTGCTTGCCGGCGGAGATCCACGGCATCATGGCCCGCAGCTCGGCGCCCACCTTCTCGATCGGGTGATCCCGGCCGGCTTGGCGCAGAGCCGAGAAGTTGGGGCGGCCGGACTCCGACTCGGCGATCCACTCCTCGGCGAACTTGCCGGTCTGGATCTCGTCAAGGATGGTGCGCATCTCGGCCCGCACCGCCTCGTTGATCACCCGGGGACCGCGGGTGAGGTCGCCGTACTCGGCGGTGTCGCTGACCGAGTAGCGCATGCCGGCGATGCCCTGCTCGTACATGAGGTCGACGATGAGCTTAAGCTCGTGCAGGCACTCGAAGTAGGCCGACTCGGGCTGGTAGCCGGCGTCCACCAGCGTCTCGAACCCGGCCTGCACCAGTGCGGTCAGCCCGCCGCACAGCACCACCTGCTCGCCGAAGAGGTCGGTCTCGGTCTCCTCGGCGAAGGTCGTCTCGAGCACGCCCGCCCGGGTGCCGCCGATGGCGGAGGCGTAGCTGAGGGCGAGGTCGCGGGCCTTGCCGGAGGCGTCGGTGGCCACGGCGATGAGGCACGGGATGCCGCCGCCCTCCTCGTAGGTGCGGCGCAGCAGGTGGCCCGGGCCCTTGGGGGCGACCATGCCCACGTCGACGCCCCTTGGCGGGCGGATCAGGCCGAAGCGGATGTTGAAGCCGTGGGCGAAAAAGAGGGCGTCGCCCTCCACGAGCTGGTCGGCGATCTCGGCCTCGTAGACGGCCTGCTGTTCGGTGTCGGGCAGCAGGATCATGACCAGGTCGGCCTCGGCCGCGGCATCGGCGATCGACCGCACCGTCAGCCCCGCCGCCTCGGCCTTGGCCTGGGACGAGGAACCCTCACGTAGCCCAACACGGATGTCGACGCCG
>DASQUK010000282.1:0-8574 GCA_035641315.1 Acidimicrobiales bacterium | reverse complement strand
CATCAACTACCGCACGCTCAAGCCCGAGAAGGACGGGCTGTTCTGCGAGAAGATCTTCGGTCCCACCAAGGACTGGGAGTGCTACTGCGGCAAGTACAAGCGCGTCCGGTTCAAGGGCATCATCTGCGAGCGCTGCGGCGTCGAGGTGACGCGCTCCAAGGTGCGGCGCGAGCGCATGGGCCACATCGAGCTGGCGGCGCCGGTCGTCCACATCTGGTACCTGCGCGGCACCCGCTCGTGGCTGGCCTACCTGCTGTCGGGCACCGACGTCCGTGAGGAGCTCAAGGCCAAGCAGCTCGAGAAGGTCATCTACTTCGCCGCCAACCTGGTCACCTGGGTCGACGTCGACAAGCGCCACGAAGACCTGCCCAACCTGGAGAACGAGCTCAACGCCGAGAAGGAAGAGATCGTGCGCGAGCGCGAGCTCGAGCTTGCGCGTCGCATGGAGGAGCTCGAGAAGGAGATCGAGGCGCTCGAGGCCGAGGGTGCCAAGGACGCCGACATTCGCAGCCGCCAGAAGGCCGTGGAGAAGGACCTGACCGCCATCCGCGAGCGCTACGACGAGGAGCTCGACCTCGTGCAGCGGAGCTTCGATGAGTTCCGCGACCTGCACGCGCGCAAGATCATCGAGGACGAGATGCTGTGGCGGGAGCTCAAGGACCGCTACGGCGACTACTTCGACGGCGGCATGGGCGCCGACGCCCTCAAGCAGCTGATCGGTCGCATCGACCTCGACGAGGAAGAGGTCAAGCTCAAGGACCAGATCGACCCCACCACCGGTGGGCGCCCGCTGTCGGCCCAGCGCAAGCAGAAGGCCATCAAGCGGCTCAAGATCGTCTCCGCGTTCAACCGCCGTGACGACCACAGCAAGCGGGTCAACGACCCCCGGGCGATGATCCTCGACGTGGTGCCGGTCATCCCGCCCGAGCTGCGGCCCATGGTGCAGCTCGACGGCGGTCGCTTCGCCACGTCCGACCTCAACGACCTCTACCGCCGGGTCATCAACCGCAACAACCGCCTGAAGCGGCTGCTCGACCTCGGTGCCCCCGAGATCATCGTCAACAACGAGAAGCGCATGCTGCAGGAGGCCGTCGACGCCCTGTTCGACAACGGCCGCCGCGGCCGGCCGGTGACGGGGCCGGGCAACCGCCCGCTGAAGTCGCTGTCCGACATGCTGAAGGGCAAGCAGGGTCGGTTCCGGCAGAACCTGCTGGGCAAGCGCGTCGACTACTCGGGCCGTTCGGTCATCGTGGTCGGCCCCACCCTCAAGCTGCACCAGTGCGGCCTGCCCAAGCTCATGGCGCTCGAGCTGTTCAAGCCGTTCGTCATGAAGGCGCTGGTGGACCGCGAGCTGGCCCAGAACATCAAGTCGGCCAAGCGCATGGTCGAGCGCCGGCGCCCCCAGGTGTGGGACGTGCTCGAAGATGTCATCAAGGAGCACCCGGTGCTCCTCAACCGGGCGCCCACGCTGCACCGCCTGGGCATCCAGGCGTTCGAGCCGGTGCTGGTCGAGGGCAAGGCCATCCAGATCCACCCGCTGGTGTGCACCGCCTTCAACGCCGACTTCGACGGCGACCAGATGGCCGTCCACCTGCCCCTGTCCGCCGAGGCCCAGGCCGAGAGCCGGGTGCTCATGCTGTCGGCCAACAACGTGCTGTCGCCGGCGCACGGCCGCCCGCTGGTCACGCCGACGCAGGACATGGTGATCGGCGCCTACTACCTCACCGAGCAGGTGTCGGGGGCCAAGGGCGAGGGCCGGGCGTTCGGCAACCGAGCCTCGATGGAGCGGGCCTACGACGCCGACGAGGTCGACCTGCACGCCAGGATCAGGGTGCGGCTGTCGAAGCGGGAGATCCGCGAGGAGATCGAGGCGGATCTGCGCGATCCCGCTGACCTCGAATCCATCAAGCCGATCTACCGGGAGAGCACGGTCGGGCGCTTCGTCTTCAACCGGGCGCTGCCGCTCGGCTTCGGCTTCGTCGACGAGCCGGTCAAGAAGAAGAACATGGGCGACATCGTCGACCACCTGGCTCGCGACTACCCCAAGTCGGTGGTGCAGAACAGCCTCGACCAGCTCAAGGACCTCTGCTTCACCTACGCCGCCCGGTCGGGCCTCACCATCTCGGTCGAGGACGTCAAGACGCCGGCGGGGAAGAAGGGCATCCTCGAGCGCTACGAGAAGGAAGCCGAGAAGGTCGAGACCCAGTTCCGGCGCGGCATCATCACCGATGGCGAGCGGCGCCAGAAGGAAGTCGAGATCTGGACCAACGCCACCGACGAGGTGCGCTCCGCCATGGAGCAGGGCCTGCAGGCCGAGCAGTTCAACCCCATCGACATGATGGTGGGCTCGGGCGCCCGCGGGAACATGATGCAGGTGCGCCAGATCGCCGGCATGCGCGGGCTGGTGGCCAACCCCCGCGGCGACATGATCCCCCGGCCGATCAAGTCCAACTTCCGTGAGGGCCTGTCGATGCTGGAGTACTTCATCGCCACGCCCGGCGCCCGGAAGGGCCTGGTCGACACCGCGCTGCGCACCGCCGACTCGGGCTACCTGACCCGTCGCCTCGTCGACGTGGCCCAGGAGCTGATCGTCCGCGGGGCCGACTGCCAGCGCGAGGGCGAGCCGGTGCGGAGCCTGTGGGTCGAGGGCGTCGCCCCCGACCAGGCCGGGCGCCGCTCCTACCTGGAGACGCGCCTGTTCGGCCGCACGCTGGCGGCCGACGTCGACCTGTCGCCGGAGAACCCGCACGAGGACTTCGCCGGGCGGACGCTCGAGGCGGGCACCGAGGTGGGCGAGGACGAGATGGCTGCCCTGCGCGACGACCCCAAGGTCGACCGCGTGCGCGTCCGCTCGGTGCTCACCTGCCAGGCCGACTTCGGCGTCTGCGCCAAGTGCTACGGCCGGTCGCTGGCCACGGGCCGCACCATCGAGCTCGGCGAGGCCGTGGGCGTCATCGCCGCCCAGTCCATCGGCGAGCCCGGGACGCAGCTGACGATGCGGACGTTCCACACCGGCGGCATCGCCGGGTCCGACATCGCTGGCGGTCTGCCCCGCGTGGTCGAGCTGTTCGAGGCCCGGTCGCCCAAGGGCAAGGCCACGCTGTCGCACATCTCGGGCGTGGTCCGCATCGCCGAGGACGAGGGCCGCGGCCGGGTCATCACCGTCGTCGCCGACGACGGGGCCGAGCACTCCTACACGGTGCCCACTCTGGCCCGGCTCGAGGTCAGCGACGGCCAGGAGATCTCGGCCGGCGACCCCATCGTCGAGGGCCCCCGTGACCCCAAGGAGCTGCTGGAGATCAAGGGTGTGCGCGAGACCCAGCAGTACCTGGTCACCGAGGTCCAGCGGGTGTACCGCGACCAGGGCGTGTCGATCCACGACAAGCACATCGAGCTGATCGTGCGGCAGATGACCCGCCGGGTCGTGGTGCAGGAGCCCGGCGACAGCCGGTTCCTGCCGGGCGAGGCGGTCGACGCCAAGGCCTACACCGACGAGAACAAGCGGCTGGTGCAGGAATCCAAGGTGCCCGCCGAGGGTCGGCCCGTGATGATGGGCATCACCAAGGCGTCGCTGGCCACCGACTCGTGGCTGTCGGCGGCGTCGTTCCAGGAGACCACCCGGGTGCTCACCGAGGCGGCCATCGAGAGCCGTTCCGACGGGCTCAAGGGCCTCAAGGAGAACATCATCATCGGCAAGCTCATCCCCGCCGGCACCGGCATGGAGGAGTACCGCGACATCGCCACCGACGCCCCCGAGTACCAGCCCATGGAGTTCTGGTCGTCCGAGCGCGAGGACCAGGGCATAGCCGAGTGGCTCACGGGGACCTACGAGGCCACGGCGGGCGACGGAGGCGGTGGCCCCGCGGATGCCGACCTGGCGGCTGTCGTGGGCTTGCCCTCCGCCGAGCGCGGCGAAGGCGGCCCGCCGGCCGGCAACGGCACCGCCCAGGGCCCCGAGGCCGGCGCCGGGAGCTGAGGCAATAAGGTCCGAACCAGGACTCTCGAGGCAATAGGGGTCGGCCCCCGGTCCCTATTGCCTCGCCCTCCGTTGCGCGACGCCTGTTGCCTCGGGCGGTTTGCCCGCCGCACCCGGGCTGTGTGACGTATACCGGGTTTGACCAGGTTGCTGCCAAGCCACTCCTGCCCGTAAGCTGTCCCGTCGGTCTTGACGCGCACGCGCGTCGACCCTTCGGTTTGCCCCTAGTTCACACGCCGTCCGTCGCTCGCGAGGTTTCGAGTGCCCACCATCCAGCAGCTGGTCCGCAAGGGCCGCCAGTCGAAGACGACGAAGATGAAGACGCCGGCGCTCAAGGGCGCGCCCCAGCGCCGCGGCGTGTGCACTCGCGTGTTCACCCATACGCCCAAGAAGCCCAACTCCGCGCTCCGCAAGGTCGCCCGCGTGCGGCTGTCCAGTGGCATCGAGGTCACGGCCTACATCCCCGGCGAGGGCCACAACCTCCAGGAGCACTCGATCGTGCTCGTCCGCGGCGGCCGGGTGAAGGACCTCCCGGGCGTCCGCTACAAGATCATCCGCGGCACCCTCGACACCGCCGGGGTCCGCGACCGCAAACAGGCCCGCTCCCGCTACGGGGCGAAGCGAGAGTCGTGATGAAGACGTACACCCGCGCCCGGGTGGCTAACCGCTACGGCGCCAAGAAGGAAGGCTGATCCGATGCCGCGCAGGGGCCCCGCGCCGCGCCGTGAGCTGATGCCCGACCCGGTCTACCGGTCGGTGCTCGTCACCCAGATCGTCAACAAGATCCTGCAGCGCGGCAAGAAGTCGACCGCCGAGCGCATCGTCTACGACGCGCTCGACATCGTCGCCAAGCGCACCGACGGCGATGCCCTGGCGGCGCTCAAGCGGGCGGTCGACAACGTCAAGCCCCAGCTCGAGGTGAAAAGCCGCCGCGTCGGTGGCGCCACCTACCAGGTGCCGGTCGAGGTCCGTCCCCGCCGCGCCAACACGCTCGCCATCCGCTGGCTGGTCGGGTACTCCCGCCAGCGGCGCGAGCGCACCATGGCCGAGCGGCTGGCCGCCGAGCTCGTCGATGCCAACAACGGCATCGGCACGTCGGTGAAGCGCAAGGAAGACACCCACAAGATGGCCGAGTCCAACAAGGCCTTCGCGCACTACCGCTGGTAATCCCCCTACGAACTCGGGGGGACGGCGCCCCCTGAAGGCGTGGTTCCCCCGACGACCGGGCTCTCGAGCTCGGTCGTCTGCATGTCGAGCGAGAAGACGAAGCTCATGCCGAATCGAACCCATCCCCTCGAACGTGTCCGCAACATCGGGATCATGGCCCACATCGACGCGGGCAAGACCACCACGACCGAGCGGATCCTCTACTACACCGGACGCACCTACAAGATCGGCGAGGTCCACGAGGGCGCCGCCACCATGGACTGGATGGTCCAGGAGCAAGAGCGCGGCATCACCATCACCTCGGCTGCCACCACATGCTTCTGGGACGACCACCAGATCAACATCATCGACACGCCCGGCCACGTCGACTTCACCGTCGAGGTCGAGCGGTCGCTGCGCGTCCTCGACGGCGCCGTGGCCGTGTTCGACGCGGTGGCCGGCGTCGAGCCGCAGACCGAGACCGTATGGCGCCAGGCCAACAAGTACCACGTGCCCCGCATGTGCTTCGTCAACAAGATGGATCGGCTGGGCGCCGACTTCTTCGCCGCGCTCGACTCCATCCGCGATCGGCTCGACGCCAACACCGCCGTCCTCCAGCTGCCCCTGGGCGCCGAGGGCCACTATCGGGGCGTCATCGACCTCCTCACCATGAAGGCGCTGGTCTGGCTCGACGAGGACCTGGGCGCGAAGTGGGAGGTCCAGGAGATCCCCGCCAACCTCAAGGCGCAGTCCGAGGAGTACCAGCACCAGCTGATCGACGTCCTGTCGTCGTTCGACGAGGTCATCCTCGAGAAGTACGTCTCGGAAGAGGAGATCACCCCCGACGACCTGCGGCGTGCCATCCGCACCGGCACCCTGTCGGGCGAGATCGTGCCGGTGCTCAACGGCAGCGCGTTCAAGAACAAGGGCGTGCAGCCCCTGCTCGACGCCATCGTCGCCTACCTGCCCAGCCCCATCGATCTGCCGCCGGTCACCGGCGTCAGCATGAAGGGCAACGAGGAGCTCGAGCGCAAGCCCGCCGACGACCAGCCGTTCGGGGCGCTGGCGTTCAAGATCATGTCCGACCCCCACGTCGGCAAGCTCACGTACTTCCGCGTCTACTCGGGCACCCTCGAGAAGGGCTCCCAGGTGGTCAACACCACCACCGGTCGGCGCGAGCGCATCGGGCGCATCCTGCGGATGCACGCCAACCACCGCGAGGACGTCGACGCGGTGTACACGGGCGACATCGCGGCTGGCATCGGCCTCAAGAACACCCGCACCGGCGACACGCTGGCGGCGCCCGGCTCCGAGATCCAGCTCGAGCAGCTCGAGTTCCCCGAGCCGGTCATCCACGTGGCCGTCGAGCCCAAGACCAAGGTCGACCAAGAGAAGATGGGCAAGGCGCTGCAGGCGCTGTCCGAGGAGGACCCCACCTTCCAGGTGCGCACCGACGAGGACACCGGGCAGACGGTCATCTCCGGCATGGGCGAGCTGCACCTCGAGGTGCTCGTCGACCGCATGCTCCGCGAGTTCAGGGTGGACGCCACGGTTGGCAAGCCCCAGGTCGCCTACCGCGAGACGATCACGCAGCCGGTCACCAAGGTCACCTACACCCACAAGAAGCAGACGGGTGGCGCCGGCCAGTTCGCCGAGGTGTCCATCAACCTCGAGCCGCTCGGCCCGGGTGGTGGCTACGAATTCGTCGACAAGATCACGGGCGGGCGTGTGCCCAAGGAGTACATCCCGGCGGTGGACGCCGGCATCCAGCAGTCGCTCGACGCCGGTGTGCTCGCGGGTTACCCCACGGTCGACATCCGCGCCACGCTCGTCGACGGTAAGTACCACGAGGTCGACTCGTCGGAGATGGCGTTCAAGATCGCCGGCTCGATGGTGTTCAAGGACGCGGCCCGCAAGGCGAGGCCGGTGTTGCTCGAGCCCATCATGTCGGTCGAGGTCGTCACGCCCGAGGACTACATGGGCGACGTGATCGGCGACCTCAACAGCCGCCGCGGCCGCGTCGGCGGCATGGAGCAGCGGGGCAACAGCCAGGTGATCCGGGCGCAGGTCCCCCTGTCAGAGATGTTCGGGTACGCTACCGACCTGCGTTCACGGACTCAGGGTCGTGCCACGTACACGATGCAGTTCCACAGCTACCAGCAGACGCCTTCCTCGGTGCAGGAAGAGATCGTCGCCAGGGTGCGTGGCGAGTAGCACGGCTTCCGTTATCAGCATCACTTCACCAGTTCAAAGAGGTTCAAGCGAGCCATGGCCAAGGAAAAGTTTGAGCGGACGAAGCCGCATTTGAATGTTGGGACGATGGGTCATATCGATCATGGTAAGACCACGTTGACGGCGGCGATTACGAAGGTGTTGGCGGAGTCGAACCCGAACGTGCAGTTCATGACGTTTGACGAGATCGATAAGGCCCCGGAGGAGAAGCAGCGGGGGATCACGATCAACATCACGCATGTGGAGTACGAGACCCCGAACCGGCACTACGCGCACGTGGACATGCCGGGGCACGCGGATTACATCAAGAACATGATCACCGGGGCGGCTCAGGTGGATGGGGCGATCTTGGTGGTGGCGGCCACGGATGGGCCGATGCCCCAGACCCGTGAGCATGTGCTGTTGGCCCGCCAGGTGGGGGTGCCGTCGATCGTGGTGGCGCTCAACAAGGTGGACATGGTCGACGACGAGGAGCTGTTGGAGCTCGTGGAGCTCGAGGTCCGGGAGCTGTTGACCGAGTACGGGTTCCCCGGTGATGACACCCCGGTGGTGCGGGTTTCGGCGCTCAAGGCCCTGGAGGGGGATCCGGAGTGGGTCCCGGGGGTCACCGCGCTCATGGACGCGGTGGACAACTTCGTGCCGGAGCCGGTGCGGGATCTGGACAAGCCGTTCTTGATGCCGATCGAGGACGTGTTCTCGATCACGGGGCGGGGCACGGTGGTGACCGGCAAGGTCGAGCAGGGTGTCGTCAAGGTGAGCGACGACATCGAGATCGTGGGGATCCGTCCCACCGCCAAGACGGTGTGCACCGGGGTGGAGATGTTCCGCAAGCTCTTGGACCAGGGCCAGGCGGGGGACAACATCGGGGTCCTGCTGCGGGGCACCAAGAAGGAAGACGTCGAACGCGGCCAGGTGCTGGCCAAGCCCGGCAGCATCACGCCGCACACCCACTTCGAAGCCCAGGTGTACGTGTTGACCAAGGAAGAGGGCGGCCGCCACAAGCCGTTCTTCACGAACTATCGGCCCCAGTTCTACTTCCGGACCACCGACGTGACCGGCACCATCGAACTGCCCGAAGGCGTCGAGATGTGCATGCCCGGCGACAACACCACCATGACCGTCGAGCTCATCGCCCCCATCGCCATGGACGAGGGCCTCCTCTTCGCCATCCGCGAAGGCGGCCGCACCGTCGGCTCCGGCCGCGTCACCAAGATCATCAA
>DASQUK010000281.1:0-10892 GCA_035641315.1 Acidimicrobiales bacterium | reverse complement strand
GGGCCGGACGGCGGCGTCCACGCCACCGAGCCGTCCAACGCCAGCCGCACGATGCTGTTCGACATCCGCGGGCTCGCCTGGTCCGACGAGCTGGCCGACCTGTTCGGCGTGCCCACGGAGGCGCTGGGCGAGGTCCGGCCGTCGTGCGGGCGGTTCGGGGTGACCGCCGGCGACCTGCCCGTCGCCGACGGCGTCCCCGTGTCGGGGGTGCTGGGCGACCAGCAGGCGGCGCTGTTCGGCCAGGCCTGCCTGACACCAGGGCTGACCAAGAACACCTACGGCACCGGCAGCTTCGTGCTGATGAATGTGGGCACCGTGTGTCCCGATCCGGTGGAGGGGCTGCTCACCACGGTGGCCTGGACGATCGAGGGACGGCCGGGGGCCACCTACGCGCTCGAGGGCGCCATCTTCGTCACCGGCGCCGCCGTCCAGTGGTTGCGCGACGGGCTCGGCCTGATCGAGCAGAGCGCCGACATCGGACCGCTGGCGGCGAGCTGCGACGACGCCGGTGGCGTGGTGCTCGTGCCGGCCTTCACGGGCCTGGGCAGCCCCTGGTGGGATCCCTACGCCCGCGGCACCATCGTCGGCATCACGCGGGGCTCCACGCCGGCGCACCTCGCCCGGGCCGTGGTGGAGGCCATGGCGTACCAGACCCGCGACGTGGTCGACGCCATGTCGTCGGCGTCCGGCCAGACCGTCGCCGAGCTGCGGGCGGACGGGGGTGCCTCGGCGATGGACCTGCTGCTGCAGATCCAGGCCGACCAGCTCCAGGTGCCGGTGGCACGGCCGGTGGTGCAGGAGACGACCGCGCTCGGCGCCGCCTACATCGCCGGCCTCGCCGAGGGCGTGTGGTCCTCCCCCGAGGAGCTGGCCTCCCGCTGGACCCTCGACCGCCGCTTCGAGCCGCGGCTCCCTCGCCCCGAGGCCGACACCGCGCACGCCCGCTGGCGCCGCGCCGTCGACCGGGCACGAGGGTGGGCGGTCTGACCGCCGTGGCCGACGGCTCGTTCGTGCTGCGGCCCATCGGACACGTCGAGTCCACCCTGACCGATGCCGCCACCGCGCCGAAGCAAGGCGACGAGGGGTCACCCGACGCCTGGCTGGTGTTCACGCCCGCGGTGCGTGAGGGACTGCGCGACCTCGAGGTCGGCACCGACGTCCTGGTGCTGACGTGGCTAGATCGTGCCCGCCGGGACACGCTGGTGGTGCATCCCCGCGACGACCCGGCGGCGCCCGAGACGGGCGTGTTCAGCACCCGGTCCGCCGACCGCCCCAACCCGATCGGCCTGCACCGCGTGACGATCCTCGCCGTCGACTGGCCCCGGATGCGAGTGCGGAACCTCGAGGCGCTCGACCGGACGCCGATCGTCGACGTGAAGCCGGTCCTCGATCGGGACCGCGAGCGCTGAGGAGTGGGAGGGGGGAGGTTGCCCTCCCCCCTCAAATCGGTTACCGGCTACGAGGGCGGAGGGGACACCCTCGAACCGGTCCCCGACGATCGGCGACCCGGCGACTCAGCGACTCGGATGCCGGGCCTTGCTGCGGGCCCGGTGCAGTTCGCGCAGCCTGGTGTCGACGACTCGGGCCAGGGCGGCGACCTGCCGCCGCTCACGGGCCCGGTAGGGCATGCCCTCCCGGCCGAGCACGAGCGCCAGGCCCGAGCACGGCAGCGGCGCCCACACGATGTCGCCGGCAGCCCGGGCCGGGCGCTCGGCCACCCGGCTTCCGGCCAGGAAGGCCTCGAGCCAGCCGGCGTTCGGCGCGCCCTCGCTGGCGACCAGCGTGCCCTCGCCCCGGCCCTCCAGGTCGGCCACGGCCACCCAGCTGGCGCCCACCACCCGGCGGGCGTGACCGACGATCGCCTCGAGCAGCCCGTCGACGTCGTCGGCGCCCACGAGCTGGGCCGCCGCCTCCAGGGCGTCGAGCCGGGGATCGTGGCGGGCGTCCGCGACCGGCCGCACCTCCTCGACAGCCACCCCGTCGACCTGGCAGACCTCGGCGACCAGCAGGTCGACCAGGGCGTCGTCGGGCAGTTCGACCACCAGCTCGTCGACCGCCTGGCCGCCGTCACGTTCCAGGATGTCGATGCCCACGACGTCGCCGCGCACGGCGCCGATGCGGCTGGCAACCTGTCCCAGCGCACCCGGCCGGTCGGGCAACCACATGCGGATCACGAACGTCGCCACGATCAGCAACGTAGGCGCCCGCTGTGAACCGTTTGTTTCGACCGGGCGACGGGAGGATGAGGACTCACCGCCACTCCGAGTGGCAACGGTCACGTCCTGCGTGAGTCACGGCAGCGTTGACCGCCCGGTCAAGCCGTCCGGTACCGTAAGGCCCCACATGGGCAGGCAGCTCACGCCCCGGGGGCAGCAGCGACGCGATCAGCTGATCGAGCTCGCCACCGCCTGCTTCGCCGAGCGGGGCTACCACGACACGTCTGTGGCCGACCTCGTCGCCGGGCTGGGCGTCGGCAAGGGCGTTTTCTACTGGTACTTCGAGTCCAAGGAGCAGCTCTTCGTCGAGATCCTGCGCGAGGCGCAGCTCGACCTGCGGCGGGCCCAGCGGGCCGCCATCGGCGACGAGCGTGACCCGGTCCGCCGCATCGAGCTGGGGATCCGCTCGACGCTGGCGTGGATCGAGCAGCACCCCCACCACGACGACCTCATCCGGCTCGCCGCCACGGAGGACCGGTTCCGGCCCCACCTGCGGCGCGGCGAGGAGATCGCCCTGGACGACCTGTCCAAGCACGTGAAGGACGCCATCGTCGACCGCGGCCTCCACGACGCCGATCCCGAGATGGTGGCGCACGCCATCCTGGGTGTCGTCGGCCGCCTGGCCGCCAGGTTCCTGCCCGGCCGGGGCGCGTCCGCCGGGGCCGTCGCGGACGCCGCCGTTGCCTTCTGCCTGGGCGGTCTGCTCGGCGGTGACTCCGTTCGGTGAGCGAGCGCCAGCGAGCGAATCAGCAACACCGTGCGTTGTCGCGAAGCGGCGATGTGCTCATCGCGCGGGCCGCAGCCTGCCGATGAGCACAACGCGTGCCCGCCGCGCGAAACTGTTGTAACGCGATTGTCGTGAGTGGGCGGTCACCGCTGGGGGCTGGGACCTCGAGCCGGTGATCGCGCAGACCGTTCCCGTGGAAACGCCGACCGAGACCCCGCCGCCAAGGCCGCCGAGCGACCTCTCCAGCCTGCACCCAAGGCTGACCGTCCTCCAAGCCGCAGCGGACGAGCGCGCCCCGCTGGCCGAGCATCTCGCCCGCCTGCTCGTGCGCTCGGGCACCGACGCGCCGACCACGCCGAGCCTGGCCTTCGGTCCCGACGACTTCATGGCCGCCGCCCGCGACGCGGCGGTCCGGCGGGTCGAGGACCACGAGCGGGTCCGGGGCGAGCTGTCGGCCAAGCTGCGCCGGTCCCGGGAGCTGCAGGCCGTCACGGCCAACCGGCGCGACGAGGCGGCGGCCCGCACCCGCCGCATGACCGCCCACCTCGAGGACTGCGACGCGCTGCTGGAGCGGGCCGGCGAGCTCACCAACGCCGCCGAGGAGGCCCGCCGCAACCTCGACGCCCGCCGTGCCGACATGGAGACGGCCCGCGGCAAGCTGAGCCTGGTCGAGGAGCAGCGGGTCGCCGCGGCGCAGATGATCGAAGACGCGCAGGACCAGCTGCGTGACCTGGAAGCGTCGGAGCTCGACGAGACCACCCTGCGCCGTGAGCTCGAGATGGCCCGCAAGGAGCTGGTCGCCGCCGACGAGTCCCAGGCGGAGGCCACCGACGCGCTCCGGGCCATCGAGCAGGCGGCGGTCTCCCGGGCCGCCACGCGTGACCACATCTTCTACGAGCGGGCCAACCTGGTCGCCCGGGTCGAAGCGCCCGTGGTCGATACCGGACCGCTGCGCGACGCCCTCGAAGCCTTAGACCGCGAGACCGAGATCGGCGAGCCCGACCTGACGGCGCGCGAGCTGGCGCGCGAATGGCTGGAGGTCGACGGCGAGCTGGCGCGCATCGAGGATGCCCTGCCCCCGCCGCCCACCGACGAGGAGCTCGCCGCCGCCGAGCACCGGCTCGACCAGATCGAGCGGACGATCGTCCAGCTGGAGTCGGCCGGCCGGCAGGGCGAGCTGGTGCCGGGCGCCCGGGCCGAGATCGAGGCCGCCCACGAGGCCGTCCTGGCGGAGGAGGAAGCCCTCGACCAGGGCGACGACCACGAGGCCACCGAGCGGTTGCACCAGGCCCGCGAGGCCGAACGGGAGGTGCTGCACCGCTACGGCTACGAGACCTACCTCGAGATGATCATGGCCGAGCCGCAGGCCGACACCGACGCCCAGGCCGAGCTGCTCGATGCGCTGCACGCACGCCGGGTGGCCGAGGACACCCTGGCCGCCCTGCAGGCCGCCGTGGAGCCGCCGGCCATCGTGACGGCGCTGGAGGCGCGCCGCGACCGCATCTACCGCGAGGCCGCCGACCTGTTGGGCTGCGATCCCGGTCTCAACGTGGCCGAGCTGCTCTACGCCCACCCCGTGGTGCCGGCCGACCGGACCCGGGACCTGGCCGCCGTGCTGGGCTCGTACGGCGTTGCCCCGGTGGGTGTCTCTGTGCGCGAGGCGGCGGTCAGCTGGCTGGTCGAGCAGGACCACGAGCTGGTCGCCCGCGACGACTGCCGCCGCGAGATCGAGCGCCTCGACCGCGACCTGGTGGCGCTCGACGAGGAGGACGCCCGCGCCGCCGACCAGGCCCAGCGCGTCGTCGAGTCGGCCGAGGCCATCGCCGCCGACTTCGACGTGGTCATGCACCGGGTGGGCACGCTCGAGGAGGAGCTGAACGACCGTGCCACGCAGGACGAGCGGCGCCTGCAGCGCGTCGCCGCCGCCGAGCAGCTGCGGGCACAGATCGCCGCCGTCGCCGAAGCCCTCGAGCGGTCGGAGGCCGAGTACCACACGTCGCTCGCAGCGGCCGAGGCCGCGGTCACCGGCGCGGAGGCCAGCCTCGAACGCGCCACCGCGGCGCTGTCCGACGCGGTGCGCCGCCTCCGGCGGATCTCGGAGGCGTTGCCCCCGGCGCTCCGGCCCCGGGCTGGCGACGATCCCCTGGGCGAGCTGCCCCGGCTACGGGAGACGCTGGCGGCGGAGGTCGACCGGGCCGAGGTCGCCCTGGCCCAGGCGACCAACGATCTGGAGCGAGCCCGCAGCGACATCGACGCAACCCAGGCACAGCTCGACGACCACCTCACCGTGGTCCCCGCCGACGACGTGATCGACGAGGACCTCCACCAGGCGGTGCGCGACCTGGTGGGCAACGGCGACGTCCCCGTCGCCCTCGACGACCCGTTCGCCACGGTCGACGACGGGGAGCTGCGGAACGAACTGCTCGACGAGCTGGCCGCGGCCGCCGAGCAGCGGCCGGTCGTCCTGCTCACCGACGAGCCGGCCACCCTCGGCTGGGCGATCAGCCTGCCCAGCGACGTCGGCGCCGTGACCCGCCTGGCCACCCCCACCGATCCCGTCCCCGATCCCTCACCCGAGGGCGCGCCGCGCGCCGCCGAGCCCCGGCCGGTCGGGTAGCAGGAAGGCAGAGCCGTGGCACGACGCATCTTCATCCGGCGCAAGCTGGCCGCAGCATTGGCCATCCCCATCGCGGCCCTGCTGGTCGTGGCCGCGTTGGAGGTGATGCAGAGCACCCGCGAGGCCGACGAGGTCGAGGAGCAGGTCGACCTGGCCACCGCCACCATCGGTCCCTCCGGCGTCATCAACAGCCTGCAGAACGAACGCAACTACGCCAGCCTGTGGCTGCTCGGCTTCGAGACGGCCGTCGAGGTCCCGGTCGAGAGCTTCGCGGAGGCCAAGCAGGTCACCGACGACGCCATCGCCAGCTTCCGCGCCGACGTCGAGCGCAAGGGTGGCGACGTGGCCGAGACGTACGGGCCCGCGCTCGAGGCGCTCGACGGGCTCGGCGAACTGCGCCAGCAGGTCGACACCTACGAGGGCGAGCGGGACATCTTCAACGTCGATGCGTCGGACCCGAACTTCCAGGGCTACACCGACATCCTCACCCGGCTGTTCGACGCCAACACCCAGGTGGCGCCAGCCATCGACGACCCCATCCTGCGGCGGGGCGTCGAGCTCAGTGACATCTCGACCCGCCAGACCGACCTCATCGCCCGCACCATCCGCTCGCTGTTGATGCCCGCGGTGGAAGGGACGGGCAACCAGCTCCTCGACGCTCCCGAAGAGATCGCGGAGACGTCGGGGCTGTTCGGGCAGGTGCTCACCAACCGGACCCAGGTCGCCTCGCTCGGCACCGGCGTCTACCAGGCGGCGACCGACCGGGTCATCGAGGAGAGCGACGCCACAGGCTTCATCCCCATCGTCCAGCAGACCCTCGACGAGGCACCCGGGCCCGTGCCGATCGTCGACATCCTCGACACCGTCGACATCGATCAGAACACCTCGTACTACGGGTTCCGGCAGCGGGTCGAGGACATCATCGTCGACCGGGGCGACGACCTCACCGCCGCCGCCAACCGCACGCGGATGTGGTTCTTCGTGCTGGCCGGGGTGGCGGTGGCGGTGGCCGTCGGCGTGACCTGGCTGGTGTCCCGCTCGATCACCCGGCCGCTGCGGTCGCTCACCGGGCAGGCCAAGAACATGGCCGACCACCGGCTGCCCGAGGCGGTGCTCGACATCCTGGACACCCCCCTGGGCGAGGACGTCCAGGTCCCACAGGTCGAGCCGATCGCGGTGCAGACCCGCGACGAGGTCTCCGACGTCGCCGAGGCCCTCAACACGGTGCAGGACTCCGCCCTGGACTTGGCGGTCGAGCAGGCCGTGCTGCGGCGCAACATCGCCGACAGCTTCGTGAACCTTGGGCGCCGCAACCAGAACCTCCTGGGCCGCCAGCTCGACTTCATCACCGAGCTCGAGACCAACGAGACGAACCCCGACACGCTGGCCAACCTGTTCCGGCTCGACCATTTGGCGACCCGCATGCGCCGCAACGCCGAGTCGCTGCTGGTGCTCGCCGGGATCGAGCCGCCGCGCAAGTGGGCTGCGCCGGTGCGGCTCACCGACGTGATCCGGGCGGCGCTGGGCGAGGTCGAGGATTACCAGCGCGTGACCGTCCGCGGCGTGGAGCCGGCCACCATCGTCGGCGCCGCCGCCGCCGACCTCGCGCACCTGCTGGCCGAGCTGATCGAGAACGCCCTCGTGTTCTCACCCCCCGACCAGACCGTCGACATCCGGGGGCGGGGCCGGCCCCAGGGCTACACGCTCGCCATCATCGACTCCGGCCTCGGCATGCCGCCGGCCGACATCGAGGCCGCCAACCGGCGCCTCGCCGGCGAGGAGTCGTTCACGGTCGCCCCCTCCAAGTACCTGGGCCATTACGTGGCCGGGAACCTGGCCGCCCGCCACGGCATCGCCGTCCACCTGGACAACTCCCCGGGCAATGGGGTCACCGCCACCGTCAGCCTGCCGCGGACGCTGCTCACCACGGATGCCGCCATCGACGAGCAGCCGCCGGCACGGGCCTCCCAGTCGTCGAGGGCGTTGGCGCCGGCCCCCGAGCCGTCCGGCGCCGCCGAGGCCGCGATCGGCGCAGGCGCCGGCTGGAGCTCCAACGGCACGGCGGGCAACGGTGCAGGATCGCGGACGTCGGTGTTCCCGACCGCGTTCCCGACGGTGCCGAACGACGCCATCGGTCCCGCTCCGGGCCCGGTCCCGGCACCCCCGCCGCCCCCGCCGGTGGCACGGACAGCCAGCGGCCTGGTCAAGCGGGCCCGGCGCGGGGCGCACGACGGCGAAGCCGGCCCGACCCCCATGCCGGCCGGCGACCTGCTCGCGAGCCTGAGCAACGTCGCTGGCAACCTGGCCGGCCGCGGCCTGGCCCCGCCGCAGCCTCCCCGCACCCCGGCCCCCCCGCCGCCCCCTCCTCCCCGCCAGGCCGGTCGCAACCACCCGGAACACGACCGCACGGCGACAAGCGGAACGGGTGGTCCGCCCCCGCCCGGGCCGGCGGCGCCACGGACTCCGGGAGGCCTGACGCGCCGGGTGCGCGGCGCCCAGCTGCCCCCCACGGAACCGCTGTCGCTGCGGCGGAGCCCGGAGCCGATCCCGGAGCCGCCCCGAGTCGGTGGCGACATCGGTGGCGACGTCGGTGACGCCCGCGGCGGGCCCGGCGGATATGGTCACGGTCCTGGCCTTCGCCCGCGCGGCGACACCAACGGCAACGGGCAGAACGGGCACACCGACCCACGGCATGATGACAGTTCCGCCAGAGACGTCTACAGCTTCCTGACGAGCTTCACCGCGGGTGTGCAGCGCGGCCTCGACGAGGCCAAGCGGCACCCACACGATCCCGAGGAGAGTGGATGACCCTCAGCGACGAGGCGCGCAACTTCAACTGGCTGCTCAACAGCTTCGTCGACCAGACCGCAGGGGTGACCGACGCCGTCGCCGTGTCCTCCGACGGCCTGCTGATGGCGGCCTCGAGCTCGCTGGACCGGGCGTCGGCAGAGCAACTGGCGGCGATCATCTCCGGCTTCGTCAGCCTCGGACACGGGGCGTCACGTTGCTTCGACTTCGCCGGCCTCGAGCAGATCATCGTGGCAATGCGGCAGGGCTTCCTGTTCGTGTCGTCGATCTCCGACGGCAGCTGCCTCGGCGTGGTCGCCACCCGCAATTGCGACATCGGCCTTGTCGGCTACCAGACCACCCTGCTCGTCGAGCGCGCCGGCCAGGTCCTCAGCCCCGCTCTGGTCGCCGAGCTGAAAGCGGGTGTCGTCGCGTGAACGAAGGTCACGACCTGGTTCGCCCGTACATCATGACGGGTGGTCGTACGCGCGCCCAGCGGCGTGACCTTCGAGTCGAGACCCTGCTCCAGACCAAGAGCGAGCACATCCCGCCCTACCTGCCCGAGGAGCAGCAGCTCCTGCTCGACATGTGCATGCGTGCCCTGTCGGTCGCAGAGGTTGCCGCCCACCTCAACCTGGTGGTCGGCGTGGTGATGGTCCTGGCCGACGATCTGATCTCGGCCGGGCTCCTCGACGTCCACCACACCGACCCGGTCGAGATCGAACTGTCGATGCTCACCAAGATGATCGAACGAGTCCGGGCGATCTAGCCCGACAGATCCGAGAGGTTCCGAGTGCAGACCACCGCCGAGAGCGCCGCCACGCGCATCACATCGGTCAAGTTCGTGATCGCCGGCGGCTTCGGTGTCGGCAAGACCACCTTCGTGGGGGCGATCTCCGAGATCGAGCCCCTGCGCACCGAGGCCGCCATGACCACCGCCTCGTCCGGCATCGACGACCTCAGCCAGATCCGCGGCAAGACCACGACCACCGTCGCCATGGATTTCGGCCGCATCACGGTCGACGACACCCTGGTCATGTACCTGTTCGGCACCCCCGGACAGGACCGCTTCGGCTTCATGTGGGACGACATCTGCCTCGGTGCCCTGGGCGCCGTCGTGCTCGTCGACCCCCGCCGCATCACCGACAGCTTCCCGGGCATCGACTACTTCGAGGCCAACGGGATCCCCTTCGTCATCGGGGTGAACGTGTTCGACGGCGCACCCCGCTACCCGATCCAGGAGATCAGCGAGGCGCTGGGCGTCACCCCCGACACACCGATCGTCGAATGCGACGCCCGCAACAAGGACTCGGTGAAGATGGTCTTGCTCACGCTGCTGGAGAGCCTGGTGGCCAAGGCGCAGGCCCGCGCCACCATGCGCTGATTCCCCGCCGATCCCACACCCATCCCCCACTGGAGAGAGTCACCTTTGCGCCGGGTTCCGATTCGTTTGAAGCTCGCAGGAGCGTTGGCCGTGCCGCTGGCGGCGTTGGTCATCGTGACCTTGCTCGAGGTCGTCCAGTCGGCCGACGAGGCGCGCGAGGTACGGGACCAGACCGCGCTGGCCGAGGGGTCGACCGGCCCGTCCAGCCTGCTGAGCCGCCTGGAGGACGAGCGCAACGCCGCCGGCGTCTACATGCTCGGCGCCGAGGAGGCCTTCGCCCTGCCGGTCGAGGACAACGCCGAGGCGCGGGCCGCCACCGACGGGGCGCTCGCCGAGTTCCGGTCGGAGGTGCAGCGGCGGGGCGGCGAGATCGAGGCCGCCTACGGCCCGGCGCTGGACGCCATGAGCGGGATCGGCGAGGTGCGCAGCCAGATCGACTCCTTCGACGGCGAGCGGACTCTGGACAACATCGACGCGACCATCGAGACGTTCGACGCCTACACCCCGCTCATGACCCCGTTCTTCGACGCCAACAAGCAGGTGGCCCTGGCCATCGACCATCCCGACCTACGGCGGGGCGCCGAGCTGGTCCATCTCAGCTCGCGCCAGACCGACCTCATCGCCCAGCTCACCCGCGACCTGCTGCTGGCGGGCATCGGCGGCGACCACCTGCTCAACCAGCCGGGGGAGGTCGCCGACGTGGCGGCTCGCCTGGGCCAGCTCCGCGCCAACGAGCAGCTCATCACCACCAAGGCGACCGGCGACTACGAGCCGCTGGCGGAGACGCTGTTCGCCGCCGAGGAGATCCAGCGGTTCCCCGAGGTCGTCGACGAGGCCCTGGCGACCCGTCAACCCGACCTCGATGCCGTCATCCGCTACTCGGCGGGCGAGGACCCCGAAACCTACGGCTACACGGTGTTCCGGGGCTCCGCCACCGACATGCTGACCGGCAAGGGCGAGGACCTCGATTCGGCGGCCTCGGCCCGCCAGCTCCGGTACATGCTGCTGGCGGGGCTGGTGCTGGTGGCGGCGTTGGTGATCACGTGGTTGGTGTCGCGGTCGATCACGCGGCCGTTGCGGAGCCTGACGCGCCAGGCCACGGCGATGGCGGATCACCGGTTGCCCGAGGCGGTGCTGGACATCCTGGACACGCCGTTGGGC
>DASQUK010000280.1:0-8905 GCA_035641315.1 Acidimicrobiales bacterium | reverse complement strand
TCGGGGCGGGTGTCGTTGAAGAAGGCGTGGTCGGCGCCCGGCACGACGTGGACCTGGGCGTCGAGCCCCGCCGCCCGCATGTTCTGCTCCATCTGCTCGGCCAGATCGGGCGTGAAGTAGGTGTCCTTCTCGGCGTAGTGGCCGAGGACGGCAGCGTCGAGCGTCGACCAGTCGGGCTCGGAGTTCGGCCAGGCGAACAGCCCGTACCAGGGCACGGCGGCCTTGATCTTGTCCGGGCGCCTGGACGCGAGGATCAGCGCCAGCGCGCCACCGACGCAGAACCCGGTGACACCCACCCGGTCGGTGCCCGCCGTCTCGGCCACCTTGTCGACGGCACCGGACATGTCCTTGGCGGCCTGGTCGAGGTTCATCGCCATCATGAGCTTGCCGGCCTCGTCGGGCTCCGTGGTCGTCTTGCCGTGGAACAGGTCGGGCGCCAGCGCCACGAACCCCTCGGCGGCGAAGCGATCGCAAACGTCTTTGATGTGGGGCACGAGGCCCCACCACTCCTGGATGACGACGACCGGGATGCCGCGGCCGCTCTCGGGCACCGCCAGGTAACCCTGCGCGGTGCTGCCGTTGCTGGGGAATTCGACGATCTCTCCCATACTTCCCGCTCCTGCTGCTTCGCAGCGGGCCGCTCGGGCCTCGCTCGCTCTCACCTTGCTGTCCCGTCACCCTCGACGGACGCTCGCTCAGTGTCGGCCGACGCTAGTACCGGCCCCCGAGCTTGCGGTGGTCCCAGGAGACGATGCGGTCGGCATGCACGATCACGCCCACCCGCTTGGCCCCCGTGCTCTCGAGGAAGGGTTCGGCTTCGTCGGTGACCTCACCGATGTAGCGCTCGAACACGCTGCGGCCGATGGCCATCCGGCCGTCGTAGTCCCGCACGAGCTCGCCCCGCCCCACCAGCTCGACGCCCTGCAGCTTCTCGTAGACCTCGCCGGCCTCGACCAGGCAGGTGATCTGCGGGTTGCGCTCGAGGTTGAGGATCTTCTGCGACTTGCCGAACGTCCAGAACACCGGCTTGCCGTCGACGAAGCCGTACCACATGGCCACCATGTGGATCGTCCCGTCGTGGTTGATGGTGGCGACGTTCATCGTGTGGCGGCCCTGGAGGAACTCGGCCACCTCGTCCTCGGACATGCGGATCAGGTCGCGGCGCTTCATGCTTCGCATCCTGACCCAGCGTCAGGTTGGCCCGCCACCGGGCGGTCGAGCCTTACCACCCGGCCGGAGGGCGCAGCAGCTCGGGTGGGCACGGGCAGGGGACCTTGCGCGGCTCGACGACCCGGTCGATGCCGTCGAGGGGAACCACCTCGCCCCTGGACCCGCCGACGCGGGCGACGAGCGAGTGGAACATCGGTCCCGGCAGGCGGCGGCCCACCGCCACCACCAGCCATACGGCCGCCCCGACCTCCCGCGCTGCGGCCATCGCCCGGCCCGTCCCGGATGCGGCCAGGAACGCCTCCGGGCCGGCAGCACCGGTCTCGACCAGGAGGATCCGCGGGGCCTCGCCGGGGCCGGCGTCGGGATGAACATCGCCCGCCTCCTCGGCCTCGACCACGTCCAAGTCGTCCCGCATGCCGGCCAAGTCGTAATGGAGGTCTGACCCGCCGGCCGCGTCGGGAACCACGATCACGACCGCGCCCTCGGGCAGCTCGAGGCTGAGATCGATCCGGACGGGGTCGTCGTCGAGGTCCAAGGCGACTCTCCGGGCCTCGGTCGCGGCGTCGTCGGCGGCGAGCAGCCGTGCGCAGGTCCACCACAGCGCGCCGGCCGCCGGGTGCCGGTCGATGAGCCGTCGGCACGACGTGAGCAGGCCCATCGGGTCGACCGCCAGCGACCCCAGCACCGACGCGGCTTCGCTCGCCAGCAGCGTCTGCTCGACATCTCGCGCTCGCGCCACCGCCCGCAGCCGCTCGATCGGGTGCATCGGCCCGACGGTAGCGGTGAATGCTCGGCCCGCGGCCCCGGCCGTCGAATCTGCCCCCGGAAACCACTGCTTGCTACCGTCTCCCGCCGTGGCGACCGACCCCCCTGGTGACCTACAGCTCGCGCCCCTCGACGGTGAGCCACGGACCCTGGACGCCTGGCTGACCACGTTCCACCTGGCCGCGGTGATCCTCGACCCCTACACCTACGAGAGCGCCTGGCTGCTCGCGACCGCAGGTCGCATCCTCGAGGACTTCCGGGGCGCCGACTGCCGCATTGCCTTCGTCGTGACCGCCGATGCCGACGACGCGAGGGAGTTCCTCGGTCCCTGGGCCCAGCGGATGTTGACGTTCGCCGACCCCGACCGCGACCTGGTCAAGGCGATCGGCGTCAACGAGCTGCCGGCGTTCGTGCACCTGCGACAGGACCGATCGGTCGCCGCGCTGGCCGAGGGTTGGGACCCGCCGGAGTGGAGGGACGCCGTGTCCGAGCTCGCCAAGGCCATGAGCTGGACCCGACCCCACATCCCTGGGCCGGCCGATCCGAAGCCCTACCCGGGCTCGCCGGCACTTGGCGCCTGACCGCTACTTGCGGATGCCGCCCTTGGTCATGCCGAGGACGTCGAGCGCGGCGTCGAGCTGTTCCTCCGTGAGCAGGCCCTTCTCCAGCGCCAGCTCCCGGACGCTGCGGCCGGTGGCGATGCTCTCCTTGACGATGGCCGCCGCCGCCTCGTAGCCGATGTACGGATTGAGCGACGTGCCCAACGAGGGGCTCGACTCGGCGTAGGCCCGGCAGCGCTCGACGTCGGCCTCGATGCCGGCCACGCACCGGTCCGCGAACAGCCGTGTCACGTTGGCCAGCAGGCGGATCGACTCCAGCAGGTTGCGGGCGATGACCGGCAGGTACACGTTGAGCTCGAAGTTGCCCTGCGACCCGGCGAACGCGACCACGGTGTCGTTGCCCATGACCTGCGCGGAAACCTGGGTGAGCGCCTCCACCAGCACGGGGTTGACCTTGCCCGGCATGATCGACGACCCAGGCTGGAGATCGGGCAGGTGGATCTCGGCCAGCCCGGTGCGCGGGCCCGACGCCATCCAGCGGATGTCGTTGCCGATCTTGATCAGCGCCACGGCCAGCATCCGCAGGCTGCCCGACAGCTCCACCAGCGCGTCGCGGGCGCCGTGCACGGCGAAGTGGTCGCCCGCCTCTGCGAGCGGCAGCTCCAGATCGCCGGCCAGCCGGTCGATCACGGCGCCGGCGAACCCTGGCGGGCAGTTGATGCCGGTGCCCACCGCCGTGCCGCCCAGCGGCAGCTCGCCGACGTTGGCGAGGCTGGACTGGATGCGCCCCGCCGCCTGGGACACCTGCGCGGCGTAGCCGCCGAACTCCTGGCCGAGGGTGACGGGCGTGGCGTCCATGAGGTGCGTCCGGCCCGACTTGACGACCTCGGCGAACGACTGCGCCTTGGCCCGCAGCGCCAGGCACAGGTACTCGAGGGCCGGCAGCAGTACCCGTTGCGTCTCGTGCGCGGCCGCAACATGGATGGCCGAGGGGAACACGTCGTTGGACGATTGCGACGCGTTGACGTGGTCGTTGGGGTGGACCGGCCGCCCCAGCCGCTCGGACGCCAAGTGGGCGATCACCTCGTTGGCGTTCATGTTCGAGCTGGTGCCCGACCCGGTCTGGAACACGTCGATGGGGAAGTGGTCGTCCCAGCGGCCCTCGGCAACCTCGGCGGCGGCGGCGCTGATGGCGTCGGCCATGTCCTGCTCGATGATCCCCAACCGGGCGTTGGCCTGGGCCGCCGCACCCTTGATGCGGGCCAGCGCGGCGATCAGCGACGCCTCCAGCGTCACGCCGGAGATGGGGAAGTTCTCGACGGCGCGCTGCGTCTGAGCGCCCCAGCGGGCGTCAGCCGGGACCCGGACCTCCCCCATCGTGTCGTGCTCCACGCGGTAGCCGTCATCTGCAGTCGTCACGCCATCGACCGTACCCGCGGTCCTGCACTCCTCGGCGTGCCGAACGGCTAGCTGCGGGCCAGGTGGTAGGGCGGGCACGCCGCGGTCCCGAGGGCTGGAGCTCGAGGCCATCACCAGGCTGCCGCCCGCGGCCTCTTCGACGTCCTCAGCCGCCCGGTGGCGCTGCGCACGCGATAATCGACCTCCTATGGGGAACGCGCGGTGGGCGACATCGATCGCCCTCGTGACTGCGATGGCCGTCGTCGCCGTCGCCGGCTGCGGATCGGGGGGCGATGATGCGTCCGCCGACGACACCGCGGAGCCCACGGTCGACGAGAGCACCACCGCGGTCGCCGCCGGTGACGACGTGCAGCCCTGCGCGGAGGACCGGCACGGCGTCGTCATCGACATGGACGGGACCCTCACGGCGAGCATCGACGAGCTGGCCCTGTGGGTGGCGAACCCCGCCTACGACCCGGCGGTGCGTGCCGGCGCCGTCGACCTCATGCAGGCGTGGCGCACGCTCGGCTACGAGATCGTGTACCTCACCGGGCGGCCGGCGGACATGAGGATCGGCAGGACCCCCATCGCCGACGCCACGGCCGCCTGGCTCGAACGCCACCGGTTCCCCACCGGGGAGGGCACGCAGTTGTTCGTGTGGGACGCCAGCGCGGTGGAGAGGCTGGAGCAGTTCAAGGCCCAGACGCTCATCGATCTCCAGCGCGAGGGGCTGTCGCTCGACTACGGGTACACCGATGCGACCCTCGACGTGGTCGCCTACCGCACCGCGGGCATCGACGCCGACCACATCTTCACCATCGGCGAGGCGTCGGGTTTCCAGGAGGGGACCGTGGCGGTGCCCGACCCCAGTTGGCTGCCCCACCAGGTGGCCGTCGTGGATGAGCTGCCGCCGGTCTGCGCGGTGTGACCGTGGCGGCGTGAGGCGTGCGGCGCCGTGACCGGATGGTGACGTGATGGCCGGGCTGGCATCACCGCCGCGCTACGTGTCGGTCGTGGGCGGCACCGACGTCAGCGAGGGCGTGCTCGCCATGGCCGAGGAGGTGGGCCGCCTGCTCGCCCAGCGCGGGTGCATCGTTGTGACCGGCGGCCGGGCCGGGGTGGCCGAGGCGGCCAGCCGCGGCGCGGTGCTGGCGGGCGGCACCACCGTCGGCATCCTGCCGGGAGCGAAGCGCGGTGGCGCCAATCCCTATGTCACCGTCGCCGTGCCGACCGGCCTGGGCGAGACGCGCAATGCCCTGGTGGTGATGGACGCCGCCGCGGTGATCGCCCTGCCGGGGGCGTACGGCACGCTGTCGGAGGTGGCGTTCGCGCTGCTGGCCGGGACGCCGGTGGTGGCCCTGGCCGACGGTTGGGACGTCGCCGGCACGGTCCCGGCCCGCACCGCCACAGACGCCGTGGACCTGGCGCTCGACCTGTCCGCCGCCAGGTGATGGAGCACGTGCCGCCCGTTACGGCGAGCACGACTGGACGGTCAGGGGACCATCCTCGCCGGGCTCGATCGTGACGTCCGAGCCGGTACCCGCGGCCCACTCCTCGAACCCGGCCCGCAGCTCCGCCGTCTCGTCGGCGTCGTCCCCCACCGCCGACAACGTGACGCACGACCGCTCGCCGTCTCGCCATGCCACCACGCGGTCGCCGCCCCAACCTTGGGCCGCGGCGCGGGCCTGGTCGTCGCCGAGCTCGCCCGCCAACACGATCTGGATCAGGAACTGGCCCGCCACCCCGTCGTCCACGACCTCGCCGGGCACCGACGGCACCGGCAGCTCCGCGCCCGCCTCGCCCGCCCGATAGGCGGCCGGGTCGATCACCTGCTCGCTGGTCCGGGGCGGTGAGTCGAAGGCGGCGTCGAGCGCGGGCTGGCCGCCCTCGTCGATCAGCTCGTCCACGAACCTCTCGCCCAGGCCGTACGGGGCGCTGATCAACTCGACCAGTACCGGCGGCACGTCGCCGAGGTCGAGGCCGGTTCCCAGCGCCAGCTCCTCGGCGGCGGCATCGAGCTGCTCCTCGTCGCTGAGGGTGGCCCGGTAGGCCTCCTCGACGCGGCGGGCGTTGCCCTCGACGACTGCGCCGAAACCGAAGCCGATCTCGTCGTCGGCGTCGTCGTACTCGGGCCGGTCGAGGTCGAAGTGCTGGTCGTCCAAGGCGTGGGTCAGCTCGTGGGCGATGGTGGTGCGGACATAGGGCGACAGCGCCGTGCCCCGCACGACCAGCTCGTCGGTCTCGGGGTCGTAGAAGCCGACGACCCCGGCACCCAGCAGCGTGCGCATCGACTCCACCAGGTCGATGTCGGCCTCGACCAGCCCGAACGCCTTCAACAGCGCCTCGGTCTGACGCAACTCGTCGACACCCTCGTCGAAGTCCTCGAGCAGGCGCCGCTGGAAGTCCCCCTCGCCGGCCAGCTCGACCACCACCGGCTCGGTGAACGTCAGGCCGCGCTCGCGCTCGACCACCGCGCTGATCTCGTCGACCGCGGCCCGCAGGTCCGACTCGCTGGCCGGCGGTAGCGACTCCGTGGGGGAGGTGTCCTCGTCGTCGGAGCCCCCCTCGCCGGAGCCGTCCGATGGCGACGACAGCGGATCACGATCGGACTCGTCGATCGACGTCCAGGCGGCGGCGACCGACGCCGCGAGCAGGGCCACGATGACCACCGCCCCCGCGACCGCGACCCACAATCGGCGCCGCGGCGGGACCCACTCGAGCTCTTGGTCGGACATGGCCCTAGGCACCGTAGCGGCCCGGTCTGTTGCCCCGTTTCGCGCGGACACGCCCGGGGAACCGCGTGGTTGGCGCATCGCGCCCACAGCCCACCCGACGAGGAGGCGCGGCATGTCCCGTCCCGACGACCATGAGGCCGAAGAGTCCGACGAGGAGCGTGCCGAAGAGATCGCCGAGGAGGTGGCCGAGGAGAACCCCGATCCCGTCACCTACCGCGAGGCGCTGGAGGGCGAGCTCGAGGACGAAGGCCTGTCCGAGGAGGGCGGCCAGATCGGCGAGCACATCGAGTGACGCAACCGGCCGGCTCGACCCGGCAGACCGGTCGGCTCGTCAGGTGCACGCCTCCAGCTCTCGCTCGATGGCAGCGGCGAGCGTATCGGCGTCGTGGGACCCCTGATGGCGTCTGCCATTGATGAAGAAGGCCGGCGTGCCCGCGGCGCCGCTGGCGTCGGCGCTGGCGACGTCGCGGTGGATCCGGAGGGCGTGGCGCCGCGACCGGACGTCGTCGGCGAAGCGCTCGACGTCGAGACCGAGCTCGCCCGCGTAGCGGACCAAGTCCGGGTAGATGAGCGAGACACCCTCGGGCATGAGTACGTCGTGCATGTCCCAGAACCTGCCCTGAGCGGCCGCAGCCTCGCCGGCTTCGGCCGCGGTGGCGGCGTGCTCGTGGACGTCCACCAGGGGCAGGTGCCGGAACACGAACCGCAGGTCCCCGCCGAACCTGCGGACCAGCTCGCGCACGACCGGCTCCGCCCGCCCGCAGTAGGGGCACTCGAAGTCGCCGTACTCCACCAGCGTGACGGGGGCGTCGAGCGGGCCGCGGATGTGGTCCACCTCGGGGTCGACGTCCGCCGCGAGATCGACGATCGGCGGCGCCACCGCGCCCGCGGCCCCCGCCTTGCCGTCCCGCGGGAGCCGCCGGATGACCGTGAACGCGATCCAGGCGGCCAGCGAGGCGATGACCGAGGCGGCCAGGATGCCGAGCTTGGCCTCCTCGAGCTCCCGACCCGTGAACGTGATGTCGGCGATGAGCAGCGACACGGTGAACCCGATGCCGGCCACAGTGGCGGCTCCCACCAGCGGCGGCCAGGTCACGGTTCGCGGCAGGCCGCCGAGCCACGGCCGGGACGCCAGCCAGGTGGCTCCGAGGATCCCAACCGGCTTGCCCACCACCAGTCCCACGACGATGCCGATCACGATCGGCTCGGACGCCACCTCCCGCAGCACCTCGCCCTCCAGCTCCACGCCGGCGTTGGCGAGGGCGAACAGCGGCACGATCACGTAGCTCGTCCACGGGTGGAACAGGTGCTGGAGGCGCTCGTTGGGCGAGATGGTGAGGGTCAGCGTGCGGCTGGCGGTGCGGGCGTACTCGGGCGTCGGCTCCTCGCGGAACAGCCGCCAGATGGTCCCGGCCTGTGACAGCTGCTGGCGGGAGGGCGGATAGGCGGTCGCCAGCAGGCCGACGGCCACGCCGGCGATGGTGGCGTGCACGCCCGACGCCAGCGTGGCCAGCCACATGCCGAGCCCGACGAGGAAGTACGGCACCCCGTGGCGCACCCCGGACGCCCGCAGCACGAGGACCACGCCGTACAGACCCACGGCCACACCGAGGGCGGCCAGCGACAGATCGTCGGTGTAAGCCAGTGCGATGACCGCCAACGCGACGATGTCGTCGACGATCACCAGGGTGAGCAGGAAGCTGCGCACCCGTGGCGCGGCGCCGCCGACCAGCGTGAGGATGCCGATGGCGAACGCCGTGTCGGTGCCCATGGCGATGCCCCAGCCCCGGGCCGAGGACTCGCCGGCGTTGACAGCGAGGTAGATGAGCGCCGGCGCCACCATGCCGCCGATCGCCGCCAGCACCGGCGTGGCCACCCGGCGCCGCTCCCGCAGCTCGCCCATGTCGAGCTCGCGCCGGATCTCCAGCCCGACGACGAAGAAGAAGAACGCCATGAGGCCGTCGTTGACCCAGTGGCGCAGGTCGAGCGCCAGCTCGTTGCTGCCGAAGCGGAGGGCCACCTCGGTGTCCCAGAACCGCTCGTAGCTACCCGACCACGGCGAGTTGGCCCACACGATCGCCGCCACGGTCGCGGCCAGCAGGATGGCGGCGCTGGCGTTCTCCGTGGCCACGAACTCGCGCACGGGTGCCAGGCGCCGGGTCCACGGCGTGACCTCGCGGGATCGATCGCCGTCGCCGGCATCTACCCGGGGCTCGTCCTCGATGGCCATCGGCGCCGCCATCCCTGGTCGTTGCGGCGCGGAGCGTACCGTCGGCG
>DASQUK010000279.1:0-41874 GCA_035641315.1 Acidimicrobiales bacterium | reverse complement strand
GCCCAACGGCGTGTCCAGGATGTCCAGCACCGCCTCGGGCAACCGGTGATCCGCCATCGCCGTGGCCTGGCGCGTCAGGCTCCGCAACGGCCGCGTGATCGACCGCGACACCAACCACGTGATCACCAACGCCGCCACCAGGGTGGCCGCGGCCAGGAGGATGAACCACCGCTGGTGCACCTCGGCGTCGTGGCGGAGGTTGTCTGCCCGGTCGAGGACCATCTCGGCAAGCTCGTCGCGCATGCCCGGATACCCGTCGGCGTAGGTGTCGTTCGCTTCCAGGATCCTCGCCACGTCGGCGGTGCCGGTGGTGATGGCGGCATCCACCTCCTCGGCCATCAGGTCCACCACCGCCTGCGGGAAGAGCTCGTCGATCAAGCGGTCATAGGGCTCGGAGGCGTCGAGGATGTCGCCGTTGTTGCGGTCGAAAGAGGCCCGGGCCTGCGAGATGTCCGTGATCTCCTGGGGGGTATCGACGCCACCCCCCAACGTCACGGCTACCACCACCAGGCGCGCCAGGTCGGCGTGGACCTGGGCCTGGCGCGTGGCGAGGTCGACGAGCGAGGCGCCCTCGCGCAGCTCGGGGTTGTCTATGGCGGACACGACCAGGCTGTTGGCGTCGAGCAACGGCTGGAGCATCGCCGCGTACCGGTCGTAGATCTCGCTGGAGATGGCGTTGCCGGGAGTCTTCGCGCCGGTGTACCCGTCGATGTCGGCCCGGACAGCCCGCAGCTCGGACAGGGCATCCAGCGCCGGCTGGAACGCCTCCCGCACGGCCCGCTCCTCGCCGGCCAGACGTGCCCGGAAGGCGGTGACGGCGGCATCGGTCTGCGCCCGCGTGGCGTCGTAGCCCTCGACCTCGGCCTCCACAGTGTCCGCCACCCCGGAGAGCTCGACGGCCGCCCAGTTGCGCTCGTTCTCCAGCGCGGTGATGAGCCCCCGTTGCCCGGTGGCCGCCCTGGCGAGGTCGCTCTCGCTGCCCACCTCGTCGGCCTCGCGAGTGGATTGGGCGACCTCGAGAGCGGTGACCACCGCCAGGGCGAACAGGGGCATCGCCAGCGCGGCCGCCAGCTTCATGCGGATCGGTATGCGACGCACCCTGCGCTTACCCCCAGATGGTTCTCGGGCGGCTCACGTTGCGTCCGCACGCAACGCACGCCCAGCAAGCCCGAGCGTCATGATCGCAGATCGCGCCGGCCTTGTCGCCCATCGGCGGCCCCCAATGCCTGGTGCCTCGTCGGGCGACGAGGCACTAGAGAATGGCGCCCTCCAGCTTGAGGTCGAGCAGCTCGTCCATGTCGAGCCCGAGCAGCTCCTGGAGGACCTCGTCGGTGTGCTCGCCGTGGTCCGGGGCGCGGCTGAGATCGGGCGGCGTCTCGTCGAACTGCAGGGGCGAGGGCACCATGCGGAAGGTCGTCCCGCTCTGGGCGACGACCTCGCGGACGTAGCCGTTCTCGAGCACCTGCGGGTCCTCCAGCAGCTCGCCGGGCGTCTCGACCGGTGCCCACACGCCCTCGACATCCATCAACAACGCCCGCCACTCGTCGAAGCTGCGGGTGGCGAAGATCTCGTCCAGCGTCTCGACGCAGGCACGGCTGTTCTCGGCCCGAGCGGCGGCGTCCTTGAAGCGCTCGTCGTCGGCCAGCTCCGGGTGCCCGATCTTGGTGACCAGCTCGGGCCAGTAGCGGTCGGACTGGAGCATGATCAGCGACAGGAAGCGGCCGTCGCCGGTGCGGTAGGTGTTGACGATCGGGTTGGGGACCTCGTGGCGGTCGAAGCTGGGCATCTTGCCGATGCCGAACAACCCGGCCGCCAGCACGCTGGCCGACGTGGCCCACAGCGCGGTGGCCAGCAGCGAGTTGTCGACGACCAGCGCCTCGCCGGTGCGCTCCCGGTGGTAGAGGGCGGCGGAGATCCCGCCGGCGATCATGGCGCCGCCGATGAGGTCACCGAAGGCGGGGCCGGGCTGGTTGATGGGCCATTCGAGCGCCGCCGGCGTGGCGATGTCCGCCACCGCGCGGGCCCAGAACGAGCAGCCGTCGTAGCCGCCCCGGTCGGCCTCCGGCCCCCGCTGGCCCTGCCCCGAGCCGCGCACGTAGACGATGTTCGGGTTGGCGGCCCGGATGTCGTCCACCTCGATGCGCAGGGCCTTGCGGGCCGGCGGCAGGAAGTTGGTGAGGAACACGTCGCTGTGGGCCGCCAGCCGCAGCAGCAGGTCGCGGCCCTCGTCGGTGCGCAGGTCGATGGCGACGCTGCGCTTGCCCCGGTTGGGCAGCTCGATCATGTGGTTGATGCCCCCGGGACCGCTGGGCACCAGCCCGGAGGTCACCAGCCCCCGCTGCGGGTCCCCCGAGTCGGGGTGCTCGATCTTGATCACGTCGGCGCCCCATTCGGCGAGCACGGCGCCGGCCGACGGCACGTAGGTCCACGCCGCCACCTCGAGCACGCGCACTCCGTCCATGATCCCCATGTGGCAGCTCCCCCTCGGTTCCCTTGATTGACGCACCTGTCAGAAACACCTTACGCTTTCCGCGTGCCTTCACGATCGCTGGACTACGACGTCTTCGACGCCGACAACCACATGTACGAGACCCGGGAAGCGCTCACGAAGCACGTTCCCGACCAGTACCGGGGCGTCATCGACTACGTCGAGGTGAGGGGGCGCACCAAGATCGTCGTCAAGGGGACCATCAGCGAGTACATCCCCAACCCCACCTTCGACGTCATCGCCCGGCCGGGTGCCCAGGAGGAGTACTTCAAGCGCGGCAATCCCGAGGGCAAGAGCTACCGCGAGATCATCGGCGAGCCGATGCGGGCCATCCCCGCCTTCCGGGAGCCGGCGCCCCGTCTCGAGCTGATGGACGAGCTCGGCATCGATCGGGCGCTCATGTTCCCGACGCTCGCCAGCCTGGTCGAGGAGCGCCTGCGCGACGACGTCCGCGCCATGCACGCCGTCATCCACGCGCTCAACGAGTGGATGCTCGAGACGTGGACCTTCGGCTATGAGGGCCGCATCTTCCCCACGCCGGTCATCACGCTGCCGATCGTGGAGCGCGCCATCGAGGAGCTGGAGTGGGTCGTGGAGCGCGGCGCCAGGGTGGTCCTGATCCGGCCGGCTCCCGTGCCCAGCCTCGACGGCACGTCCCGCTCGCCCGGGCTTCCCGAGTTCGACCCCTTCTGGCAGCGGGTCGTCGACCTCGGCGTGCTGGTCGCCATGCACTCGTCCGACAGCGGCTACGCCCGCTACGTGAACGACTGGGAGGGCACCCGCGAGTTCCTGCCCTTCAAGCTCAGCCCGTTCCGGGCGGTGGCCATGGGGCACCGGCCGATCGAGGACACCATGGCGGCCATGATCTGCCACGGCGCGCTGTCGCGGTTCCCGGACCTGAAGATCGCGGTGGTCGAGAACGGCAGCGCCTTCGTCCGGCCCCTCTTCCAGAACCTGAAGGAGGCGTACCGGATGATGCCGCAGGGGTTCTCCGAGCACCCGATCGACGTGTTCAAGCGCAACGTCTACGTCCACCCGTTCCATGAGGAGGACGTGAAGGGCCTCGTCGAGCTGCTCGGCGCCGACCACGTGCTGTTCGGGTCGGACTTTCCGCACCCCGAGGGCATGGCCGACCCGATCACCTTCGTCGACGAGCTCGAGGGCCTGCCCCGCGAGGACGTCATGAAGATCATGGGCGGCAACCTGTCCAGGCTCATCGGGGTCGGCGTCCCCGCCTGACCACTCCCTAGTGCGCGCCGTCAAGCAGCTCCCTGACGGGGATCCCTCCTCCGTCCTTCGGCGGGCGCCGTTCTCCGACAACCCCCGGGTGGGGGCGCGGGGCCAGCGCGCGCATCAGCGGATCCTCGACGCCGCGCTCGAGGTGTTCGGCGACGACGGCTACCACGAGTGTGGCGTCATCCGGATCACCGAGGTGGCCGGGTGCTCGCGGGCCGCGTTCTACCAGTACTTCTCCAGCAAGGAGGACGTGTTCCGGCATCTGGCCGGGCAGGTCGCCCGCCAGCTCGTGGCCTCGGCCGAGGCAATGGGGCCCATCACGCCCGACGCCGCCGGCTGGCAGACGCTGCGGGCCTGGGTCGAGCGGCACGGCGAGATCTACGAGCGCTACGAGCCGGTGTTCCGCGCCTACCAGGCGGCGGCCGAGAGCGACGAGGCGGTGGTCAGTGGGTCGGCCCGCATCGCCGACCGCAACGTCGCCAGCGTGCGGGCCAAGCTCGCGTCGTCGGCGTCGCCACCGCTGCCGAGCCGCCACCTCGACGAGGCCATCGCCATCCTGCTGGAGTGCATGACCCTGACCCGCCGGGTCGTCAGCGTCCTCGGCGCCGCGCTGACCCCGTCGCCCTACACACGCGCCCGGGTCGACGACGCGCTTACCGACATCGTGCACCGGACGCTGGTCGGCCTCGACCCCGACGTGAACGTCCATCCCCCGGCTCGCCGGCGGGCCCCCCGGGTCCGCATGGGACCGGTGATGCTCCAGGGGCTGCAGGACGAGGAGCCGCCCGGCGACCTGAGCCCCACCGGCGCCCGCACGCTGGCGATGCTGCTGGCGGCGGGCCACGACGTGCTCGTGGCCCGGGGCTACCACGGCACGCGGGTCGATGACATCGCCCGCGCCGCCGGCGTGTCGCACGGCGCCTTCTACCGCTACTTCGAGAACAAGGACCACCTGATCCGCCTGTTGGCGGTGCGGGCCATCCGCAACGTGTCGGTGGCGATGGCCGAGATCCCCGACGCCCCCGGGACGGCGAGCTCCTCGATCCTGCGGCAGTGGCTGCGCCGCTACCACACGACGCAGGCGCGCGAGGCGGCGATGATCCGGGTGTGGGTCGACGCCACGGCCGACGATCCCAGCCTGCAACCGGAATCGGCCGCCGCGCTGGATTGGGGCCGGCGCCGGATGGTCCGGTTCCTGGAGCCCCGCGGCTTCGGCGACGTCGACACCGAGGCGCTGGTGATGGTCGCGCTGCTCGACGGCTTCGGCGCCCGTCCCCTGGGGCCGTCCACCCTGCCGGCGACCGCCCACATCATCGAGCGGGGCCTGCTGGGCCGGTAACCCACGCTTCTGCCCGCGCTCACCGCTCATATAGCGAGTGAGCGCGGGCAGAAACGCTGGTGGGTCACTCCTCGACCGTGATGGCCCGCTCCGGGCAGTTGTTCACGGCCCGACGGGCCGCCTCCTCCTGGCCGGGCGGGACGTCGCCGCCGTGCAGCACCGCACCGTGCCCCTCGTCGTCGGGCTCGAACAGCTCGGGCGCCAGCGCGTAGCAGCGGCCGTGCCCGGTGCACATCTCGGCGTCGATGCGGAGCTTCACAGGCCCAGCAGCTCGCGGACGTTGTCGCGCATGACCCTGCGGAGCCGGTCGTCCGAGAACCCGGGCACGTCCTTCACGAAGGCGAGCGGGTCGGGCAGCCCCTCGGCATGGGGGAAGTCCGAGCCGAACAGCAGCCGCTCGGTCCCGAGCAGGTCGGCAAGCATGTCCATGTCGTCCTCGTAGAACGGCGCCACCCAGACCCGGCGGTGGAACTGCTCGACCGGGTCCTCGGCGAAGGCGAAGGGCATCTTGCCGTAGCCCGTCCGCAGGTGGCGCAGCAGGTCGGGCACCCACATGGCGCCGTTCTCGATGGAAGCCCAGCGCAGCTCGGGGAAGCGAGTGAACGCGCCGTGGCAGGCCAGGGCGCTGAAGGTCTCGGTGATGCCGCGGTCCTCGAAGGCCACGAGCGGGAATGCCGAGTGGCGAAAGGCCTCGAACTGGCCGCCGCCCCGCTCCCAGAACTTGGTGTACTGCGCTGTGGCGCTGAGCCCGGCGTGGATGGCGACCGGCACGCCGGCCTCCTGCAGGCGGGCCCACACCGGGTCGTAGTCGGGCAGCGCGGGCGACTGGTAGCCGTGCTCGGTGGGGACCGGGCCGGGGACGATGACGACGATGCGGGCGCCCATCGCCAGCACGCGGTCGACCTCCGCGGCGGCGAGCGCGGGATCGGCGAGGGTGAGCATCGGCGCCGCGTACAGACGGCCGTCGCCGCGGTCGAAGCCCCAGTCCTCGTCGAGCCAGGTGTTGAAGGCAGTGAACGCGGCGTGCAGGGCGGGCAGGTCGTGGCGGAGCGCCTCCTGCATGCCGACGCCCAGGGTGGGGAACAGCAGCGCCGACTCCAGGCCCTGGCTGTCCATGAGCTCGACCCGGGCGGCTCGGTCCCAGTAGCCGGGATGGTCGGCCAGCGGCTCGAGGTCGCCGAACATGGTGACGAGGTCGAGGCCCTCGGTGTTGCGGCCCCGGAAGTAATCCTCGAGGCTGCCGGGCCGGGCGATGGGGTCGAACGTGGGATTGGGGATGAACTTGTTGACCCGCCCGCCCACCAGCAGCCGCCGCTTGCCGTTGATCGTCGCCCACTGCATGCAGCGCTTGGCCATCTGCGGATCGATGTGGCGGATGAAGGCGTCCTCCGCCTCGTAGTAGTGGTTGTCCGCGTCGAAGGCCCCGAAGTCGAGCTGCGTCATGCCCCCCGAGCGTATCCCCGATGTGACGCCGATGTCAGAAGCGGGGACCGGGGCGCTCCCGGAGTCGAAGGCGGAGATGCGGACGCAGGGCGTCGTCGAGGCGCTCCATCAGATCTCCCGGCGGCTGGCCGAGGACAGAGCCGATCCGCTCGACTGCCCGAGGTCATGGGTTCCACCCCCGGCAGGCCGAGGTCATGGGTTCCGGAGCTGAAACCCATGACCTCGTCCTCATGGCGGTGACACCTATGACCTCGGGGGCCGCGCTGACTCCGCCCAGCGGGACGACCGTCTCCCTATCGGTCGGGTCCTTGGCCCGCCGCGGCCTCGTCGAGGCCATCCCCCACCGTGGGCTCCCATGCATCCGCATCGGTCGCCGACCATTCGCGCCACGCTGCGGCGTAGTCGTCACCGACCTGTGCGCTGGGAAGGGGCCGGAAGAGGGGGACGAACCACTCGCCGTTGGGCTCGAAGGTGACCTCGACCGGCATGCCGATGTGGACGTCCTCCATCGCGCAGCCGACGATGTTGGTGGTGAGCCGCACCGTCGGGTCGTCCTCGATCTCGACCATGGCGATCACGTACGGCGGATCGAACCCGGGCATGAACGGCTGGTGGTTCACCGTGTAGGTGGCCACCGTGGCCCGACCGGACACCGCCTGGGGGGCGACGTCCCGGCTACCGCAATGGGGGCACCGCGGCACCGGCGGATGATGGATCCGGCCGCAGCTCCCGCACCCCAGGAACCGCAGCACCCCGTCGGCGCCGCTGCGCCAGAAGAACTCGTCGCTGTCATCGGCGGCGATGAAGCGGGTCGGGGCGCTCATTGGCGTCCCTTCGGTCCGCCAATGAGCCATCGCCGCTTCGGGGCGATCAACGCACTGTGCTCATGGTTCGCTCGCACTTCGTGCTCGCTCACTCCACCCCCTTGGTGAGCAGCAAGCAGCCGCACTCTGGGCCGCCGCCGGCGGCGACCACGGCCACCTCGGCGCCCTTCACCTGGCGGGCGCCGGCGTCGCCTCGCAGCTGCAGCACTCCCTCGTGCAGGAAGCCGAAGCCGTGCAGCCGTCCGGAGGACAACTGGCCGCCCCAGGTGTTGAGCGGCAGCGCGCCACCGAGGCCGATCCGCTTGCCGCCCTCCACGAACGGGCCGCCCTCGCCCCGCGCGCAGAATCCCAGCGCCTCGAGCCAGGCCATGGTGAGCCAGCTGAAGCCGTCGTACAGCTGGGCGGTGTCGACGTCGTCGGTCGTCAGCTCGGTGCGAGCCCATAGCGAAGCCGCCGAGTCCCGCATCGCCATGGTGGTCAGGTCGTCGAACTGGTCCCAGCTCGGCCGTCCCCGTATGGCCGTGCCCATGGCGTTGACGTGGGCGGCGCCGTGGGGGGCGTCCGGGGCGTAGTCCCGGTGCGAGACGATGACCGCCGTGGAGCCGTCGCACGGCACGTCGCAGTCGTAGAGGCAGAACGGCTCCGACACCATGCGCACGTTCAGGTAGTCGTCCATGGTCATCGGCTCGGTGTAGATGGCCTTCGGGTTCATGGCCGCGAACGTGCGGGCGTTGATGGCGATGGCGCCGAGCTGCTCCCGCGTGGTGCCGAACTCGTGCATGTGGCGCATGGCGTAGCAGGCGATCCAGTTGGCGGCGGAGCCGGCACCGTAGGGGATGAGGTAGCGCATCGACGCCGGCAGCCCACCGCCACCGCCACCCCCGGCACTGCCGGGGCGCAGGGGCTTGCCGCTGCCCTCGACGACCGTGCGGAACACGACCACGTGGCGAGCCAGGCCGGCGGCCACGGCCAGCACCGCCTTGTGCACCGCCCCCAGCTGCCCGGCCGTCTCGAGCCCGCCGTCCCGCCACGCCAGCCGCAGGCGCAGGGCGTCGTGCAGGTCGGCACCCGACGCCCCGCCGAACGGCCCGCCCGAGCCGGGATAGGTGGAGACGCCGTCGATGTCATCGAGCGTCAGTCCGGCGTCGGCCACGGCCAGCTCGGTCGCCTCGATGGTGAGGTCGAGGCCGCTGCGATGGAGGCGCCGGCCGACGTCGGACTGGCCGATGCCCGAGATCACGGCCCGCCGCTCGAGGGGCTCCTCCATCCGGTCTAGGACGCCGCCGGCGCCGTCGGTGACACCGGCGCCGCCGCCGCAGCCGGCTCGAACAGCTCGGCCATGACCCGGTCGGCGGCGTCCGCGCTCGGGCCCTCCCAGGTGATGGTGCCGTGGTGCAGCAGGGCCACGCGATCGCAGAGATCGAGCGCGTGGCCCACGTGCTGCTCGACGATGAGCAACGCGCTCCCCTGCTCCCGCAGCCTGGCCAGGCTCTCGTAGACGTCGTCGACCACCTTCGGCGCCAGCCCCAGGGACAGTTCGTCGGCCACCAGCACGCTCGGCGACTCCACCAGCACCCGGGCCATGGACAGCATGCGCTGCTCCCCGCCCGACAGCGTCCCGGCGAGCTGGCGCCGGCGCTGGCCCAGGACGGGGAACATCGTGAACGCATGCTGCAACCCGAGGCGGACGCCGTTGCGCCCCTTGGCCCGCCGGAACGACAGCGTGAGGTTCTCCTCGACCGACAGCGTGGCGAAGACCGAACGGCCCTCCGGGGCGTGGGCGACGCCGGCCCGGACGAACCGGTAGGTGCCGGCCCCCGTGAAGTCGTCGCCGCCGACCAGCACGGAGCCGTCCGTCGGCGCCACCAGGCCGGTGGCCACCCGGGCGACCGTCGTCTTCCCGGCGCCGTTGGCCCCCAGTAGGGCGACCGCCTCGCCGGGGCCGATCGTGAGGTCCACGCCGAACAGCGCTCGGAACGGCCCGTACGCCGCGGTCACGCCCCGCAGGTCGAGAACGGCCGGGGCCGCCGGGGCCGTCGCGCCCTCGGTCATGAGGCCACCTCGACGTCGCCGAAGTAGGCGGTGCGGACCTCGTCGCTCGCCATCACCTCGGCGGTCGGGCCCGCAGCGATGAGGCAGCCGAAGTCGAGCACGTAGGACCGCTCCGTGAAGCTCGACACCAGCTCGACGTCGTGCTCGACCAGGAGGATGGCGAAGCCGTGGGTGGCCTGCACCTCCTGGAGCGTACGCGCCAGCACGGCGGTCTCTTCCCGGTCGAGGCCCGACGACGGCTCGTCGAGCAGCAGCAGCTTGGGATCGGTCATGAGGGCGCGGCCCACCTCCACCAGCCGGCCCTTGCCGAGGCTGAGGCGCTCGATGGGCTCGTCGGCCAGGTCCGCGAGGCCGAGCAGCCCGAGCACCTCGTCGCAGCGGGCGATCTCGTCGGGACGGGGCCGGCCGCGCCCCACCAGGTCCTTCCACAGCCGCCCGTCGCCCCGTCGGGTGCGCTCGGCGATGAGCAGGTGCTCGCGCACGGTCGACTCGCTGAACAGCTCGATGCGCTGGAACGTCCGGCCGATTCCCAGCCGGGCCCGGGCGTGCACCGGCAGGCCGCTGATGTCCCGGCCCTCGAGCAGCACCTGCCCGCGATCCGGCCGCAGCAGCCCCAGGACGCAGTTGAAGAACGTCGTCTTCCCGGCGCCGTTGGGCCCGATGAGCCCCACCCGCTCGCCGGTGTCGACCCGCAGGCTGACGTCGTCGAGGGCGACGATGCCGGCGAAGCGCTTGGTGACACCGGTGGCTTCGAGGACGGTGCCGGCGGATCCCATCACACCGACTCCAGGGTCGCGGGCTCGGGCTCCTCGGTGGGCGGCTCGGCGGGTGGCGGGGGACGGCGGCCGAAGCGCGCCTCCATGCGGGCCAGCGACTTGCGCTTGCCGTGCTCGACGAGGCCCTCCGGGTGTCGGGCGAACTGGATGGCCATGAGCCCGAACAACACGAAGCGCCACTGGGCGGAGATGGGGAAGATCCCGGGAACGCGGTCGGCGCTCCGCAGGATCCACGCCAACAGCTCGCCTCCCAGGACCAGTGGGGTGAACAGGGCGAAGGCGGCGCCGGCCTGGGCGGCGCCCTCCACGGTACGAGAGCCCAGCGCGACCACGAGCACCAGCCAGAACGCCGCCGCGAACGGCGCGAAGTTGCTCGTGTAGTTCACGTTCTCCTGGTGCATGGACAGCATGGCGCCGCCCAGCCCGGCGATGAACGCGGACACGGCGAAGGCGACGATCCGTGCCCGGGCGGGTGAGATGCCGATGGAGGCGGCCGCCACCTCGCTGCCGCGCAGGGCGCGCAGCGTCCGGCCCACGGTGCCCTCGCGGATGCGAATGACGGCCAGCGCAACGAGCACGAACACCACCACCGCGAGCGCCAGGAACGACAGGTCGTTGGCGAAGTCCCAGGGCCCGATCGTCGGCCGGGGCACCCTGGTGCCCTCGAGCAACGAGGTGTCGCCGCCGCCGACCCAGGAGAGCTTCACCATCACGGAGTCGAAGAAGAAGGCGAACGCCAGGGTGGCGATGGCGAACCAGATGCCGCCCAGGCGCAGCACCGGCAGCGAGAGCAGTGCGCCGGCAGCGGCCGCGGCGGCCGCTCCGAGGAAGGCGGCGACGAGGACGGACATGTCGTAGCGGTCGGCCAGCTGGAAAACGGTGAAGCCGCCGATCGCCGCGAAGGCGCCCTGGCACAGCGAGATCTGGCCGGCGAAGCCGGTGATCACCGTGATCGACAGGTAGATCGTGGCGAGGATCACCGCCTGGGTGACGAGGAAGAGCCAGGAGTCGTCGGCCCGGAAGAACACGACCAACCCGACGATGAGGAAGAAGCCGAGGGCGAACAGCCGCGTGAACAGCGTCAGGCGGGGGCTGCGGGTCGCCGCCACGAGCGACGGCGGTGGTGGGTCGACGCCCGACAGCGGGTCGGCCGCCTCCCGGGTCCGGCGGATGGCCGGCCACAGCACGAGCACGGCGAAGAGCACGACGAACGGGACCGCCGGGGTGAGGTTCTCCTGGATCGCCTGCAGCCAGGCCCGGTCAGCCGACCAGCGGGGCAGGAAGGTGTTGAGGAGCGCGATGAAGATGCCCAGGGCGAACCCGCCGGCGAGGGCGCGAGGCAGGCTCACGAGCCGGCCCAGGGCGGCGGCGGCGATGGCCACGACGACCAGGTTGAAGAAGTCTGCGGCCACCAGCGTGTTGAACCGGGGGGCGATCAGCACCCCCGCCATGCCGGCGAACACGCTGGACAGCGCCCACGCAAACGCCGACACCCGGTCGGAGCGGATGCCGGCCAGCTCGGTCATTCTGGGGCTCTCGACCACGGCCCGCATGGCCAACCCGAGGGCGGTAAACCGGAACAGCGCCGCCAGGCCGAGCATCCCCAGCACCGCCACGCCCAGAGCCACGAGCTCGTTGCGGCTGAAGGCGTAGACGCCGAACGGGTCGTAGAACACCGAGGCGCCGTCGGGGACGATGCCCTCGGGCGTCTGACCGGCGACGGGTTGAAAGTCGGTGATCAGCTCGAACAGCGCCGGCAGGGCGACGGACAGTCCGATCGTCACCACCAGCTTCGCCACCGCCGACGCCGTGCGGAGGGGCCGGAAGATGAGCCGCTCGAGCACGAGCCCGATGGCGGGCGCCAGCACGAACACCGACACGACCAGGGCGGGCACGGTCGCCCAGCCCCACTCCTCGCGGGCCTGGAAGTACATGGCCGCCGACACGTACGCCTGCGCCCCGAAAGCGAGGTTGAAGACCCCCGACGTCTTGTACGTGAGAACGAACCCCAGCGCGATGAGTGCGTACACCGCGCCGGGGGGCGTCCCCTGCAGGATGCCGCGGAAGACGTCCTCGGCGACGGAAGCAGCGAGGATCATGATCCCGGTACTAGCACGGCCTCAGCGTCCCCGGTGGGGCTGCGCCCCACACCCATCGCCTCCGGGCGAGCTGGCGCTCGCGCCGTTGGCCTGCAGCGCTCGCTTCGCTCGCACTTCAGCTGAAGGAGGTGGGGGTCGGCTCGGACCAGTCCTGGTTCTCGTTGGACCAGCACAGCCAGGGCTCGTCCGGCGGGCCCACGGTCTCGAACGCTCCGTCGACGATCTGGACGACCGGGAAGCACTCCTGCGCGTAGTCGGTGCTGGGCTCGCCGTCGACCACCGCGGCGTGCTGGCGTGTCCAGTCGATGGGATTGATCAGGCCGCCGGCGTCGTAGTCGGTGATCTGGTTGGTGGCGGCCACCACCGACTCGCGATCGAACTCGGGCCCGGCGGCCAGCAGCCCCTGGAACGCGAGGTCGGCGTTGATCCAGCCGACCATGCTCTGCTCAGCGACCTCGCCGCCGGTCTCCTCCATCCACCGTTGGAAGTCCTCCAGCGGCGTGCCCTCGGCCTCGGCCTCGAAGGGCAGGAACTGCACGGTGACGTAGTCTCCCTCGAACAGCTCGGCGTTCTCCTCCACGAACTGCTGGTCGTAGGTGTTGGGGTGGTAGAGGGTGACGTCGTCCATGCCCTGGCGCTGCAGCTCCTGGGCCAGCGTCTTCATGCCGTTGAGGTCGATGCACCCGGCGATGAAGTCGACCCCCGCCTCCCTCATGGCCGTGACCTCGGGCGCGATGCCGTTGGGCAGGCCATACGCCAGGTCGTCCTTGACGTAGGCGACCTCAGCTCCGACCTCGTCGCCGTACATCTCGACGGAATCGGCCGAGCCGTGGGCGCAGAGCCTCGACGTCTCGGTGATGCCGTAGCCCAGCGTCGCTATCCGGGTGGCGCCCGCCTGCTCGACGACCCAGGGGACGCCCCGCCCCGTGCACTCCGAGCACGGCCCCTGGATGTGGCCGAAGATGTGGTCGCGGTCGGCCATCTCGTTGCCGTGGATGCCCCACACGTAGGTAGGGACGCCCGCTTGGTCGAGATCGCCCCATCCCAGAGGGGCCAGGGTCGCGTTGAAGTTCCCGAAGGTGTCGTTGGCCGAGATGACGTCCAGCGCCCTCACCTGGTTGTTGGACAGCTCGTCGTCGAGCACCTCGGACACGACCAGCTCGCGGCCGTAGATGCCTCCCTCGCTGTTGCGGAAGGCGAAGTACGCCTCGATGCCCGCCAGGTAGCAGTCGAGGATGCAGGTGCCGAGCGGGTTGCCCGCCTCGGTGCCGATGACGCTGTAACGGATCTCGTCGTCGGTCACGCCGGGGACGCCGGAGATGGGAACGAAGGTGTCGCGGTCGCCGGAGGCTGCATCGTCGCTGGTCTCCGTGCCTTCGTCGTCTTCCGACTGGTCCTCGGCCGTCGTCCCGGTGGCACCCTCGTCATCGTCGTCGCCCGAGTTCCCGCAGGCGGCGAGCCCCAGGCCGAGGACGCACAGCACTGCGACGAGGCGTCGAGCGTTCGCTGTCATTTGCTTTCCCCCCTGTGTCGGCCCGAGGGCCCGCCTGAGAAATGTGACGCAACAGTTAGAAGTTGAACGGGCACCATAGCGCAGGTGGGCGGACGGCGAGTTGCGGGTCCACCCCGGGCTACAGGATGGCTCCCGATTGCTTCATGGCGGCGATGGCCTCCCAGTCGAAGCCGGCATCGACCAGGACCTGCTCCGTGTGCTCACCGTGCTCGGGCGCGCGGCTCACCTCCACCGGGCGCTCGTCGAACTGGGCGGGGCTCGCCACCAGCTGCACCTGCTGGCCGTTGGGCGCCTCCATGGCCGGAAGGTACCCGTTGGCGATGACCTGCGGGTCGCTGTAGAGCTCGTCCAGCGTCTGGTACGGCGTCCACACACCGGCGAAGTCGGCCAGGACCTGCTTCCAGTGCGCCAGCGGTTGGGACCCGAAGGCGTCGTCGAGCACCGCCACGCACGCCTCGGTGTTCTGCGCCCGGGCCGCAGCGGTGCTGAAGCGCTCGTCGGTCGTGAGCTCGGGGCGCTCGAGGCGCTTGGCCAGGTCGTCCCAGAACTTGTCGGGTTGCAGCAGCACCAGGCTGATGAACCGGTCGTCGGCCGTCCGGTAGGTGTTGACCCCCGGGTTGGGGTTCTTGAGC
Organism: Acidimicrobiales bacterium; assembly: GCA_035641315.1. Taxonomy (GTDB): domain Bacteria; phylum Actinomycetota; class Acidimicrobiia; order Acidimicrobiales; family VFJN01; genus DASQUK01. The sequence goes on along the minus strand of DASQUK010000279.1, from coordinate 27,472 downwards.
CGGTTGGCGGTGGGCAGGCGGGTGAGCCCGAACAGCTTGGCGGCCACGACCATGGGTGAGAGCTGCCACATGGCGGTGGCGAGCAGCGACACGTCCACCACGCTGGCCTCGCCGGTGCGCTCGCGCTGCAGCAGGGCGGCGGCGATCGCGCCGGCGGTGGCCAGGCCGCCCATCACGTCCCCGAAGGCCGCCGAGGGTTGGCCCGACGGCCAGCCTTCGGCGTTGGTGGGCATCACCGCGCCCACGCCACCCCGGGCCCAGAACGAGGCGGCGTCGTAGCCGCCCTTCTCGGCGTCGGGCCCCTTGGGCCCCTGCCCCGAGCCCCGGGCCACGACGATGCGCGGGTTGCGGGCCCGGACGTCGTCGACATCCACCCGCAGCTTGCGGCGCACCGGGGGCAGGTAGTTGGTGAGGAAGACGTCGGCGCCCTCGACGAGCCGCATGAACGCCTCGCGCCCGTCGGGCCGGGAGAGGTCGATGGCGACCGACCGCTTGCCCCGGTTGGGCTGCTCCATCATGAAGTTGATGCCGCTGTCGCCGCCCGGCAGCAGCCCGGAGGTGACCAGGCCCCGCTGGGGATCGCCCGTCACGGGGTGCTCGACCTTGATCACGTCCGCGCCCCAGTCCACCAGCACGGTCCCCGCGGACGGGACGAACATCCAGCTCGCCAGCTCGACGACCTTGATCCCCTCGAGCGGTCCAGGCATGCCTGCGCGTCCCTCCGATCAGCCGGCCTGCGCCACCGGCCAGCCCACGGTCTTGGTCTCCGTGAAGATCTCCAGGCCCTCGATGCCGCACTGGCGGCCGATGCCGGACCCCTTGTAGCCACCGAACGGGGCGTCGGCCCCGTACCAGACGCCGCCGTTGATCCCGAGCGTGCCGGTGCGGATGCGCCGGGCGACGCCCTTGGCCCGCTCGAGGTCACCGGAGCTGATCTGGCCGGACAGGCCGTAGGGCGAGTCGTTGGCGATCCGCACGGCGTCGTCGTCGTCCTCGTAGGGGATCATCACCAGCACCGGGCCGAAGATCTCCTCACGGGCGATCGTCATGGCGTTGTCGACGTCGACGAACAGCGTCGGCTCGACGAAGAAGCCCTTCGGCAGGTGCGCGGGGATGCCGCCACCGGTCACCAGCCGCGCCCCCTCGGCCTTGCCCTTCTCGATGTAGCCCAGCACCCGGTCCTGCTGCTTGCGCGAGATCTGCGGGCCCTGCAGGACCGAGGCGTCGGTGGGGTCGCCGTAGCGCCAACCGTCGAAGCCGGAGCGGACCAGGTCGACGGCCTCGGCGTAGCGCGCCCGGGGGACGAGGACGCGCGTGGCGATGGCACAGCCCTGGCCGCCGTGCATGCACGACGTGACGGCGCTGGGCAGCAACCTCTCGAAGTCGGCGTCGTCGAGCACCAGGTTGACCGACTTGCCGCCCAGCTCGAGGAACGTCGGCTTGAGGGTGGCCGACGCCGCCTCCATGATCCGCCGGCCCGTGGCCGTGGAGCCGGTGAACGCCACCATGTCGACGTCCGGCGACGTGGTGATGACCTCGCCGACCAAGTGGTCGCGGCTGCTGACGATGTTGACCACCCCGGGCGGGATCTCGGTCTGCTCGGCGACGAGCCGGGCGATGCGGGCGGCGTTGAACGGCGTGTCGGGCGCCGGCTTGACCACGCACGTGTTGCCCATGGCGAGGACCGGGCCCAGCTTGTTGAGCAGGATCTCCACCGGGAAGTTCCAGGGCACGATGATGCCCACGACTCCGATGGGCTCCTTCCACACGTAGCGCTCGGTCTCGTAACCCAAGCCCATGGCGTCCTTCGGGCCGATGGGCCGCTCCCACGGGAACCGCTCGATCATCTCGGCCGGCCACAGCAACGCCTCGCGGAGCGGGGCATCGAGCTGCGGACCGTAGGTGATCAGGATCGGGCAGCCCACCTCGGCCACCAGCTCGTGACGCAGCTCCTCGCGCTCCCCTTCGATCGCCGCCTGCAGCTGATGCAGGCAGCGGGCCCGCAGTGCCCGGTCGGTGGACCAGTCGGTGGTGTCGAACGCCCGCCGGGCCGCCTCGACGGCCCGGGCCATGTCGGCCGCCGACCCGTCGGCGACCTCCCCGAGGACCTCTTGGGTCGCGGGGTTGACGTTCTCGAACGTGGCGGCGCCCTCGGCGTCGACGAGCTTGCCGTCGATGAGCAGCTTCGAGTCAGGCACCGCCGGCCCCCTTGTCCTCTTTGTTCTCCAGCAGCTCGATGAGCTGGCCGTCCGGATCCCGAATGAACACCGCCACCCCGATGTCGGTGTCGCGCAGGATGGTCCCGCCCAGCGCCTCGACCCGTTCCAGCAGGCCGGCGATGTCCGCCCCGAAGGAGATGTGCGTCAGCCCCGGCTCGTCCATCGGCCGCTCCCGGACCAGCCGGCGGTCAGCCCTGCCCTCGTAGGCCAGGAGCTCGAGCCGCAACCCCTCCTTGCGCAGGTAGACGGCTCGCAGGCCCAGGGGCGGGTCCAGGCGCAGCAGCCTGCCGGTGGGCTCGTCGGGCGGGGCGATCTCGTGCTCGAACGTGAAGCCCAGCAGCTCCTCGTAGAACCGGCGGGAGCGGTCGATGTCGTGCACGCACAGCCCTATGTGGTTCACGACCTGGCTGCCGGCGACGTCGGTCACGGTGCGCCTCCCCTCATTGACTCGCCTTCGGCTCGCCAATGAGGGATCGCCGCTTCGCGGCGAATACCCCACTGTGCTCACGGTTCGCTCGCTGACGCTCGCTCACTGGGCGCACCGTACCTCAGGAAAGTGACGCGAGCGTCAGAACCCGGGCGACCCGTGAGCTAAGGTGACGCCGGCGTCAGGTGCTGTGACGCACGGCGAGGACGGTGAGGAGCGCGGCATGAGCTCGTACGAGGCCACCACCCCCAGCCCGGATTTCGTCGACATGGCGGGCGATCCGCAGCCGACCTACCGGGCCATGCGAGAGGCCGCCGCCGTCGTGCCCGTGAACCCCCACATGGTGGTCATCTGCCGCCGGGGCGAGATCGAGGAGGCGTTCCGCCGCCCCGACGTCTTCTCGTCCAACATGTCGGCGGTCGACCTCCAGAACGTGCGGCCCCTCATCCCGCTGCAGATCGACCCGCCCGACCACAAGAAGTTCCGCAAGATCCTCGACCCGCTGTTCGCCCCTCGGCGCATGGCAGAGCTGGAGGAGCCGCTCACCAAGCTCGTCAACGACCTGATGGACCGCTTCGACGGGCGCGGCGAGATCGACTTCGCCGCCGAGTTCTCCATCCCCTACCCGTCGCACGTCTTCCTGACCCTCCTCGGCCTGCCGCTCGACGAGACGCCCAGGTTCCTCGCCATGAAGGACGGGATCATCCGTCCCGACCACGTGACCGGGACGGCTCGGGGCAGCGAGACGGCGATCGCCTACCAGAAGGCCACCGCAGAGTCGATCTACGTCTACTTCGACGCCGTGCTGGACCAGCGCGAGGCGGACGGCCGCGACGACATCCTCACGACGTTCCTCCACACCGAGGTCGACGGGCACCGGCTGAGCCGGGAGGACATCCTCGACATCTGCTTCCTGTTCTTCATCGCCGGGCTCGACACAGTCACCGCATCGCTCGACTGCTTCTTCGCTTACCTCGCCCGGCACCCCGAGCAGCGGCGCCGGCTCGCCCACGACCCGGGCATCATCCCCGCCGCCGTCGAAGAGCTGTTGCGCTGGGAGTCGCCGGTCACCACCGTGGCCCGCGTCGCCGTGGAGGACACCGAGCTGGGCGGCTGCCCGATCAAGGCCGGCCAGCACGTGAGCGTGCTCATCGGCTCGGCCAACACCGACGACGCCGAGTTCGGCGACGGCGACGAGGTGCACTTCGACCGGGATCCCAATCGCCACCTCGCCTTCGGGGGCGGGATCCACCGGTGCCTGGGGTCGCACCTCGCCCGCCACGAGCTTCGGGTGGCGCTGCGGGAGTGGCACCAGCGTTTCCCCGACTACTCGGTCAAGCCCGGCCACACGCTCTCCTACACGCCGGGCGTGCGGTCGATCGACCACTTCCCCATGGTCCTGGGCCGCTCGTAGGCGGGCCGCTCAGCCGGGCATCGCCTTTCTCCGTTGGGCGGCCAAGCCCTGCTCCACCGCCCGGCGGATGATCGCGTCGTTGTCCTTGGAGATGAAGCGGTGGACCCGCGCCTCCAGCAGGCGGCGGGCGAGCGGGTTGAACGCCTCGTAGGTCTCGCCGAAGCTGACCCGGGTGCGCCCGCCGCCCAGGTCCTCGAGGCGGTGCCAGCCCGTAGCCTGCGACCACAGCGGCTTGCCGACCGCCTCGTAGCGGGAGTACTCGGGCGGCCGCGACTCGGTGATGACCTCCCAGGATCGGGCCACGCCGCCGCTGAGGAGGTAGCGCGGCACCCTGAAGCGGCAGAACCGCACCAGGCCCAGCCCGTTCTCGTCGCCGGGATGGACGATCTCGATGCGGACGTCCCCGTGCTCGATCACCCGCCGTTCGGCGTTCGGCAGGGGCGTCATGGGCGGGTGCAGCGTCCGCCAGACCTCCTCCGGCGTCGCCTCGACCTCGAACGAGAACTGGTGCTCCCTCACCGAAGGAGTATGTGACAGTGACGTCACTCCGGCAACCGGTGGCGTCCTAGTATCCGCCGCGATGACCCTCCTTCACCCCGCCGCGTACGCCAGGGAGCGGCCCGACCCCGCCGCACTGGTCATGGCCGGATCGGGCGAGGTTGTCACGTACCGGCAGCTCGACGAGCGCTCGAACCGGATGGCCCACGCCCTGCGGGCACACGGGCTCGGCACGGGCGACCACATCGCCATCCTCATGGAGAACAACCGGGCCTACCTCGAGGTGGCGTGGGCCGCCCAGCGGGCGGGGCTGTACTACACGGCGATCAACAGCCACCTCCGCCCGGGCGAAGTGCAGTACATCCTCGACGACTGCGGGGCACGGGCGCTGGCGACGTCGGCGGCGCTGGACGAGGCACTGCGGGCGACGCTCGACGTGTCCCGGCTGGAGCTGCGGGTGCTGGTCGGTGGCGCCGGCCGAGTCCCTTCCGGCTTCGCCGACTACGAGGAGCTGCTGGCGGGACAGCCGGCGACGTCGATCCCGGACGAGTCGGAGGGCCGGGAGATGCTGTACTCCTCGGGCACCACCGGCCGGCCCAAGGGCGTGCGCAAGCAACTGCCCGCCACCCCGCTGGGCGACCCTTCGGCGCCGCCGGTGGTGATCGCGCAGGCCCTCGGGTACACGGGCGCCGGTCCGGGCGCGGTGTACCTGTCCCCGGCGCCGCTGTACCACTCCGCCCCGCTCGTCTACTCGATGTCGATGCAGCGGCTGGGCGCCACCGTCGTGGTGATGGAGCACTTCGACCCCGCCGAGTTCCTCGGCCTGATCGAGCATTACCGCGTGACCCACACGCACCTGGTGCCCACGATGTTCGTGCGGCTGCTGCGCCTGCCCGAGGACGAGCGTCGCCGCTACGACCTGTCGAGCCTGAAGTTCGCGGTCCACGCCGCCGCGCCGTGCCCGGTGCCGGTGAAGCGCCAGATGCTCGACTGGTGGGGGCCGATCATCCACGAGTACTACGCCGGCACGGAGGACATCGGCTCCACCGCCATCACGCCGGAGGAGTGGCTCGCCCACCCGGGCTCGGTGGGTCGGCCGCTCGAGGAGATCCACATCCTCGACGAGGACGGCAGGGAGCTGCCGCCCGGCGAGCCGGGCACCGTGTACTTCGCAGGCGGGCGGTCGTTCGAGTACCACAACGATCCCGACAAGACGGCGTCGATCACCGAGCAGCACGGCTGGCGCACACTGGGCGACGTCGGCTATCTGGACGAGGACGGCTACCTGTACCTGACCGATCGCCGGGCGCACATGATCATCTCCGGCGGGGTCAACATCTATCCGCAGGAGACCGAGAACGTGCTGGCCTCGCATCCGGCGGTCGCAGACGTGGCCGTCATCGGCGTGCCGGACGACGAGATGGGCGAGGCGGTCAGGGCCGTGGTCCAGCCCGTGGCCGGCGTGGCGCCGGGCGACGACCTGGCGGCCGAGCTGCTCGCCCACTGCCGGGCCGAGCTCGCCACCTACAAGTGCCCCCGCTCGGTGGACTTCGTCGGCGAGCTGCCCGCGATCCCAGCGGCAAGCTCTACAAGCGCCTGTTGCGCGAGCGGTACTGGGAGGGGCACGCCAGCCGGGTCATATGATCGGCCGAGCAGCGAGGGGAGCCATGGAAGACGTCTTGGGTTACGACGGGCGACGGGTGATCGTCACCGGGGCGGCGTCGGGGATGGGCGAGGCGACGGCCAGGATCCTGGTCGGCCTCGGTGCGGAGGTGACCGCCGTCGACATCAAGCCGACCGCGGTCGAGGTAGCCGAGTGGCTGGAGGTGGACCTGCGCGACAAGACGGCCATCGAGGCGGCCGTGGCCAAGGTCGGCGGCCCGGTGCACGGGTACTTCAACTGCGCCGGGCTGCCCGGCCCGCCGTTCTCGGACATCGACGTGATGCTGGTCAACTTCGTGGGCGCCCGGCACCTCACCGAGCAGGTGCTCCCCAAGATGCCGGACGGTTCGGCGATCGCGTACGTCGCCTCCAACGCCGGCCTCGGCTGGCAGCAGCAGCTGGCCACGCTCAAGGAGCTGATCGACACCGAGGGCTTCGACGCCGGCAAGGCATGGTGCGAAACGCATCCGGAGGCGATCGGCGCCAGCGCCTACGCGTTCTCCAAGCAGGTCATCAACGCCTGGGTCGCGTCCAAGGCGGGCGACTACCTCGCCAGGGGCGTGCGCCTCAACTGCACCAACCCCGGCCCCACCGAGACGCCGATGATGCCGTTCTTCCACGAGACGGTCGGCAAGCACATCGTCGACGCGGCCATGGGCCCGCTCGCCCGCTACTCCACGCCCGAGGAGCAGGCATGGCCGCTCGTGTTCCTCAACAGCCCGCGCCTGTCGTACGTCGCCGGCGAGGCCTTCTACGTCGACGGCGGCTTCTTCGGCGCCCTACAGACCGGCCAGGTCGACTTCTCGCAGCTCATGCCGGCCGAGTAGCCGGCCGCGATCGTGGCCGTCACCCGGTGACGCGCACCGGCACGTTGGAGAAGCCCGCGACGTTGGACATGTGGACGCGGCGAAGGCCGGCCTCGTCGATCTCGTAGCTCGGCCAGCGGCGAACCATCTCCTCGATGGCGATGCGGCTCTCCATCCGGGCCAACGCCGCGCCGAGGCAGCTGTGGATGCCGAGCCCGAAGCCGAGCGACTGGCTGGGGGGCCGATCGATCTCGAACGCGTCCGGGTCGTCGAAGAACCGCTCGTCCCGGGTGGCCGAGCCCGTCACCAGCAGCACCGGGTAGCCGGCCGGCAGCGTCACCCCGCGCCACGACGAGTCCCGTAGCGAGAACCGGCCCTGGTACTGCGAAGGCGGCCAGAACCGCAGGATCTCCTCCACCGCCCCCGGGACCTTGTCCGGGTCGTCCATCACCTTCCGGTACTGGTCGGGATGGCGGGCGAACAGCACGAAGGCGTTGCCCACCAGCTTGGTCACCGTCTCGGCCCCGGCGCCGCCCAGCAGGACGGCGAAGCCGGCGATCTCCTCGTCGTCGAGCTTGGTGACGCCTTGGCCGTCCTCGCGATCGACCTCCGCCTCGGTGAGGCGGCTGATCATGTCGTCGCCCGGGTGGCGCCGTTTCTCCCGCACCAGCCCGTAGAAGTACGCACCCGCCTCCAGCGAGGCCGCCTCACCCTCGGCTGTCGGCCCCAGCTGGCCGGGCTCGCGGTGCAGCTGGAGATCCAGCCAGTGGCGGATCTGCTGGCGGTCGCCCTCGGGCACGCCGAGGATGCGGGCGATGATCTCGACAGGGAAGGGCCCGGAGAGCTCGGCGACGGCGTCGAAGGCGTCCCGCCCGTCGAGTGGCTCGAGATAGGTCTCGATCACGTCCCGGACGATCGGCTCGAGCGACTGCACCGCGCGCGGCGTGAAGACCCGGCTCACCAGCGCCCGCAGCCGGTCGTGCGCCGGAGGATCCATCATGATGATGCTGCGGAACATGGCGACCTGCTCGGGCGGCGTCGACAACGTGTTCAAGTCGACGCCGTGGCTGCTGGAGAAGGTCCGCCAGTCCTTGTGCGCCTCGACGACGTCGTCGTAGCGCGACAGCGCCCAGAACCCGTAGCGCTCGTTGTGGTACACGGGCGCCTCGTCGCGCAGCCGCCGGTACATGTCGTACGGGTCGTCGAAGTAGACGTCCGAGAACGGGTCGAACTCGACGGGTGCCTGGGTCGCTGCCTCGCTGGTCGACACGTCGGCCATGTCCATCCCCCTCATCGACGACCATTCGCACCGCCGGAAAATGACACTACTGTCAGGAGTTGGACCGCACGACCCACGAGGGGGTGTCGATGAACATCGACGACATGATCATGGTGAGCGTGGACGACCACGTGGTCGAGCCACCCCATGTCTTCGAGGGCCGGCTGCCGGAGAAGTACAAGGACCTGGCGCCGCAGTTCGTCACCCGCGACGACGGCACCAACGCCTGGCGCTACGAGGGCCAGGAGATCGCCAACGTCGCCCTGAACGCCGTGTCCGGCCGGCCGCCCGAGGAGTACGGGATGGAGCCGACCTCGTTCGACGAGATCCGGCCCGGCTGCTACGACATCCACGAGCGGGTCAAGGACATGGACGCCAACGGCGTCCTCGGTTCCCTCTGCTTCCCGTCGTTCCCGCAGTTCTGCGGCCAGCTCTTCGCCCGTACCGACGACAAGGACGTCGCATTGGCGATGGTCCAGGCCTACAACGACTGGCACATCGACGAGTGGTGCGGCACCTACCCGGGCCGCTTCATCCCCTGTGTGCTGCCCGCCATCTGGGACCCCGAGGTCTGCGCCGCCGAGGTGCGCCGCACCGCCGGCAAGGGCGCCCGGGCGGTCACGTTCTCGGAGAACCCGTCGAAGCTCGGCTGGCCCAGCATCCACTCCGACTACTGGGACCCGTTCTGGACGGCGTGCTCCGACGAGGGCGTGGTCGTGTGCATGCACATCGGCTCGTCGTCGCAGTTGGTGATCACCGCCCCCGACGCCCCGATCGACTGCCTCATCACGCTCACGCCCATGAACATCGTGCAGGCCGCCGCCGACCTGGTGTGGTCGCAGGTCCTGCGCAAGTTCCCCGAGCTCAAGGTGGCGCTGTCCGAGGGGGGCATCGGCTGGATCCCCTACTTTCTCGAGCGCGTCGACTACAGCTACGAGCGCCACCACCGCTGGACCGGCCAGGACTTCGGCGACAAGCGGCCCAGCGAGGTGTTCAACGAGCACATCATCACGTGCTTCATCGACGACCACTTCGGCGTCGCCAGCCGCGAGTACCTCAACATGGACCGGGTCTGCTGGGAGTGCGACTACCCGCACTCCGACTCGACCTGGCCGACGGCGCCGGAGACGCTCGCCAAGCAGCTCGACGGCGTGCCCGACCACGACATCGACCGGATCACGCACCTGAACGCGATGCGGTTGTTCAACTTCGACCCCTTCAGCGTGCGGCCCCGCGAGGAGCGCACGGTCGGCGCCCTGCGCCAGCGGGCGGTCGGCCACGACATCAGCGTCCGCTCGACCAACCGGTCGCACGTCGGCGCCCACAAGGCGCGGGCGACGGACCTCGAAGTCCCCGACTGAGCTGGTCCCAACCGTTCTGCCAGCGCTCACTCGCTCCATGCGCGGTGAGCGCGGGCAGAAACGCCGGTCAGTCCCGCGGCAGGCCGAGACCGTGCTCGGCCACGATGTCGCGGTTGATCTCGGTGGTGCCGCCGGCGATCGAGGTGGACCGCGACGCCGCCAGGTTGCGGGCCCACTCGCCCCAAAGGCTGCTCGACGGCCCCAGCAGGTCGAGGGCCAGCTCGGCCAGCGCCTGATCGGCGCGCGACCACGCCAGCTTGGCCAGGCTGCCGGCCGTGCCCGTGGGCTCACCGAGACCGAGCTGGGCCAGCGACCGCCCGGTCGTCCAGCGCATGCAGGCGATCTGGCTCCACACCTGCGCCACCCGCTGGCGGTGGCGGGGATCGCGCAGCGCCGCTGCGGCCTCCGGCTCGGCGAGGAGGGCGTCGAGCTTGCGGCCCAGGCTCAGGTGCAGCCGCGCCACGCCGGCCCGCTCGTGGCTGAGGGTGGTCATCGCCACCATCCAGCCCTTGTGCAGCGGTCCGAGCAGCGCGTCGCGCGGCACGCGCACGTCGCTGAAGAACAGCTCACTGAAGCTGACCTCGCCGGTCATGGTCCGCAGCGGCCGGACCTCGATGCCGGGTGTGCGCACGTCGACCAGCAGGCAGCTGATGCCCTGGTGCTTGGGGGCATCGGGATCGGTCCGCACGTAGAGCTGGCACCAGTCGGCGAGGTGGCCGAGGCTGTTCCACGTCTTCTGGCCGTTGACCACGAACCCGTCGCCTTCGAGGACGGCCCGGGTGCGCAGCGAGGCCAGGTCCGACCCGGCGTCGGGCTCGGACATGCCCTGCGACCAGATCTCGTCGCCCCGCAGCATGGGCCGCAGGAAGCGTGTCTTCTGCTTCTCGGTGCCATACGCCATGATCGCCGGGGCGATGTTGGAGACGCCGATGACGTTGATCGGCCCGGGCGCACCAGCGGCGTCCATCTCCTCGTGGTAGGCGACCTGCTCGTCGAGGCCGGCTGCCCGACCGCCGTGCTCGACGGGCCACGCGGGCGCCGCCCAGCCGGCGTCGGCCAACTCCCGGTTCCAGGCGTGCAGCGGCTCCAGCGTCCCGGCCGTGACGGGACGCCGCCCCGCCTCCACGACTTCGGGCGTGACGTGCGCGCTCAGCCAGTCCCGGAGCTCTGGCCGAAACGTCATCGGCTAGCCCGCCAGGGCGGTGGCGCTCGGCCGCACGACCTCGTCGGCGTAGCGCCGCAACCCCTCGATCGCGTCGCGCGAGCGCTGCCACGGCCGGACGATCACCCGGTCGATGCCGGCGTCGGCGTAGCGGGCGACGTCGTCGAGGTCGGCCGGCGTTCCGCCGATGGTGATCTCCACCCGACCGACCCGACCGGCGGCGGCCCGGAGCGCCGCCAGGCGTGCCGCCTTGGACGGGATCTGCTCCAGCGTGTGGTTCATGGGGACCCAGCCGTCGCCCACGGTGGCGGCCCGACGCAGGGCTGCGGGACCGTCGCCGCCGATCACCAGGGGCGGATGGGGCTGCTGCAGCGGCTTGGGCTCGAACATCACCGGGCCGAAGTCGAAGAACTCGCCGTGGTGCTCGATCACCGGCTCGGTCCACAGCCGGCGGCACACGTCGATGGCCTCGTCGACCCGCCGCCCGCGGCTGTCGAAGTCGAGGCCCACGGCCTCCCACTCGGCGCGCAGCCAGCTGGCGCCGATGCCGAAGAGCACGCGCCCGCCCGAGACGATGTCGAGGGTGGCGACGGCCCGCGCCGACACGAAGGGGTGGCGCAGGCCGATGTTGTAGACGTGGGTCGAGAAGCGGACGCGCTCGGTGCGGCCGGCGAGGAACCCCAGGTAGGTGAACGCGTCGAACACCGGCACGTCGGCGGGCACGGGTGGGTGGTCGGCGCCGTGGAACGGGCTGCCCTCGGCCTGCACCGGGAACACCAGGTGCTCGGGCAGCCAAACCGACTCGTAGCCGAGGCGGTCGGCCTCCTGGGTAACCTCCGGCCAGATGCGGGGGTTGAGCATTCCGAGCGAGATGGCGAACTTCACGGCAGCTCCCTGGTCGTGGTTCGGGTAAAAGCGGTCGACGGAGGTCAGCGGGCGGCAACCGAGCCAACCGGGTCAGCGGAACATCGTCTCGGTGTCCTCGGCCAGGCCGTCGAACATCTCGGTCGCGGGGGTGCCGACGTAGGGCCGGGGCGCCCGCGACGCCATGATCCCCTCCCGCCGCCGCAGGCCCGCCATGCTCTCGCGGCGGCCCGAATACGACGCCGGCTGGCCGATCATCCAGCAGATCCCCTCGGCCGCGACCTCGGCGGGCTCCCACGTGGAGCGGTCGACGTCGGGCGTGTTGGCGATGAAGCCCTCCGACGCCACCGGCACGTCGATGCGAAAGCAGTTGACGGCGATGCCGTCGCGGGCAAGCTGGCGGGCGGCGTCGACGGTGAGCCGTTCCAGCCCGATCTTGCTGACGCCGTAGGACATCAGCCCGGGGATCGGATCGAGCGCCGCCAGCGACGACAGGTTCACGATGCGACCGCCCCCGGCGGCGCGCAGGTGGGGCACGGCCTCGCGGATGGCGATGAGCGGGGCACGCAGGTTGATCTCCATGATGAGGTCGTGGCGCCGCATGGGGATGTCGAGGTCGCCGACGAACGTGACGGCGGCGTTGTTGACCAGGACATCGAGGCGCCCGAACGCCTCGACGGTCGCACCCACCATGGCCGCCACCTGCTCCGAGTCGGACAGGTCGGTGGGAACGGCGACGGCGGCGCCCGGGCCGTGCGCGGCGGTGATCGTGCCCACCGTGGCGTCGAGCGTGCCCGGCGTGCGCTGGGGGCTGGCAGCGGTGGATCGGGCGGCGCAGGCCACCCGGCAACGGGCGTCCGCCAGCGCGACAGCGGTGGCCGCCCCGACGCCCCGGCTGGCGCCGGTGACGAGGGCGACCTTGCCCTGCAGGTCGTACGGTTCGAGTTGATCGCTCACTGGTCCCCCGTGTGCTCGAGCAGCGCGCCGAGATCGGCGAGCGAGCGCAAGGTGTCGTTTAGGTGGGTGCAGCTGGACGTGCCCACGAGCTCGCGGCGGACCCGCATGCGCAGGTCGTCGAAGGTCGTCCCCGTTATCTGCTGGGCGCTGGCGACCGCACCCGGGCACTCGACCCACGGGAGCACGAGCGCGTCGGCCCGTAGGTCGACGATCCGGTGGTCGGCGGCATCGACGGTCCCGACGACGGCATACTCGTGGACGACGGTCTCGTTGCCCTCGCCGTCGCGGTGGCTGTCGCGGAAGTACGCGTCGATGGGATGCAGGCCATGGGGGCCGGGGGCCAGGACGTCGAGGCGGCGCCGCCGGCGGGTCGCCCCGGGCGGGAGGGGGGCCATGGCGTGCCAGGCGTGCGCGTCGTCGGCCGGCTCGAGGCTCGGCGCCGGCGGGCCGTGGGGCGTCGGCGTACGTCCGGTCTCCCGGAGGGCGCCGATGAACCCGCCGTCGAGCGCCCAGCCGGCGCAGCCGTCGCCCATGTGACCGACCATGGCGTCGACCAGGCCCGCCTGGGGCGGGATGGCGTCGGCGTGCAGCAGCGCGTAGCCGGAGACCAGGACGGCGCCCACCAGGTCGTCGAGCATCAGGTGGAGCAGCGACCCCCGGTCGCGTTCCGCGGGCACGACCTCGTCCACCCGACGGCGGAAGCCGCGCCCGACCGTCGCGCCCAGCAGTGACCGGAGGTCGGGCACCTCCGGCGTGCCGTCGGCGGGGTCGACGGTGTCGACGTCGATGTCGGTCAACGCGTGCGAGCGTGCATCGAGTCGCAGCATCAGCCGGCACTCCGCGACCACCCGGGCATCGGCAGGGCCACCGCTGCCGGTGCGGAGGTCCCGGCCGCGGGCATCGACGACCAGCCGGCCGTGCGGTCCGTCGGGGCGAACGGTGTCGATCGAAGTTGTGCGGCGTACGGATCCGCGCGGGCGGGCCGGTGTCGACGTCGCCGGGCCGTGGGGACCCGCCAGGAGCGGCGGACTGCTCATCCGTCCGAAGGCTAGAGTCTCGACCCCACGCCGCACTTCATCCGCCGCTCGACGTGAGAAGAGGTGGACCATGTCCGAATACGAGTTCGTGACCTACGAGACGCTGGACGAGGGCAGCATCGCTCGCATCATGCTCAACCGGCCCGACGCCCGGAACGCGCAGCACCGGGGGCTCCTGGTCGAGCTCAACGACGCGTTCCTGCGGGCGGAGGCCGACGACGAGGTGCGGGTCGTGATCCTGGGCGGGGTGGGGCCGATGTTCTCGTCGGGGCACGACATGGGCTCCAAGCAGGCGATCGCGGAGCGCACGCCCGGCCCGACGCAGCACCCGACCATGCGCATCAACGGTGCGACCCGCAAGGGCGCCGAGGCGCTGATGCTCCAGGAGTGGCACTACTTCTTCGACAACACCCGGCGCTGGCGGAACCTGCGCAAGATCACCATCGCCCAGGTGCACGGCACCGTCTACGCCGCGGGGCTCATGCTCATGTGGGCCTGCGACCTGATCGTCGCCGCCGAGGACGCGCAGTTCGCCGACGTGGTGGGCGCCCGCCTCGGGATGTGCGGCGTGGAGTACTTCGCCCATCCGTGGGAGCTCGGGCCCCGCAAGACCAAGGAGCTCATGCTCACCGGCGATTCGATCGACGCCGACGAGGCCCACCGACTCGGCATGGTGAGCAAGGTGTTCCCCGAGGCCGACCTGGGCGAGCGCACACTTGAGTTCGCCCGGCGGATCGCCCGGCTGCCCACGATGACCGCCCTGCTCATCAAGGAGGCGGTCAACCAGACCGTCGACAACATGGGCTTCTACAACGCCCTGAACGCCTGCTTCACGCTGCACGAGCTCAACCACTCGCACTGGGCCCAGGTCCACGAGAACAAGTACCCAGTGGCGCTACCCGAGGACGGCATCGCCGACTGGCGGTCGGCGCCCCCGGTCAAGCCGGCCCGCAAGGACATGGTGGAGGCGCCCGCCCCCTGACCGGGGCTACGTGATCGGTGTCGCCAACGCCTCGCCGCCGGCCTGCGGGGCGGGCCCCAGACCGGCCTGCTCTGGCAGGATCCGGTCCAGGTCGGCCAGTAGGCGATCGAGGTCGGGCCACCACGGCCCGGGGCGGAGATCGACCAGCCGGTCGACCACCGGTGCCTCCGGCCGACCGGTCACGACCCGGCGGGGCGCGGCCGAGCCGAGGACGCCCAGGAACCAATGCCGCAGGACGGGGCTGAAGCCCTCGGGGTCGACCACGAGGTAGTAGTCGGGCAGGTCCAGCGAGCGCGCCCGCCACCGGGCAAGCGTCTCGGCGACCGCGACCTCGAGGGCGCCGGCGACGTTCGGGCCCTCGAACCGTTGGGCCCAGGCGTCCGCCACCCAGGCCAGGGGGTCCGCGTCGTGCAACAGGTAGGGCGTGCGGGTGCGCCGGGCCTGCTCGTAGGCGCTGGCCGCCCGCTCGAGCGCGGGTGCATCGGCGTCGATCCTCAGCACGCGGACGTTGGTGGCCCGCACGTCGTCGAGCGGGCCGGCGTCCCCCGTCCCCGCCGCCGGTGGGGCGACGACGGCGATCACGGTCGTGTTCACCGACAGCACAACGCCGTATTTTGGCGGTCGACCGCGGCATCGCCCACCCGGGTGATGTAGGCGACCGGGGATTCGACCACCATGACCCCGCCGATGGCGCCGACGGACCGACCAGGCGATCTCCCGACGGGAACGGTGACGTTTCTGGTGCTGGGTGCCGCCGGAGATACCGGTCCGCCCGACCAGGCCGTCCGAGCCGCGCTGGCCGGGCACGGCGGCGCGGAGGTGCCTGTGCAGGGCGGGGGCGTCGTGGCAGTGTTCACCTCCGCGGCCGACGCGGTCGCGGCCTCGCTGGGGGTGCAACGTGCACTGTCCCGGGTACGGATCGGGATCCACACGGGCGAGGCCCGCCCGACCGCCGCCCGGACCTACGGTGGCACGGCTCTGCGCCGCGGCGTCGGCTTGCGCGACGTCGCCCACACCGGCCAGACCCTGCTGTCGTCGGTGACGGCGTCGATCGTGGCCGATGGCCTCCCGGACGGCGCCTGGCTCGACGACCTCGGATCCCACCGGCTGCGCGACCTGACCCGTGCCGAGCGGATCTTCGAGCTCCGGCACGCCGACCTGGCGGACCAGTTCCCGCCGCTGCGCTCCCTGGACGTCGTGCCCAACAACCTGCCGGTCCAGCTCACCAGCTTCGTGGGCCGGGAGCGGGAGCTGGCGGTCGTCGAGCAGCTGCTGGCCCGGGACCGCATGGTCACGCTCACCGGATCGGGGGGATGCGGCAAGACGCGCCTGGCCGTCCAGGCGGCCGCCGGCCCGGCCGACGGCTGGCCGGACGGCGTGTGGTGGGTCGACCTCGGTCCGGTGAGCGACGCAGGGCGGGTGGCGGAGCTGACCGCCGCCACCACCAGGGTGATGCTCGACCCGGCCGGCGGGCCCCTGCGGGCGCTGACCGTGCACCTGCGGAACCGCCGGCTGCTGATCTGCCTCAACAACTGCGAGCACCTACTGGATGCCAGCGCCGAGCTGGCGGATGCCCTGCTGCGGTCCTGCCCCGGGGTGTCGGTGCTGGCGACCAGCCGGGAACCCCTGGGTGTGCCGGGCGAGACCGTGTGGCGGGTGCCGTCCATGGTCCCCGACGAGGCGATCTCGTTGTTCGGCGAGCGGGCCAACCACGCCCGTCCCGGCTTCACGATCGACGAGGAGAGCGAGGGCGCGGTGCGGACGGTGTGCCGGCGGCTCGACGGCATCCCCCTGGCCGTCGAGCTGGCGGCCGCCTGGGTGCGGACCTTGACCCCTGCCCAGATCGCCGCCGGGCTCGACGACCGGTTCCGGCTCCTCGCCGGCGGCGCCCGCGGTGTCGTCGCCCGCCAGCAAACCCTCGAAGCGTCCGTCGATTGGAGCCATGACCTCCTCGACGAGGCCGACCGGCGGATCTTCCGCCAGTTGGCCGTGTTCGCGGGCGGGTTCACCGTCGACGGCGCGCGCGCCGTCTGTGCCGGCCCGGATGACGACGACGTGCTGGTGCGCGTCGGGCGCCTGGTCGACAAGTCACTGGTCCTCGTCGACCACGACGACGGCCAGGCTCGGTACCGACTCCTGGAGACCATCCGCCAGTACGCCCACCACCGGTTGCGGGAAGCGGGCGAAGCCGCTGCCACCCGCGACCGTCATCTCGACCACTTCCTGGCCCTCGCGGAAGACGCGGAACCGGAGCTGGTAGGTCCCGACCAGGACGCCTGGGTGGCGCGGCTGGAGACGGAGCACGACAACCTGCGCGTCGCGCTCGACTGGGCGCTCTCTTCCCCCGACCCCCAACGCGGTCGGCGACTGGCGGCGGCCCTGCCGCGGCTGTGGACCTTGCGCGGCCACGCGCACGAGGGCATCGAGCGACTCGAGCGGGCGATCGCGCTGGCCCCCGACGACCGCACGACCCTCCAGGGCCGGCTGCTGCTGGGGGCGGCCCAGCTCGGTGCCGCCGCCGGCAAGTTCGAGCTGATGGCCGACGCCGCCCGGCAAGGCTTGGACATCGCCACGGCAACCGGTGACGACCGCACCCGGGGTCTGTGCCTGAACGTGGAGGCCTACATCCACATGTACCTCGACGTCGCGACGGCGCGTCGGCTCTGCGCCGAAGCCCGTCGTTACACCGAGGCCGCCGGCGACGCGTCGGGCACCGACGTCAGCCTGGTCATCGAGGGGCTCACTCTCACCAATTGCGATCGCCACGAGGACGGCCGCCCGATCCTGGACGCCGCGGTCGAGCGTTGCCGGCAAAGGGGTGACCGGCTCCTGCTGGCGTTCGCCCTCAGCGGTCAGGTGTACCGCGCCCTGCTCACAGGCGAGTTGCCCGCCGCCCGCCGGCTGGGCACCGAAGCCGTCGAACTGGCCAGTCCCCTGGGTGACTACTTCAGCGCCAGCACCTCCAACTTGGCCTGGGTCATGGGGGTCGCCGGCGACATCGATGCCGGACTGCAGCTCATGCAGCCGGTCGTTCGCTCCGCCCAAGCTGCGGACCCCGCCATCGCCCCGTCGATGACCGTTACGCTGGGCAAGCTCCACCTCTGGAAGGCGGAGCTCGAAAGCGCTCGCGACTGGTTCGAGCGGGCGGCCCGGTATGGCGAGCCCCTGGTCGACAACTGGTTCGTCGCCCGTGCGCTCCCCGGGCTCGGCGCCGTGCTTCGCCGGCTCGGCGAGTCCGACGCCGCCCGTGAGCAGCTCGAGCGGGCCGTTGTGCTGTCCGGCAAGCTGGACGTTCCCCACGCCCTGGCCGAGGCGCTCGACGAGACCGCCTTCCTCGTCGCGGCGGACGATCCCGAGCGAGCCGAGGGCCTGCACCACGAGGCGCTCACCATCCGGGTCCACCACGGCCTCCGCACGTCCTACGTCGACAGCTTCGATGCCCTCGCAGGGCACGCCGCACGGGCGGAGAGCTTCGCCGAGGCCGCCCGGCTGCATGCCGCCAGCACCGCCGGGCGCAGGCTGATGGGCTGTCCGCGTCCGCCCGTCGACCGCCCCGCCCACGATGCCGCCGTCGCCGGCCTCCGCCAGGCGCTCGGCGACGAGGACTTCGCCACCGCCTGGTCCGAGGGTGCCGGCCTCACGCTCGACGACGCCGTGGCCTACGCCCGGCGGGCCCGCGGCAGCCGGGGCCGACCGTCCACGGGCTGGGCCAGCCTCACCCCCACCGAGCTCGAGGTTGTCGGGCTGACCATCGATGGCCTCACCAACCCCCAGATCGCGGCCCGTCTTTTCATGAGCCGCAACACCGTCAAGACGCACCTGTCGCACGTCTACGCCAAGCTCGGCGTGGCCAACCGCATCGAGCTCGCGACGCTCGCCACGTCCCGCCGACGGCGGTCGTGACGACGCGGCTTCGTCGGCGCATCCCGCTAGCTTGCGGCACGTGACGACGAACGACCGATCGCGCACCTGGCTGATCACCGGATCCTCGAGCGGCTTCGGGCAGGCGATCGCCGAGGCCGCGTTGGCGCGTGGGGACGCCGTGCTCGCGACCGCGCGCAGCACCGACGGATTGAAGGACCTGGTTACCGCCGGCGCGGCGGTCGCCGCCCTGGACGTGACCGACGCCGCCCAGCGGGACGCGGCCGTGGCGATCGCGATCGAGCGCTTCGGACGCATCGACGTCCTCGTCAACAACGCCGGCCGGACCCAGGTCGGGGCCGTGGAAGAGACGACCGACGAGGAGCTGCGGGCCCTGTTCGACCTCCACTTCTTCGGGCCCGCAGCCCTGACCCGGGCGGTCCTGCCGCACATGCGGCGGCAGGGCGGGGGCGCGATCGTCCAGATGTCGAGCGTCGGGGGCCAGGTGACGGCACCGGGCTTCGGCGCCTACTGCGCCACGAAGTTCGCGCTCGAGGGCCTCACGGAGACGCTGCGCGACGAGGTCGCTCCGTTCGGGATTCACACGCTGATCGTCGAGCCCGGCGCGTTCCGCACCGGCTTGTTCCGTCCCGGCGCCGCCTACGAGTCGGCGGAGATGCCCGAGTACGCCGACACGGTCGGTCCCACCCGGGCGTACGTCCGTGACAACAACGGCACGCAGCCGGGCGACCCGGTCAAGGCGGCCCGGGCGATCCTCGCCGCCGTCGACGCCGAAGAGCCACCGCTGCGGCTCGTCCTCGGCGCCGACGCCATCGGCAACATCGAGCGGCGCCTGCGGGCGGTCGGCGACGAGCTCGACGCCTGGCGATCCGTGGGCGAGGCCACGGCGGTCGGCGACGATCGCTGACGGGCAGGTTCCTCGCCGCCCGGCGATGAGTTCGTGCGGGCAGCCTCGTCGCACCGGATGTACGCACCTGCCGGGTCGAGGGGCTGTCCGGGATGTCCTGAGAGATCACAGGAGTGGAGGTGATGGGATTCGAACCCACGACTTCTTCGATGCGACCGAAGCGACCCGCCGCCCTCTGCACCCCTCGTGACCTGGTCTTTTATGCCCGATCGGCACCAATCTGCCCACCGTCGTGCCCTCGGCGTGCCCCAAGTCAAGCTGCGGCCCGGCAACGTGGTGGTCTCGATCGGCACCTCGGTGACCGTGTACGGGGTCAGCGACGAGCCGACCGCCGACCCGTCGGGGATCGTCGCCGGGTTCGCGGACGCCACCGGCCGTCACCTCCCGCTGGTCTGCACGCTCAACGCCACGAAGGTCACGGAGGCGGTGCGCCGGCTGCTCGGCGTCGACCATGAGGAGCTCGACCGGCTCGCGCTCGCGGGCGCACCTGGGGCGGGCGGGCCCACCCTCCTCCCGTACCTCGACGGGGAGCGCACCCCGGACCGGCCGAACGCGGCCGGCGTCCTCGCCGGGCTACGCAGCGACGTCGGGCGCGAGCAGCTCGCCCGCGCCGCGGTGGAGGGCGTCGTGTGTGGGCTGGTCGACGGCCTCGATGCGCTGGCAGCCTTCGCCCCCACCGGCGGGCAGCTGATCCTCGTCGGCGGCGGTGCCCGCTCGCGCGCCTACCGCCAAGTGCTCGCCGACCTGAGTGGACGAGAGGTCGTGGTCCCCACAGCGGCGAGCAGGTCGCCGCCGGTGCCTGCGTCCAGGCTGCAGCAGCCGCATCGGGCACCGAGCCGGCCTACGTGGCGGACGCCTGGAACCTCGCCGCAGGCGACGTCGTGGAGCCGGGCCAGGGCGTGACGGCGGCGGCTGACGTGCGCGCCGCCTACATCGCTCTCCGCGACGCCACCGCCGGGTGACGGTCCTGGGGCCACGGTGCGCCCCCGGGAATCATGTCCCCAGCGACGCTGAACCGTGGGACCGCATGAGTCAGGCGCCCCAGAAGAACGGGTCCTCACGATGGACCGCCGTCGGCGGGGGCGTCCGGAGCAGGTCGACGCCGCGGGCCCGGACGCGATGCACGCGCCCGCCGATACCGGCGAGGGCCTCCACGACGATGCCATCGTCCTCCCAGCGCAGGAGCTGCTCAGGCATCAGGCTCCATTACAGCCGCTCGTCGCCGCCACCATCGCACGGGTCCGACTGCGCTCGGTACGGTCGGCGTGATGGCGCAGAACGATCGCGAGATCACCCGCCTGTTCCACGATGCCACCAATCACACCGTCGAGAGCGTCCGCGGGGGCGGGCACCTCCTCGATTTCGCCAACATGCCGATCCCGCTGAAGCACTACCCGGACCTCGAGCCGATCCCCCTGCCGGTCGACCTACCGGAGCGGGATGCGCCGGCGGTCGACGTGCTCTCCGGCCGGGTGCACGTCGAGCCTGCGCCGTGGGGGCTCCCGGACCTGGCCCGTGTCCTGTTCTTCTCCGCAGGGGTGACGCGCCGGGCGCGGATGGTCGGTGGGCGGCCGATCTTCTTCCGGGCCGCCGCCTCGGCCGGCGCGCTCTACCCCACAGAGGTCTACGTGGTCTGTGGCGACCTGGCGGACCTGCCGGCCGGCGTCTACCACTTCAATCCGGTCGAGTTCGCCCTGCGGCGGCTCCGCGATGGCGACCACCGGCCGTTCCTGGCGCGCGCCGCCGCCGACGGCGGCGTCGGCGGCGCACCGGTGACCCTGGTGCTCTCGGGAATCCCGTGGCGCACCACCTGGAAGTACGGGGAGCGCGGGTACCGACACCTCTTCTGGGATTCCGGTGCCGTCTTGGCGAACCTGTTTGCGGTCACCGAGGCTGCGGGGATCACGTCGCGGGTGCTCATCGGCTTCGTCGACGACGACGTGTCTCACCTCCTCGGCGTCGGCTCGCCCGAGGAGTATCCGCTCGTGATCGTGCCGCTGGGAGGCGGTCCCGCCGCAGGTCGACCGCCCCCTGCGGCCGATCGGCCCCCCGCCATCGACCACCGCGTGCACCCACTCTCCCCCTCCCCGCAGCACCATGAGGGCCTCGCAGCGGTGCACCGGGCAGGCGCCCTCGAGCATGCCGACGAGGTGACGGGGTGGCGCGCCGCGGCCGTGCAGCTCGGGACGGTCGCGACCGATGAGGTCGGTGTGTCGCCGAGGGGTCCGGGCACGCTCGAGGACGTCATCGTGCGGCGGGGCTCCACTCGCCGGTATGCACGCGACCCGGTTGGCGAGGACGTGCTGCGGTGGGAGCTTGCGGTGACTGCTCGTCCTGTGCCCGCAGACTTCGCCGGAGAGGGGCGCACGCTGCTCGAGCACTTCCTCGCAGTTCACGCAGTTGGGGGCGTCGCTTCGGGCATCTACCGATGGGTGCGAGGCAGCCTGGAGCAGATCGAACGTGGGACGTTCCGTCAGGAGGCGGCTCACCTGTGCCTCGATCAGCCGCTCGGCGGCGACTGTGCCTTCGACGCCTTCCACTGCGCGGCGCTCGGCGACGTCATCGAGCGAAGTGGTGCCCGCGGCTACCGGTCGGCCCTGCTCGAAGCGGGCACCGCCATGGGCCGCCTCCAACTCGCCGCCTACGCTCTCGGCCACGGCGCCAGCGGCAGCACCTTCTACGACGACGAGGTGTCGGCCTTCCTCGGAACCGAAGCGTCCCCGATGCTTGTAACCACGGTGGGCGTACCCAGCTACCGCCCCCGTCCGGGCAAACGCCCGGCCGAGATGGAGCGGCTACGTGTCCAGCTCACCTGAGCCGTGGAGCAGACTGCGGCCGCAGGCCTTGGCGAGCGGGCCGGGTTCGAAGTGCGCGACGCCGCCGATCCAGCGATGGTGGACGACTATGCCTCGTCATGGCCATCGAGATGATGCCGCGGCGGCTCGAACGCTGTCCGCGCTCATCCGTGAAAGCCAATCTTCAGGAACCCCTGATCGCACGAAGTGATCGAGGACACGATCGTCGCGGGCGACTGCGTGCAGTGACCCCGCTGCCACCAGGGCACGCCGATCTACCGGTCGCATTCGCTGCCCAATCTCGGGTGCGGAGAGCCCACGGTCTAGCGCCTCGATCAGGTCGTGGAGGTCGGCGGTCCGAGGCGTCGATGGCTGCCTGTAGATCTCCGACGTACTACGGAAACCGATGAGTTTCGAAGCGGGGGGCGTCGTGGAAGAGGGCGGACCGAAAGGAGCGGCGTGATGGTCGGGGAGTATGTGGACACCAGCGGGGTGCGGTTGTGGTACGAGGAGCTGGGCCGACCGGACGGGGCGCCGGTGCTCTTGGTGATGGGGGGCGGGGCGTCGGTCGTCTGGTGGCCGCCCGAGCTGGTCGAGGGTCTGATCGGTGCCGGGTACCGGGTCGTGCAGTTCGACAACCGGGACGTAGGACTGTCGACCCATGTCGACTGGGCCAGCGCACCGTACGGGATCGAGGACATGGCCAGCGACGCGGTGAGCGTGCTCGACACCGTCGGCATCGACGCCGCTCACCTTCTCGGTGTGTCAGTGGGCGGAATGATCTGCCAGCTCGTTGCTTTGCGTCATCCCGACCGCGTGCGGTCGTTGACGCTCATCAGCACAACCCCAGGGCCTGACCCACGGCTCCGGCGGGGCGACGACTCGGTATTCGCCGGTCTTGACCACCCGGTCGAGACCGATGAGGACATAGCTGAGCTGGAGGTCGATTTCTGTCGCGCCGTGGCGGGTAGTCGGTTCGAGTTCGATGAGCAGTACTACCGCGACATCGTCGCCGCGGATCTCGCTCGGGGCATGAACCCATCAGCCAACGCGCCCTCGGCGTCGTCCCGTATCGACGATCTCGCTCGCATTCAGGTACCCACGCTCATCGTCCACGGCACCGAAGATCCGATCTACCCCTACGACCACGCCGAGGCCCTCGCCAAGGGCATCCCGAACGCGACGCTCGTCAGGTGGGAGGGCGTGGGCCACGAGCAACCCCCGCAACTCGTCCCCGAACTGACCCGACTGGTCATCCGGCACGTGGGCGCCGCCAGCTGAACCGCCGACAAACCACGGAGCTGCTCCATGGCCCCACCCCACAACCGAATGGGAGAGAGATCCATGTACCACATCGCCGTGTATTTCGATGTCCCGGCTGAACGCCAGCAGGAGTTCGTCGACGCCGCCCTCGAGGACGGCCGCGAGTCGAGCGCCAACGAACCAGGCACCAAGCGGTTCGAGCTCATCCGTGACAAGGACAACGCCGGCAGGTTCTACCTCAACGAGGCCTACGACGACGCTGCAGCCTTCGAGGTGCACGCCGCCGGCCCCTACTTCAAGAGGTTCTTCGAGATCGTCGGCAGCTTCGCTGACGGGCCACATTGGCTCATCCAGGGCAGCCGCGTGGATGACCCGGACGCAGCCCCCGTCACGGAGCGATGAGTTCGCGGCCGGCGCGGCGCTGGCGGTCGTGGGGTCCGTCAGCCTCTTGCGCACCGGTATCGATGAGACGTGGTGCCGCCCGCTGCCCCGCCACGCGGCGCGTCCGGAGATGGGACGCTTGTCGCGGTGAATCGCTCTGAGCCCAGGCCGACGACGGTGCGCACCCGGCGTGAACCACCCCGGTTGCGCCGCGTGGTGGTGCGCCGAGTCGAGCAATTGACCGCCCGCATGGTCCGCGTCACCTTCGGGGGGCCCGATCTCGAGGGTCTGACCGTCGAGCATCCGGCGGCAAGCGTGCGGCTGCTGTTCCCTTCTCCCCGCACGCACGAGCTCGCCATTCCGAGCTGGAACGGCAACGAGTTCCTGTTGGCCGACGGGCGACGACCCACGATCCGGACCTTCACGCCGCGCCGCGTCGACCCCCAGGCCCTCGAGCTCGATGTCGAGATCGTCATCCACGGCGGCGGGGTGGCGTCCGAGTGGGCGCAAGCGGCCGAACCCGGCAACCCGGCGGCGGTCTCGGGTCCTGGCCGCGGCTACACCATCGACCGCGATGCGCGCGCCTTCCTCCTGGCCGGTGACGAGACCGCGATCCCGGCCATCAGCCAGCTGCTCGAGGCCCTCCCCAGCGAGAGGCCCGTGCAGGTCCGCATCGAGGTCGCCCACCCCGACGCCCGGCTCGCGCTGCCCGACCATCCAGGCGCGACCGTCGAGTGGTGCGACCTACCGGCCGACGCGAGTCCGGGCGACGCTCTCGTCGCCGCCGTCCGCGGGACGGATCTCGCCCCCGGTAGTCGGGTGTGGGTGGCGGGCGAAGCGGCAGCGGTGCAGCGCGTCCGCCGCCACCTCTTCGAGGATCGAGAGCTATCCCGTACCCAGGCTTCGGTGCGGGGCTACTGGAAGCACGGCCGCAGCGGCGACACCGACGATGACGCCTGAGTTCCAACCGAGGCCAACGGCGCTGGAGTAGGACCAGTCATGCCAGGAGCCAGTCCCCGAGTGAGGGCGAGTTGGCGCCAGATGGCGTCCGATGCGACGTAGGACCCTCCAGGGCTGGCGACGCGGAGGACGATCACCTTGACGTCCCGCGCTTCGGTCGCCGACCAGACCGCGGCGGTCACGGTGTCGTAGCCGGCGCTTCCCCCGATGAATGGCCGGCGACCGCTTCGTCCCGGGCGGATAGGGCCCTAAGGGCAACTGGCGGCACGCTCAGCGATAGCAGGCGATGCATCGTCACGCCGGCCTTCGTAGGTTGGTGCACATGCAGGTCCGGGCCGGATCGCTGTCGGAGTTGAGGAAGGCGGGCCAGTTGCGCACGAAGGTGGGCACGGTGCCCGTGGTGGTCTTCTGGCACGACGGCCGGGCGTGGGCGATCGACGACCGGTGCCCGCACATGGGGTTCCCGTTGCACCGGGGCACCGTCGAAGACGGGCTCGTGACCTGCCACTGGCATCACGCCCGCTTCGACCTCGCGTCGGGTTGCACGCTGGACCTCTTCGCCGACGACGCCCGCGCCTTCGATGTGACGATCGAGGACGGCGACGTCGTCGTGGCGTCCCGGCCGGACGGTGACCGGATCGGGCACTTGCGAAACCGCCTCGAGGACGGGCTCGAGGACGGGCTCATCCTGGTCATCGCCAAGTCCGTGCTCGGTCTGCTCGCCGCCGGGGTGGATCCGGCCGAGATCGTGCGGGCCGGCATCGACTTCGGCACGACGTACCGGGAGGCGGGTTGGGGTGCCGGACTGACGGTGCTGGTGGCGATGGCCAACTTGATGCCAGATCTCGACGAGGCCGACCGGCCGCTCGCGCTCGTGCACGGCCTCGCGTTCGTGTCTCGTGACACCCGCAACCGGCCGCCCCGGTTCGCGATCGACCAGCTGCGCGGCGCCGACGTTCCGGCCCAGCGCTTGGCCGGTTGGTACCGGCGGTTCATCGACACCCGGTCGAGTGACGCCGCCGAGCGGGTGCTGGCCACCGCTCTGTCAACCGCGTCCGGCGACCGCGCGTTGGACACGGTCGAGGGCATGATGTTCGCCGCCGTCACCGACCACGTGTTCATCGACGGAGGCCACACCCTCGACTTCACCAACAAGGCCTTCGAGGCGCTCACCCACGTCGGCGCGTCAGCCGCGCCCCAGGTGCTGCCCACCCTGGTCCGCCAGACTGCAGCTGCCCGCCGCCAGGAGGAGACTGCGTCTTGGCGGCATCCCCACGACCTGGCCAGGCTCGTCGGGCAGACGGTCGAGCGGCTGCCCAGCCTGGTCGAGACGGGCCGGCGGCACGAGGGGCGCTTCGACGACGTGGGCGGGCTGGGTTGGCGGATCCTGTCCGACGACCCCGATGAGGTCGTCGGATCGGTGTGCGATGCCATCATCGCCGGTGCCAGCCCCGAGCAGCTCGGCCGCGCCCTGGCCTATGCCGCTGCGCTGCGCATCGTGAGGTTCCACCCACAGAACGACTTCGCCGACTGGGACACCGTCCATCACGCCTTCACGACGGCGAACGCCCTGCACCAGGCCCTGATCCGCAACCCGACCATCGAGCTGCTGCGGGGCGTGGTCCACGGCGCCCTCCGCGTTTATCTCGACCGGTTCCTCAATGTGCCCCCCTCACCGCTTCCCCGGACGGGCGCCGCCGACCTGGGCGAGCTGCGGTCGTGCTGGGACGTGCAGGGCCAAGTGGATCGGGCCGGCGCGATCGCCTACGGGTTCCTGCGAGGCGGCGGCGATCCCGGCCGCCTGCTCGAGCATCTGGGCGCGGCGCTGCTCGCCGAGGACGCCGAGTTCCACTGGTTCCAGGTCGTCGAGGCCGGCGCCCGGCAGTTCCACGCCTGGCCGACCGGCTCAGAGGAAGGTGCGCAAGTTCTCGTCGGCGTCACCCGCTTCTTGGCCGCCCATACCCCAACCCGGCGTGAGCTTCCGCAAGTCGTGCAGATCGCGACCCGCCTCGGCCGGGGCGAGGCCCTGTACGAGGAGCTGGGCGACCCGGCAGTCGACCGCTCGGAACCGTGACGGAGGCGGCTCGGTACGGCGGCCGGTGGTCGCCGGTCGACACCGTCCGGCGATGGTCGTCGGCCGCACACGGCGGTCCAACAGGACCCCGTCGGGAACGCTGGTTGCGCAGACGTTGGCGCGAAGCACGTTGCCCGTGCCGGGTCGCCCTCCCGCGCCCACACGGCGCTGGTGGTCGCCGGGACGTTCGGAAGGACGTGGCCGCCATACGGCGCCTCCGAGAGGCAAGCGTGAAGGTCGGGCTCTTGGGCTGTGTGGCCGCCGGCATCGACGAGTTCGGTCGCCGGCTCGGCCGGTTGGCGGGGTGGTCGGCCCAGCGCAGTGGTGGTGCCGGGACCACCCCGGGGACGTGGGGCCGCCTGGCCCGGAGTTCGTCCGCCGTTTCGAAGGGTGTGTCGGCGGCCCGCCCGACTACCTGGCCGTCCAGGCGGCGGCCGCGGGTTACCTGGCCGCCGAGGCCGCGGCGCGGGGCTACTGTCCGGACGAACCCGGCGGTGGCAAGCCGACACCTTGCTGGGCCCGTTCCGCCTGGACAGCTCCTG
>DASQUK010000278.1:0-7598 GCA_035641315.1 Acidimicrobiales bacterium | reverse complement strand
CAGATCGGCTCGACCCCGAACCGGTCCCGATGCGTGTCGATGTAGTCGACGATCAGCGCAGTCGGCGGTCGAGCTCCGCCGCGGCGAAAAACGCCGACGCTGTCTTGAGGATCTCGTTCGCTCGGCGCAGCTCGGCGTTCTCCCGCTCGAGCTCTTTGATCCGGGCTTCGACCGAGCTCGGCACACCCGGTCGCTCGCCGGCGTCGATCTCCACTCGCTCGATCCAGCCCCGCAGCGTTTCGGGCTTCACATCCAGCAGCTCACCCACCCGGCGACGGGCCTGAAGGGCCGACTCGGCCGGGAAGTCCCGGCGGCGGTCCTGGTACATCCGAACCGCCCGGTCACGGCTCTCCTGGTCGTACTTCCTCGGTGCGGGCATGGCTCAGTCTCCTTGTGAGATCAGAGCCTCCGGCAAACCCAGCGCGGTTCAATCTGAGAGCACCACGGCCAGCCCACGCCCCGCCGAGCCCGGCTCCGTCTCCGGCGCCCCGAACCTCCCGGCGGGGTTCACCGACACGTGCACGAGCCGGTACATCGACACCGGCGAGCTGCGCCAGCCCGCGGTCATCGGAGGCGACGGACCGCCGCTGCTGCTGGTGCACGGCTGGCCGCAGAACTGGTATGCAAGGCGCCTGCTGATGCCGGCGCTGGCCCGGGACTTCGAGGTCATCGCGGTCGACCAGCGCGGTATGAGGCTGTCCGACAAGCCGCAGGGCGGGTACGACGCCGGCACCCTCGCCGGCGACCTGGTCGCGAGCGCGACTGCGGGCTGTCGGATCTGCTTGTCAGGCGCGGGTTACGGATGGGCTCCGATCGGGCCAGAATGGTCGTCGGAGACAAGGGAGGACTGTGGTCGCGGCGCCTGAGACTCGCTACGCCAAGAGCGGCGACCTGAGCATCGCCTACGCGGTTTACGGCGACGGCCCTGATCTCGTGGTTGCCCCAGGGTTCATCTCGCACCTGGAGGTCGCGCTGGAGGAGCCTGCCCTCGCACACTTCTACGATCGGC
This sequence comes from Acidimicrobiales bacterium, assembly GCA_035641315.1. Classification (GTDB taxonomy): domain Bacteria; phylum Actinomycetota; class Acidimicrobiia; order Acidimicrobiales; family VFJN01; genus DASQUK01. The sequence goes on along the minus strand of DASQUK010000278.1, from coordinate 6,589 downwards.
TGGCGACGTTCCGGCGGGTGATCTCGTTCGACAAGCGGGGAACGGGCCTCTCCGACCCGGTACCGCACGCCCCCACTCTGGAGGAGAATGTCGAGGACCTCCGGGCCGTTATGGACGCCGTCGGTTCTGAACGGGCCGACGTGGTCGGCGTCTCGGAGGGCGGTGCCATGGCCGCCCTGTTCGCGGCCTTGCATCCTGAACGCACGCGTTCGCTTGTGCTCTACGGCGCGTACTCCCGGGTGCTATGGGCTCCCGATTACCCGTGCGGTGTTAGCGCCGAACTTCACGACCAGCTCTTGGAGATGGTTGCTGCGCGTTGGGGCGACGGCGTGGGGTTGAGCGCATGGGCCCCGAGCTGCGCCGACGACGTCCGGATGCGCACGTGGTGGGCGCGTTTGCAGCGGACGGCCGCGAGCCCGGGAATGGTGCACAGCCTCCTCGCTCTCTACCCGCAGATAGATATCCGGGCGGTATTAGGAACCATCGGTGTCCCCACACTCGTGCTGCACCGCCGCGACGACCGCATGATCAATGTTGAGATGGGTCGCTATCTCGCCGAGCATATCCCCGGAGCGAAGCTGGTCGAACTCGACGGTGCCGACCACTTCTTTTGGGTCGGGGACGCGGATGCGATTCTCGACGAGATCGAGGAGTTCCTGACCGGCCTGCGCCGCGGCCCCGAGCCTGACCGCGTGTTGGCCACGGTGCTCTTCACCGATCTGGTGGGCTCGACCGAGCACGCCGTCGAACTCGGAGACACGCGGTGGCGCTATCTGCTCGAGTCACACCAGGCGCAAGTGCGTCGTCAGCTCGAGCGATTCCGCGGACGTGAGGTCAAGACGATGGGCGACGGATTCCTCGCCACCTTCGACGGACCGGCACGAGCTATCCGCTGCGCCCAGGCGGTGGTGGACCAGTCGCGTGGCCTCGGTCTCGAAACCCGCGCCGGTCTGCACACCGGCGAGTGCGAGCTCATGAACGACGACGTCGGCGGGATCGCAGTGCACATCGCGGCACGCGTCGCCACGCTCGCCGAAGCACGCGAAGTCCTGGTTTCGAGCACGGTCAAGGACCTCGTCGCCGGCTCGGGCCTCACCTTCGCCGATCGCGGCGTGCACGCACTTAAGGGTGTGCCCGACAAGTGGCGACTCTTCGCGGTGGCCGGCTAGCGCCACGCGCAAGCGCCGACCACAGGAGCGGTCCCTTCGGTGAACCCGAAGAATTCCGGCACGCGCCCAGAGATCTGCCGATCCGCGCACGGCGCATCTGTCGCCGACCGCGACCGCCCACCAGCCGGCGATCTGGGGTAGTCGGTTGTGGGTGGGCGATACGGAGCTGGGGCGCTAGCCGTTGCTGCTGGCCCGGGCGGCGACCCGGCCAGCACGTCTCGCCTTCCCCATCGACAACGCGCCACCCGAGCTTCGGCGTGTAGTCGAGCGCACCGACCTCCGGGCTCTGCTCCTCGACAAGTAGCGACCAGCGCCGGCCACCAAGAGAGGGATCCCAGGGCCGGCGGGGTTCTGACCCGCCTAGTACCTGGCCGACGCGGTGCGAAACCGTGTCCTCATCGCGCAGCCAGCCACCCCCGACCCGTAGGCTGCCTCCATGTCGCAGCCTGGTCAAGAATTGGAACAGGCACGCCGGCTGCGTCGATCCGTGTCGGCCAACTGCGCCGAGATCCGGCGCGAGTGCACGCGGATGTCAAGCGCCTGTGCCGATCAGCTACGTGAGGCCGCGGTCATGTGCGAGCGGCTTCGGCTCATGCGCCCGGCGCCGGGCACGGTGCCGCCCCAGACCTGGAGACCGGAGGGCGAACCGCGGTGACTGTCAGTACCCGACCCCGCCTCCACCACCACTGCCGCCGCCCACGGTGAGGACCAGAATTACCACCGCAGCGACGACGACTGAGATCCAGAAAACGGGAGCTCGAAGGACACGTTGCACGTGGTCGTTCTTCCCTTGGGTGCGTTACCTGTGTGGGTTTGTCCGTCAAGGCCCTCGTGGCGTGGGGCTCCGGGCCGCAGGCGTTGGTCAAGGTGGAGCGCCCGCAGCGAAGCGAGGACGTACGACCTTGACCAACCCGAGGGCCGGTGCAGACTTGGTATGGGCCGGCTGACGGCGGCGTGGGGGCGCCCTGCGTTACCTGGGTGCTCGACGAAGGTCATGTCGTCGGCGACAACAATCGTGATTTGGGTGTCCCCCGTGGGCGTGGGAAGCGCGGTCGCTAAGGCCGTCCAGCCCGAAGGCTGGCGGGCACGCGCGTGGCAGGAGCTGACCGCGCTGGAAACCCGTGATGTCGGCGTGGGCAGTCCCGGCCGTGGTCGCCGACAGTGATCAGGCCGACGACGGCATGGCGTAGACGACGTCGGTGTCGAGGTTGCGCAAGATGTGGTAGCAGCGTCGAGCGAACTGGCGGGCGACGGAGATCGCGGCCAGCTTGCCGTCGTGACGCTCCTTCACCGCCGAGTAGTAGCCGTGGTCGGGACTGCCGCTGCGAGAGGCGTTGTGGGCCGCTTCGAACAGCGCCCAGCGCAACGTCGCCGGACCCTGGCGGGACAAGAAGCCGCCGGCGCGGCGTAGATCGGACGCGTCGACCGTGACGTCCAACCCGGTGTGGCGCACCACCTGCTCGGAGCGGGTAAAGCGACGACAGTCCCCGAGCTCGGACCACACCGCCACCGCCAGCAACCCGCCGATCCCGTAGTGGTGCTCGACGAGGGCCCGGCAGGCCGGTTGACGCATCCCGAAGCGTTGCAGCTGCTCCTTCAGCGGGGACGCTTCGGCGTCGCTGGCGTCGATCATCCTGTAGCCGACCCGGACCCGCTGCCGAGCTGCCGGGGTCAGCGTGACGTCGTCGCCGGCCAACCAGGCCCGCGTCGCCGTCGAGCGGATCTGTGCTTCGGGGACGGCGACGCCGTGCTGGAACAACTCGGCGTGGATCCGCTGCGTCCACACGAGACGCTGATCGACCAACGACTTGTACAGCCGGACCCGTTCCCACCACTCCAACACGATCGACGGCGGGATCCACGACTCCGGCAGATCCCCGCGCTGCAACAACTCGCGCAACAACCGGGCGTCGGACCGGTCGGTCTTGGCGTGACGCTTGCGGCCCCGCGCCGCCTGCGTATCCGCCGGCTCGGCCACATGTGCCTCGAACCCAGCCGCCGTGATCTCCTCGACCACATAACGCCAACCAGTGCACCCCCCTCCACCGCCAACGCCACCGGCTGCCCGTTCGCCTTTCGGGCCACGTCGTGTCGCAGCCAACGCCGGACACGGTCGCGGTCGGGCTGCCACACCCGACCCCGCCACACCTCGCCCGACGCCGTGTCCATCGCGTCGAACGTGATCTGCTGCCGATGCAGATCCAACCCACATACCATGCTCATCAGGGACCTCCTTGCTCGAGCTCAACCGGATGACAAACCAAATGGTTGCCCACGCCCGAGCCGAGGAGGTCCCCACACATCGATTGTTATTGAACCCAGATCACCTTGCGTCACCGTGGCGTGACTAATTGCGGCATTCACGCGGATACCATGCGCGACGAGCTTCGGATCATGCGCCGTCTCCCAGCCGGACGCACGAAGGACCCCGTTAGCGACGCGAACCGGTCCCCCGACCGGGAGACCCGGGGGACCGTCGCTCACCTCCCTGGAGGCCACGCTGCAGCACCGGCCCCCAGGCGGCACGTGGAACCCAGGGGCCGGCGACGGCACGGCGCGCACGGTGGCAACGATGTCGGCTGGTGCACCCGCGTGCTCACAGCCGCGACGATGTCATCTGCGCTCGGCCGAAGTCATCCCGCGACACCGTCTTCAGTCAGTGGTCCAGCTCCCTCCGGCGGGCCGGGGTCATGCGGCGCTCTTGCCCCCAGTGCTGGCACGCAAGCCACCAGGCTTGCCTGCCCGGCGTCACCGGCCCTGCCTCGGCGCGGGCAGCGACGAGGCGGACCGCGCCCGTGCTGCCCTGGCGGCCGCAGATGCACATTGCGCTAGCCGGCCTTCGTCTCTGACCGGCTCGGCAGTCGAGTTGTCGGACGCCCGCTAACGAACGATCAGCACCGGCCGCGGTGCCTTGCGCGCCAACTCCTGTGACACCGATCCGCCGAGCAGACGCTGCAGGAATCCTTTGTCGTTAGACCCCACCACGATGAGGTCGGCGTTCTCGTCGTCGGCGGCGCGCAGGATCGCTTCCACCACTTCGCCGAACACCACTTCGACATCGGCGTCGGCCGGTGCCTGCGCCAAGGCCACCGCCTCGCCCGCCTGTTGCTCTCGGACCACGGCTTGCTCCCAGGTTGCCTGGTCGCCGGCGGCCATGTCCGGCCCCGCCGGCCCCCAGGGAAAGACCCCACCGAAGGCCACGGGTGGCACCGTGTCGACCGGGTTGCGGGCCACGTTGACCGCCGTGATCGCCACGTCCATGCCTGCGAAGAAGCGGTCCACGAAGGCGGCGGCACGTCGCGACCCCTTGGTCCTGTCCACTGCGACGAGGATCCGCGGCATGTCCAACCGCTTCCCCGGCCGGGGGCACACAAACGGGCCGAGGGTTCCTCGTCGGGCGGTGCCGTGGCGGACACGGGAAGGACGATCAAGTCGTAGAGCACGAGGGTGCCCGTATCTCTCTCGACCCGCAGACCGCGGTGATCCTGACAACAAGATCCTGGACCGACAGGTACGCGAGGACGCCAACGTGGACTTCCAGCTCCCCGCCAGTACCACCCGGTCGGCCGCCGTTCCCAGTGCCACCGGACCGAGTTGGCTCGAGAATCGATGAGTAGGGTGACGGGGTGAAGCCGGTCGATGTTCTGGCACTCGACCTGGAGATCACCAGCCGCTCTCCGGTCGTGTTGCTGCGTGAGCAGGACGCCCCATACCGGGTGCTGCCGATCTTTGTGGGCGGCTACGAGGCGCTGGCAATCATGCTGGCCCTGCGCGGTATGTCACCTCCACGCCCACTCACCCATGACCTGTTCGTCGCCCTCATCGACTGCTGCGACGCACATGTCGACCACGTCGAGGTGACGGCGGTGCATGAAGGCACGTTCCTCGCCAAGCTCGCTCTCGAGAGCCCCAGTGGCGAGCGATCCCTCGACAGCCGGCCGTCCGATGCCATTGCGCTTGCCCTGCGCGTCAACGCGCCGCTGTTCGCGAGCGAGGCCGTGCTCGACGAAGCGGGAGCGATCATCTCTGACACAACCGATCGCGACGACATCGACGAGGAAGTGAGCCGCTTTGGAGCGTTTCTCGACCAGGTTGACCCCGCACAATTCAAAGGAGGCGGCGGGGTCCACAACGAGCCCGCAGACGGCAACGACAAGGACCCGGACTTGTGATTAAGGCATGCGGGTCGGCGACCAACGTAACGAGCACGTACGAGCGCCGGTTGCGCCAGTGGCGGCAGCCGCCCGGAGGTCGTCGAGGGCGTGACGGGCGTGCTGCTGCTTCATCACGCCTCGTTCCCCGGCGCATCGGTAGCGCCGACCACGTCGGCGCGCATGCCGACCGTCATCTCGTCACCAGCTCGGCGCTCGCTCCGGCGAGGATTTGATTGCCTCTGCCCTGCAGCGGCCCGTGCACTTCCTGCTTGAGCTGGTCGTCACGGCGACGACCGTGGGCCGACGACGTGCGTCCCATCAGCCGGCCGCCTTGCCTTGCTTGACCGCGCCCGCCAGAGCCTCCGTCTCGTCGGCAGGGTTCGCACGTACTCGGAGTGGGCGGCCTAACTACTTCGACCTGAAGAAGTAGGTGTCGGCGAGCGGCCTGCTCGGCGCGGACGGGTGATGCGGGGCCCCGGGTGCTTCGTGGGCGGTGCCGGATCGGAGGCGGTTCCTGCGGTTCGTGGTGCCGAAGTGGTTGCCTGGCAACCATTTTGGGCTCTACGAAGTCGTTGTCGGGGCCGGCGATCGGCGCATGTCAGGCCGCCGCCGACCGGCGCGTCGAGCAGGGGTCGGAGGGTCCAGTGTGCGTTGTCGTTCGGCCTCGACGGGGAGGGCGCTGATCCTGGTGGCGTTGTGGGCGAGCAGCCCCCAGCCGCCGCACCAGGTGGCGGCACCGGTGTGGCTGTCGGTGAGGGTGCGCCGCCAGCCCGTCGTCGCGTTTGAGGCAGGAGATGCGAGCCTCGCTGCCGGTGCGCCACTTGACGAGCTTGCGGAACGAGTAGATCGAACTCAATGAATGTCCCTGTGAGGGGTTGCCCGGCAGAAGTGTCTCGCGCGTTCGCGCGCCGGATCCGGTGTACATGGAGCGGCACGCCCTCCAGGACCGCATCGGTGCGGAGGCTTTCGGCCCGCAATATGCCGGTGAACGACATGGCACGCTCCTCGTCGCGTGATCCCGGCTGCTACTCCCCCAATGTGCGCCACGTCTGGGCTCTCCTGGGTGCCGTTCCAGGGCAGATCAGACCGTCACAGGCTGGACCGGCGTCACTCACGCCGCCTTGCCATCGTGAGGTAGGGGTCGGGCCGGGGCGCGGTGTGTTTCTTTCGAAGCGTCCGTTTCCCCGGCCCGCACCTCCGAACCGGACGTGCGCGTTCCCACGCATCCGGCTCTCCACGAGCCCATGTCTTTGGGCCAACGCCCAT
>DASQUK010000277.1:0-22340 GCA_035641315.1 Acidimicrobiales bacterium | reverse complement strand
CCGGGACCGTGGAACACGAGTGCTCGCATGGCGCAACTCCTCTCCGTTCGTACTCGTCCAGCGTGCGCGGCCGGCCCCGGGCCAGGAAGGGCCGCTGGCACCGATCGTGTTGGGACTTAGGTCCCTAGGGTCCGCCCTGCTGGCGCCCGATGCTGGCGGTGTGAGGACAGACACAGACGCTCCTTGGACCTGCGACGTCACACACAGCGAGACCCGGGAAGACGCCCGCCGGGCCGATGAGCCGGGGCGCCAAGGCGCGTGGACCGCCTGGTTCGACGCGTCCCGGGAGGACACGGGACCGGTGGGCGATATCGGCGCCGACCTCGGCGAGCTCGCCCGTGCCGGTCCCGCGGGGCCGCCCGGGTTCGTGATCACAGCCGATGCCTATCTCGGCGCGCTCGACCAGGTCGGCGGGCGGGGCGAGCTACGCGCTCGGGTCGCCGGCGCGGACGTCAACGATCCGGCGGCGCTCGCCCACGTGGCCAACGAATGTCAGGCGCTCGTCCGCTCGGCCGGCATGCCCGAGCCGGTGCGCCGCGCCGTGCTCGACGCCTATGAGCGCCTTGGCGGAGACGTGCCGGTGACGGTGCGCGTATCGGCGACCGCCAACGACACGGCACCGACCTCGTTCGCCGGGATCGACAAGACGTTCACCAACGTGCGCGGTGGCCTCGAGCTCGTGGACCGCATCGTCGAGTGCTGGGCGGCGCGATGGAGCCCGCAGGTTGTGGCCTACCGCGCCGCCCGCGCCATCGCCGACGAGCCGGCGATGACCGTGGTCGTCCAGCCCATGGTCGATACCCGCATGCCCGGCGCCACGGTCACGGCGGGCCCCGGGCGCATCCTCCACTCGCTCGCGGCCCGCGAGGTGCTGTCGCACCGCTGAACAGCCGCTACGCACCGACGGCGGAGCAGGCCCGGCGGATGGATGCCGCGGATGCTTCCAGGGCGTCGTGCTCGGCGTCATTCATCGGCACATCCAGACGTGCGGCTATGCCGCGACGATCCACGACGCAGGGCACGGACATGCAGACGTCGTCGATGCCCCGGTAGCTCTCGAGGTAGGAGCTGACCGGCAGGACGCGCCGCTCGTTGCGGGCGACGGCCTCGACAACCCGGGCGGCGACGACCCCGATGGCGAAGTTGGTCGCCCCCTTGCCCGCCACGATGCGGTAGGCGGCCCGGCGGACGTCATCGAGCATGCTCTGCCGCTCGTCGGCCGACGGCGCACCGCCCAACACCGGGCCCCACTGCGCGAGGGGGACCCCTCCGACGGTGGCGCTCGACCAGAGGGCGACCTCGGAGTCGCCGTGCTCACCGACGACGTAGGCGTGCACGTTCTGCACTGCCACCCGGCACCGGTCAGCCAGCAAGACCCGCAACCGGCTGCTGTCGAGCACGGTGCCGGTCCCGACCACCCGGGCGGGATCGAGCCCACTGACCGTGAGGGTGGCCCTGGTGATGACATCGACCGGGTTGGTGACGACCAGCCAGAGGGCGTTCGGAGCAACCGAGGCCACGCCGGGCACGACGTGCCGACACATGCGGACGTTGTCGTCCGCCAGGTCCATCCGCGTCTGGCCGGGCCTCTGCTTGGCGCCCGCCGCCAGCACGACGATGTCCGCACCAGCGCAACCCTCGGGGTCGGCGGTGCTCCGCACCGCCGCCATGCGGGCGAACTGCACGCTGTGGGCCAGGTCCAGTGCCTGGGCCTCGGCCTTGGCGCGGTCGACGTCCTGGATGACGAGCTCCTCGGCGACACCGCGCAGGAGGCAGGCATAGGCGGCAGTCGCCCCGACGCTCCCGGCGCCGACGATGGCGATTCGCATGGTCCTCAGCATGCCCGAGCGGCGACTTCGGGACCTTCGGCCCTGGGAGGCGTCGCCCGGGTACCGGATGATTGGTGCGGTGGCCGCAACCATGGAGAACGAAGGGAACCCGAGCGTCGTGCAACCTGGGCTCGGTGACGTCGCGGTAGCGACACCGCCCAGCCTGCGACGAATCGTCGTGCCGGTCGACGGGTCGCCGTTCGCGGAACGGGCCCTGCCGGTCGCGACCTGGGTCGCCCGGGCGCTCGAGACGCCGATCCACCTGGTCGAGGTGGTGGCACGCCCGGCCGGCACCGAGCCCGCCATCCACTACCTCGACGGCCTGGCGCGGCGCTACGCGGCCCCGAGCTGGGACGTCGCGCCCGGTGACGATCCCGCCGGCGCCATCATCGCTGCCACCGACGCGGATCCTCCGAGCATCGTCTGCCTGGCGACGCACGGGCGCGACCGAAGTGCAACGATCCTCGGCTCGGTGGCAACCAGGCTGCTCGACCGCACGACCCGGCCGGTGATGCTCGTCGGGCCCGAGGCGCGACCTCCGTGCGCCGGCGACTCGCCGGTGGTGGTGGCGGTCGACGGAGTCGACGAGGCGGACGACGCGGCGTTGGTCCGAGTGGCGCTGGCCTGGGCGACGGCGCTCGCCACCGGAGTCGTGATCGCCACCGTCGCCGAACCCGTGCCCGGTTCGTTCCACGAGGGTCGGCCGCTGCACCGGGCCTGCGGGCCGAGCGACCCCGAGGGCTACGTCGCAGGGCTCACAGCCCGGGCCGCCCATGCGGGCACCGTCGCTACGACCCGGGTCATCTACGACCCCATCAACGTGCGGGACGGGCTGGTGCGGCTCGTCGATCGGACCGCGGCCCTGCTGGTCATGGGGGCGCACCGCCGGACCCGGCCGTTGCGCGTGCTGTTCGGCAGCCACGCCGCCCGGGTCGTCCACGACGTCGCCGTGCCGGCGCTGGTCGTCCCGCTCGACCGAGGGTGAAGGAACAAGGCGTCGACAATTGGACAAAGGAGCAAACGAGATGGCCGTTCGCGTCGGCATCAACGGTTTCGGGCGCATCGGGCGCCAGTTCGTGCGGGCCGCCAAGCAGCAGGGCGCTGATATCGACATCGTTGCCGCCAACGATGTCGGGCCCCTCGCGACGATGGCGCACCTGCTCAAGTACGACTCGGTCTTGGGCACGCTGCCCTACGAGATCCAAGCCACGGACGGCGGCATAGTGGTCGACGGCGACGAGTTGAGGATCCTGGCCGAGCCCGATCCCAAGGCCCTTCCCTGGGACGAGCTCGGGGTCGACATCGTGGTCGAGTCGACTGGTCTCTACACCCACCGCGACAAGGCCGCCGCCCACCTCGAGGCCGGCGCCAAGCTGGTGATCGTGTCGGCTCCCGCCACGGACGCCGACGCCACCTTCGTCGTGGGGGTCAACGAGGACACCTTCGACCCGACCCGGCACAAGGTCGTCTCCAACGCCAGCTGCACCACCAACTGCTTCGTGCCGATGGTGAAGGTCCTCGACGACGCGTTCGGCGTCGAGAAGGGGCTGATGACCACGGTGCACGCCTACACCGGGGACCAGATGCTGGTCGACGGCCCCCACAAGGATCTGCGCCGGGCCCGCAGCGCGGCCGTGAACATCGTGCCGTCATCGACCGGTGCCGCCCGGGCCACGGGCCTGGTGCTGCAAGCGATGAAGGGTCGCCTCGATGGCACCGCCCTGCGGGTACCGGTTCCCGACGGGTCCATCACCGACTTCGTCGGCGTCCTGACCAGGGACGTCACCGTCGACGTGGTGAACGATGCTTTCGAGGCCGCGTCCCGGTCGGGCCCGCTGGCCCGGGTCCTCGACTACTCGGACGAGCCACTCGTCTCCAGCGACATCGTGGGCTCTCCGGCGTCGTGCACCCTGGACAGCCAGCTGACGATGACCGCCGGCAACCTGGTCAAGGTGCTCGGCTGGTACGACAACGAGTGGGGCTACTCGCACCGTCTGGTCGACCTGGTGCGGATCGTCGGCGCCAAGCTCGGCTGAGCCCGGCGCCGCCGCGCCGATGGGGACGTGGGTCAACGACGGCCGGGACCTTGGTCCCTGCCGACGCCGGCTCAACCGGGAGCGGGGGCTGACCTTCGTGATCGTCACCCACGACATCGCGGTGGGCCGCCGCGCCGATCGCATCGTCCGCATGCTCGGCGGCCGCGTGGTCGGCGAGGAACGACTGGAGGACCGCCATGCACGCGCGGGTCACGCTGCTTGAGATCGACACCATGCGCGCCACGGTGCCGGCGGCCGTAGCTCTGTTCGAGCGCGACGTCCTTCCCGAGCTGCAGGCCCAGGACGGCCACCGGGGCGTTGTCGTGTTGGCCACGCAAGGGCAAGGCCGCCCTGGTCTCGTTCTGGGACACCGAGGAGCAGGCCGACGCCGGCATCGTGGGTGGCTTCTACGCTGAGACGCTGGCCCGGTACGTGACGCTGTTCGCAGCGCCGCCCGGGCGGGAGCGCTACGAGGTCCTGGTGGCCGATGTCCCCGCGGTCGCGCGGAGCTGACCGGTGGACCGGGTCTTCGGCGTGCCGGTCGAGGCCTTCGCCACCGCCCTGGTGGCGATCATGACCATCGCGTTCGGCGGGAAGTTGTCCCACAACATGCGCCCCATAACGCTCGGGCTGCCGTCGCCGGAAGGTCCGCGCCTCACATGGCGGCGGGGGCCCGGCGACGCGCGACCAGATGGTCGAGGAGCCGCTCCGAGCGCCGCGTCCGGCGAGCCGTCCAGCGCGGGTCGGACCGCAAAGACGGGCCCTCGGCGCTGTGCATCACCGTGACGCCCGGGGGGTGCGTGCGAACGACGCTGGCGTTACGCGCCGCGGGCGCCGCCGCCGGGGCCACAGCCTCGCCGAGCGACAGCTCGGCCACCGCACCGTCGCAGGTCGGCCGCACCCGCCAGTCCAGCCCGGACGCGGCCACCGCGTCGTGCGCCAGCCGGCACGCAGGGTCGAAGTCCGCCAGCAGGCGGCGGCTCCCGGCCCCGCCGGCGAGCGCCGCGGCGCCGCGCAGCATCTCGCCGACGAGGTCGGTCGGAGGTCGCCCAGGCCCGAAAGCGAGCAACAGCTCAACGCAGTCCGACGTCGCGGGGTCCGTCGAAGTACGCCAGCGCCACCGTGCAACCGCTGGCGTCCACGGCCTCGAGCGCCCCTTGCCGCCGGCCGGGGCGGGGTCGGATGTGAAGCGGCACGATGCGCCCGAGTGGGTGATGCCGCGGGTGGATCGGGGTCGGGTCCACGACCACACCGTACGAAGCCGGCCCCCCGCGTCCCAGGGTCGAAGGTCCCGCCGTCAACCGCCGGACGCCAGTGCCGCACGGCAATCCCCCGTCGCGATGGGACTGTCCACCAGACGGGTCGGCATGCGCACGCTGCGAGTCCGTGAGGTGATGACCCGCCAGGTCGTCGCCATGGTGTCCGACTACGTCGCGCGCACGGGCACGACCTGGACCGACGGGACCGACGAGCGGGCGACACCCGTCCCGGTAGCTTCGGCCCGTGCCCGCCGCTCCTGAGTCCGACCTGGTCGTCGCCGTCACCGGTCCCACCGGCACGTTCGGCTTCGGCCTCGTCCCGCTGCTCGAGGCCGACCCCCGGATCGCTCACGTGGTCGGGATCGCCCGCCGCCCGTTCGACCCCGCCGACCACGGCTGGAACAAGATGGGGTACCGGCGGGGCGACGTCCGCGATCCCGCCGGCCTCGAACAGGCGTTCCGGGGTGCCGACATCGTCGTCCACCTCGCGTTCCTGATCACGGGAACGGCCTCGCGTGCGACCATCCGGGCCGTCAACGTCGAGGGCACGCTGAACGCCGTCCGGGCCGCCGCGGCGGCCGGTGCGAGGCGCTTCGTCTACGCCTCGTCGGTCGCCGCCTACGGGTTCCATGCCGACAACCCGGTCGGCATGACCGAGGACTGGCCGGTCAGGCCCGCCGCTCGGCTCTTCTACGCGCAGGAGAAGGCCGAGCTGGAGCGCCTCCTGGGCGAGGAGGCGGCCCGGCATCCCGGGCTCGGCGTCTATCTGTTGCGCCCCTCGATCGTGCTCGGCCCACACGCCGTGGGCGCCAAGAGCCCGCTGCGCGGCCCGCTCGCCGCGCTCGCGCGCCGGCTCGCCGGCCGTGTGAGCAGCCTGCCCGTACGCCTGCCGGCGCCGGTCCCCCGGTTGCCCGTGCAGTTCGTCCACGAGGAGGACGTCGGTCGGGCCCTGCTGCTGTGCATCGTCGGCGCGGGCCCACCCTGCGCCTACAACATCGCCGGCGAGGGCGTGCTCTCGACGACCGACGTGGTGCGCGAGCTCGGCCTCGCGCCCGTGCCAGTGCCGGACCGCCTGGTCCGAGCGCCGGCTCGGGCCGTGGCGGCGCTGGCGGCCGTGCCGTTCGTCCCACCGGCGGCGGCGTGGGCGGAGGTGCTGAGCCACCCCGCCATCATGGACACGACGAAGGCGAAGCGTGAGCTGGGCTGGAGTCCCCGGTACACCGGTCTCGAGGCCCTGCGCGCCACGCGGCGTCGCGAACGCGACCAACCAGTCTGAGACTCCTCACCCGGTCGGCGGGCGGGACCGCGAGGGCACAGCGCCAGACGGTTGACCGTAATCACCCGTAACCCAACGAGCGGCCCGTGGAGACGATCCGTTCGTGGTGGATCGGAAGCCCCGCACAGCTGTACTACAGACCTGTCTGTTGCGAGGTACGGTGGTCGCCATGACGGCCGCACTGAACGACGAGGCGCGGGCCGCCCTGCGGGCGGGACGGCTGGCCCACCTCGCGACCGTGAACGCCGACGCGTCGCCCCAGCTCAGCGCCGTGTGGGTCGGGCTGGAGGGTGACGAGATCGTGTGCGCGCACCTCGGCCAGGGGCGCAAGCTCGACAACATCGCACGCGACCACCGGGTGGTGCTGTCGGTCGAGGCCGAGGGCCGTAGCGACCCCGGCCTGGATCACTACCTCGTCGTGCACGGCACCGCCCGGCTCAGCGAGGGCGGTGGTCCCGAGCTGCTCCAGCGGCTGGCGACGACCTACCTCGGCCCGGGCGTGAAGTTCCCGCCCTTCCCCGACCCGCCACCCGGCCACGTCATCCACATCACTCCGGAACGGGTCGGCGGTGTCGGCCCCTGGGCCACGAGCACCTGATCGGAGGGGGGCGCATGACCATCGGCGACAAGATCCTCCCGACCCTTGCCGAGCGCGCCGCCGGAAGGTGAGCACCCCGGGCCCGGCTGCCAGGGTCCGCATCCTGGACACGGCGGCCGCTCTGTTCTACGAGCACGGGTACCAGGCCGTGGGCGTCGATCTCATCGTCGAGCGGGCGGCGGTGGCCAAGACGACCCTGTACCGTCACTTCCCCTCCAAGGACGACCTCATCGTCGCCTACCTCCAGCGGGCCAACGACGACTTCTGGGCGTGGTTCGACGCATCCGTCGACCGGGCCGCGCCGCCCCGCGACCAGCTGGTCGCCGTGTTCGACGCGATCGAGCGCCTCGCCACCAGCCCTGCCTGCCTGGGCTGCGCGTTCCAGGTCAGCGCCGCGGAGTTCCCCGACCCCGCCCACCCCGGCCACGCGACCGCCCGGGCCCACAAGGAAGCGGTGCGTGACCGTCTCCGGGGCCTCGCCGTCGTCGCCGGTGCCGCCAACCCCGGCGCCCTCGGCGACGCGCTGTTGCTGGTGATGGACGGTGCCTTCGCCGCCGCCCGCATGTACGGCCCCACCAGCCCGGCCGCGCAGGCCGCCAGCGCCGCCCGGGCCGTCATCGACACCCACGTCCCTATCCGGCCCCGCCATCCGGGCCAGCGGCCAGCGAGGGAAACCTAGATGTGGGGGTCGCTCGAGTTCGTCTACGTGCCGACGCCCGACGTCGACACGACTACCCGCCACTACGTCGAGGAGCTCGACGCCCACCTCGAATGGCGGGTCCGCGCCATGGGCACCACCGTCGCCGCCGTCCGGGTCGCCGCGCGAGGTCCGCTCGTTCTGCTCGCCGGCCACCTCGAGGGCGCCACGCCGGTTCTCGTGTACCGCGTCGACGACTATGCCGCGACACTCGCCGGGCTGCGGGCCGCCGCCGTCGCCGACCTGGTCGAGCTCGAGATCCCTCACGGGCCGTGCGCCGCCTTCCGGGCCCACGGCGGCCAGCGCTTCGCGGTCTACGAGCTGACCCGGCCCGAGGCCTACACGCACTTCACCGGGAGGTTCGATCCCTGAGCACCGCGAAACCCGTTTCGACGTTGGTCGACCGGATCAGCGGGTGAGCACCTTGAAGGCCAGGTGCCGGCCCGCCGCTGCGCCAGCGCGAACCACGGGCCGGAAGGCCCGAGCCGCCACCGCCCCAGGGCACCACCGACCTCGAGCTGCGCCGCCTTTACCGGCAACGGGTCGTTGAACCGGCGGCGCCGCTACGGATCCCACGACGCTTGCCATGCCGAGCGGCACCTCGATCCCGCGCCCAGCCCCCCGAGAATCGTGGCGTCTAGTCCTCCCCAGTGTCCTTGGTGTAGTCAGTCAGCCGCCTGAGCGCAGTGATCCCGATGTTCGCACCGTGCTGGGGAAGCTCGCCGCCGAAGATGCGGATCATCTCGGGACGTTCGAAGTATGTCGCGGCGTCTTCCAAGGACTCGAACGAGAACTCGACGACGCGCTGGGGGGACGCCGAGAACACATTGTCGTACGACGCCAGCCGCTTCAGCTCGTCGGGCTTCTGCAGTGTGTCCGCGATGGACCGGACCCAGTCGACGTACTCCCGCTTCTTCCCTAGCGGGTAGTCGATTGCGTAGACGTACTTGATCATCGACGGCGCTCCTCTCGCTGGGGCTCGGCCACGGTGTCACCCGATCCTGGCACGCCGAGCGCACCGCCTCACCTGAGGACCGTCCCATACCCGGGGACGACGAGGAGCGGCTTCGCGGTGATGGCGTCCACAGTCATCGGTCCTCGACGATCCAGGTCCTCACCCGACCTGCCGGCGGGGGGGTGGCCGGCAGGTCGGGGATATCGACTCGACCCTACGAAGGCGGCCCGTGACCGCGCTAGAGGCGAAGGTCCCACGCTGGGGGCGGGTGATCACCGCAACCTGATGTGACCTACGGCCCTGGTGAACTGGGTCGGCTTTGCCCGACTGTGGAGCCATGGCGCGATCGTCTCGTCGGTACCGCACCGTTGCTGAGGCCAGGCCGCCCGCCGTGGGGGCCGAGCCGTCGACCGGCCACTGGCTCTTGACGGAGCGATCACCCGACGGCGCCGCCGCGCCGTTCGTCGCCCGCATCGCCGCCGTGGGACGCAAGCTCCCGGCGACGCACCTGACCACCGACGAGCTGATGGGCTCGACCCGGCACCGCACGCGCATCGACCTCGAGCGTCTCACCGGCATCCACGAGCGCCGCGTGTCGATGGGCGACGAGGACTCGCTGAGCCTCGCCATCGGGGCGGCCCGTGACTGCCTCGCCCGCTCGGGGCGGCGCGCCGAAGAGATCGACCTCCTCGTGAGCTGCAGCATCACCAAGTACCGCGACGGCCTGGTGCAGTGGCTCGAGCCGACGACAAGCCAGGCTGTTGCCCGCGCCATCGGCGCGGGCAACGCCGTGACGTTCGACGTGTCCAACGCCTGCGCCGGCACGCTCACCGGGGTGCTCGTGGCCAACAACTGGGTACGGCGCGGCGTGATTCGGCGGGCCCTCGTGGTGAGCGGCGAGTACATCTCCCAACTCGGTGTCAACGCGGCGCGGCATGTGCGCTCGATCCTGAGCCGCGAGCTGGCGTCACTCACGCTCGGCGACGCCGGCGGCGCCGTGCTGGTGGAACGAGCGGAGGCCGGCCAGCCGGGTATCACGGTCGCCGGGTTCACCACCGTGGCCGACCACAGTCGCCTGTGCCTCGCGGGCCCGGCGCGCCACGAGGCCGGGGCCCGCATGTTCACCAAGGCACGGGCGATCCACCGCGTGGCCATCGCCGACACCCCGGTGCTGCTGCGCGAGGCTCTCGACGCCGCCGGCCTGCGCATCGACGACATCGACCACGTGATCCCCCACCAGACCTCGGCCCGTGCGATCCGCAAGGGTGAGCGGGTGGTGAACGAGGCGCTTGGTGGCACGCCCCGGAACCCGCTGGTCGTCACCGTCGATCGTTACGGCAACACCGCATCGACCACCCACGTCGTGGCGCTCGTCGAAGAGCTCGATGCAGGGCGGCTGCATGCGGGCGACCGCGTCGCCCTCCTGGCGCTGGCGTCGGGGCTCGAGATCGGGGTCGTGCTGTTCACCATCGACGAAGGACTGGAGGCCTGCCGTGGCGACGGTCATTGAATCGGTCGCGGTCGCGGGGCCGCCCCCGCGCTGGCGCAGGAGGGGCGCCCGCACGCTGGCCGACGCGGCCGCCCGCCGCGCCCTCCATCGCGCCGGGCTGGTGGCCGGCGACATCGACCTGCTGCTCAACGCCGGCCTGTATCACGAGCGCAACCTCGGTGAACCGGCGCTGGCCGCCCTCATCCAGGAGGACATCGGCGCCAACCCCGAGGACCCGCACGACGGCGGTCACGGCACCTTCTCGTTCGACGTGGCCAACGGGACGTGCGGCATGTTGACGGGGATCCAGGTCGCGGACGGCTTCCTACGATCGGGAACGGTCCGGCACGCGCTCGTCGTCGCCAGCGACGCCGACCCCGGGCACCGCTTGGCGCCCGGCTTCCCGTTCGCCCCCGCCGGTGCCGCCATCGTCTGCGGATGGCGCCCCGGGCCCGAGGGCATCCAGGAGATCCGGTTCGCGAACCGCCCGGACGGCGAGGGCGACGCCGAGCGCGGCGGCGGTGACGGGCTTCGGGCCACCGTGGCGCCGGGGGGTCGCGGCAACCGGCTCATGATCGATGAGGACCCCGCCTTCGCCGCCGCCGCCGGGGCTTGGGCCGCCGATGTGGCGTCCAAGCTGCTGGCCGACCAGGGCATGCCGGCGAGCGACGTCGACCTCGTCGTGGCCAACCCACTGGCGCCCGACTTCCTCCACGCGCTGGCCGCGGGCCTCGGGGTCGCGCCCCAGCAGCTGGTCGCGCCGGCGAAACGCCATCGGGTCCACACGGCAGCCCTCGGCGTGGCCCTCGAGCCCGTGATCTCTCGACGCTGGCACGAGGGGAAGACGACGCTGCTCGTCTCGGCGGGAGCAGGCCCGACCGCCGGCGCCGCACTCATGCGGCAATGACAGGGGTTCGCCGCCTCTTCGGTCAGCGCCGCTCGCTGTCGAGCGCAGCCATCTGCTCCGTGTGGTAGCGCTCGCCGGCGGCGGCGTCGGCCGGGACCGCCTCCTCGATGCGCCTCAGGTCGTTGCCGACGATGCTGCCGCCGGGGGCCCGCATGAGGGCCGAACTTGACGCTCAACACCAACTGCTCGCGCGAGCGGCCCCGCAAGGCCTCCCGCAGCAACAGCTCGTTGTGGCCCATGCCGTAGTAGTCGCCCGTGTCGAGCAGGGTGACGCCGGCGTCGAGGGCCGCTTGGATCGCAGCGATGCTCTCCGCGTCGTCGGCGGCAGCACAGAAGTCGGACATGCCCATGCACCCGAGGCCCAGGGCCGAGACCCGGGGCCCGACGTACCGAGCGAGCGAGTGATCATCGAGTCCTCCTGTTCGGTGGTCCGGCGCGAACACCGCGTGTCACGACGAGCCCGGCCCGCAGGCGCTCCGCCGCCTCCGCTGCCTGGCCGCTCAGCTGCGCCAGCGTCGTGGACTCCGGTTCGACCCCCAGGCTGTTGAGCGTCATCGCCAGCATCTCGTAGTGCCCCACCAGGAGGCACAGCTCGATGAGCTGGCGCTCGGTGAGCTCGGTGGCCAGCGACTCCCACGTGTGGTCGGTGATGACCCGGTGGTCGTGCAGCTCGTCGGCTGCCTCGATGAGGAGCCGCTGGCGCGGACCCCAGCCAGCGGCCATTGGTCCCTCGACGACGCGCTCTAGGTCGTGGGCGGAGAGCCCGCCCCGCGGCGCCAGCGCGCCGTGTTGCGCCCACTCGTACCACGAGCCGCAGCGCCACGCCGTGCGCAGGATGACCAGCTCACGGTCGGCGGCCGGCAGGTCGCCCCGGAGCAGGAGGGTCGCCGAGAACCGCAGCCAGGTCCGGAACAGCCGGGGGTGGCGTCCCAGGGTGGTGAACACACGCGGCGCCTCGCCCCGGGTGGCTCGTGCTGTCACGCCCGCGGCGAGGCGGGCCAGCGGACCCAGCGAGCGCCGGGGCGCCGGCGTCACCCGCACCGCGGGGGCCGGTCCGTCGAGCGCGGTGGTCACGGCGCTACCCCCCGACCAGCGCCAGGGGGCCGGTCCGGCGGTCCCACACGTCGGCGCAGAACCGGTCGATCTCGTCGAGGAGCCGCCGCGGGCGCAGCCGCAGCTCGACGATGCTGCCCGCCGCCACGAGCCGGGCGTCGGGTAGTTGCCGCACCAGCGCCTCGGCGTCGCTGAACGGGTGGATCAGATCCGCCCGGTGGCCGAGCACGAGCGCCGGTGCCTCGATGCTGCGGCGCTCGTCGACGGTCGGCACCGTCGGCCCGACCAGGATGCCGTGGAGCACGGCCGTGGTGACCTCCGGCGGCGAGGCCAACGGCGCCAGCAACCCGCCCAGCGTGTCGTTGCCGGTCCGGCTGACCCGGCGGGCCACCCGGCTCACGGCTCGGGCCAGTGGCAACGCGTAATGCACGGCCAACAACGCGGGCACGAAGGTCAGGGCCGCGACCGGCACTGCCCGCTCCAGGACCGGCATCTCGAGCACGAGGCCCTGCACCCGCTGAGGGTGGCGGGCCGCAACGAGCAGCGACACGTTGGCGCCCAGCGACATGCCGCCGACCACCACCCGCTCGGCCCGCAGGTGGTCGAGCAGCGCCACAACCTGTTCGGCATAGACGTCCAGGCGGTACTCGGCGGCGTGCTGCGGCTTGTCGCTGTGGCCGTGCCCCAGCAGGTCGAGCAGCACGACCCGGTGCCCGCGCCCCGCCAGGGCCCGCGCGAGGCCACGGTTGAGGCGAGCGTCCATCAGCAGTCCGTGGAGGAGGACCAGGACCCGGTCGCCCTCGCCATATGTCTCGAATGTCAAGCGGCGGCCGTGCCAGGCGAACGATCGAGCGATCGCTGCCCGCCCCATCTGCTCGCTCATCGCGCGTACATCTCTTCGACGAGGTCGTTGAACCTCTCGATCACCACGGCGCGCTTGACCTTCAGCGTCGGTGTGAGCTCGCCCCCGGCCACGGTGAGCTCGCGGGGCAGGATGCGCCACGCCTTGATCCGCTCGGCTGGCGCCCGCTCGGCGTTGAGCCGCTCGACGGCCGCGGCGATCTCCCGGTCGACCAGGGGATGGGTGGCCAGCACCTCGGTGGCCACGTGGCCGTCTTGGCCGCCGATGGCGGCCTCCACCGCCTCTCGCTCGAGCGTCAGCAGGGCGGTCAGGTACTTGCGGCCATCGCCCACCACCACTGCCTGCGAGATGAGCGGCTCGGCCCGCAATCGCGTCTCCATGTCCTGCGGCGCGATGTTCTTGCCGCTGGAGGTGACGATCAGGTCCTTCTTGCGCCCGACGATGCGCAGGTAGCCACCCTCGAGTGTCCCGAGGTCGCCCGAGTGCATCCAGCCGTCCTCCAGCAGCGCGGCGGTGGCCTCGGGGTCGTGCCAGTAGCCGGCGCACACGTTCGGTCCCCGCACCAGCACCTCGCCGTCGGCGGCGATGCGCACGTCCACCCCCGGGAGCGCCTCCCCGACCGTGCCGATGCGGATCCGACCGGGGCGGTTCATCGTGGTGGGCCCGCAGTCCTCGGTCTGGCCGTAGACCTCGGCGATGGCGATGCCGAGGGCGTGGAACCACCGGAGCATGTCCGGGTCCACGGGCGCGGCCGCCGACACGTAGATCCGACCCCGGTCGAGGCCCATCTGTCGCCGGATGCGAGCGCCCAGCGTCCGGTCGAGCGCCTCGTAGGCCAGCCGGTCCCCCCAGGCCAGCGGGGGGCGCGTCCCCTCCCCGGCGGCGACGACCGCAAGGCCGAGCTCGAGCAGCCGGTCGGCCTGGGCGTGCACGGGCCGGGGAGCCCGTGCCAGCTCGGCCTGCACGGCCAGCTGGAACTTCTCCCACACGCGGGGCACGGCGAAGAAGATCGTGGGTCGGCAGGCGCGTAAGTCCTCGGCGACGGTGGCGAGGCTGCGGGCGAACCAGGTCTCGCCGCCCGAGATGATCTGACCCAGGTGGCTGGTGCAGCGCTCGGCGATGTGCGACAAGGGGAGGAACGACAGGAAGCGATCGGTGGGTCCCACGCTGATCACGCTGGTGAGGGACCGGATGGTCTCCGAAACGTTGGCGTGCGTGATCATCGTCCCCTTGGGAGGACCGGTGGTGCCGCTGGTGTAGACGATCGTCGCGACCGCGCCGGGCTGCAGCTCGCGCCACCGCTCGTCGACGGTCGCCGGGTGCTGCCGGAGGCGTTGGCGCCCGAGAGAGCGGAGGTCGTCGAACGTCAGCAGCAGGTCGTCGTCGAGCCCGTCAGGCGGGTCGCCGAGCATGACGATCCGCTCGAGCGCCGGCAGCCGCGGGCGGGCGAGCAGCAACTTGGCGAGCTGATCGCGATCGCCAACGAAGCACGCCCGGCTCCCCGAATGCCCGAGCACATGGGCGACCTGGCTGGCCGCCCCCGTCGGATAGGCCGGCACGGACACGGCCCCGGCGGCGACGATGCCGACATCGGCCATGTGCCAGCGGGGCTGGTTAGCGGCGAGGATGCCCACCCGATCACCGCTCTCGATGCCGAGTTCCACCAACCCGGCCGCCACCTCGCGCACGGCGTCGCCATACTCGGCCCACGAGATGGCCCGCCAGGCACCGCCGTCCATGTAGCGGAGCGCCGGGCGCTGCGACCAGCGTCCCGCCCGGTCGAAGAACAGGTCGACGAGGGTCCGGCCCGTCTCCATCGCTGGCGCCGGCTCCCGACCTGCCCGTCGTTCGAGCACCCTCGCTCGCATCGGCGTGAGCACGGTCATGGCGGGCTCCTCCCGTGGAGATCGCGTGGATTGACCGTACGGCGGCGATGTGCCGCACGTTAGGGCCGGAGGTCCCGCGATCGGCCCGGCGGCGGTGACCTTCGTCCCTACCGCGCCGGCGCGGCCGCCCCGCACAGTGGAACCGTCCCCGAGTGGGAGGTCGTCGTGGACCAGCGTCCGTTTCCCCGCCGGCTGTCGGCTTCCGACAGCTTGATGTGGCGCATCGACTCGGATCCGGTGCTCCGCTCGCCGATCCTCGTGGTCGGGCTGCTCGACCGCTCACCGACGCCCGACGGGTTGGCGGGGACGATCGAGCGAGCCGGGACGCTCCTGCCGCGCCTGCGCCAGCGGATCGAGCCACCGCCGCTGGGCCTGGGCCGGCCGCGCTGGCGCGACGACGACCAAGCTTCGCTGGCGCAGCACCTCCGCCGCTGCCGGGCCCCGGGCGGCGACATCGACGCGGTGCTGACCGTGGCCGAGCCCGATGCCGCGGCCGCGTTCGACCCCGCCCGGCCGCCCTGGACGCTCACCGTGGTCGATGGGTTGGATCGCGGCCGGTCGGCGGTCGTGCTGCGCTTTCATCACGCCATCACCGACGGCGTCGGCGCCGTCGAGGTCGCCGAGCGGCTGTTCGACCGGGCCCGCCGACCCGCCCGCGCCGCCCCCTCATCCCCTACTACGGCGCCGGTGCCCGGACCCTCGGTCCTCGGCGGCTGGCACGACCCTCGCCGGCTCCTAGCCAGCGGAGCCGATACAGCCCGGCGCGCGCTGGCGGCCGCCGTCCATCCGGCCCCGACGCTGGCCGCGGCGGCGCGGCTCGGTCGCTCCGCGGCGCGGCTGCTCACCCCGGCGACCGCCGGCGGGTCGCCCGAGCTGGCGGGGCGCAGCCTCGATCGGTGGCTGGCCGTCACCGAGCGGCCGCTGGCGGCGCTGCAGCGGGCGGCGGACGCCACTGGTGGCACCGTCAACGACGTGCTGCTCGCCGCCGTGGCGGGCGCGCTGGCGGCATATCACCGGACGCACGGACGCCCGGTGCCGGCAGTCCGGGTGACCATGCCGATCAGCATCCGGCGACCGGACGACCCGATGGGCGGCAACCGGTTCGTGCCCGCACGGTTCACGCTCCCGGTCGACGACCCCGACCCCCGAGCACGCGTCAAGATCGCCGGCGCCATCGTGCGGGGGTGGCGGGCGGAGCCCGCGTTGGCGTCCACCGACCTGCTGGCCGCGGGGCTCAACCTGCTTCCCCGCCCGCTCGTCGCGCGCCTCTTCGCCGGCATGCTGCGGTCGATCGACGTCGACGTGGTCGACGTGCCCGGGCTCGACCACCCCGCCTTCCTCGGCGGCGCCCGCATCGAGCGCCTCTGGGCCTTCGCCCCGCCGACGGGCGCAGCCCTCAGCGTGACTCTCCTGTCGCATGCCGGCACGTGCGGCATCGGCCTGGCCTGCGACCGGCGCGCCGTGGCCGACCCCGAGCTGCTCGCCACGTGCCTCGACGCCGCGCTCGCCGAGGTGCTCGCCCTCGGGCGGGAACCGCACGCCACCGCCCGTTCGGGCGCCATCCGGAGGTCGGCATGACGGTCGACCGGCTGACGGCCCTGGACGCGAGCTTCGTGTGGTTCGAGCGCCCCGGTGTCCCGATCCACGTCGGGGCGGTCGCGACCTTCGAGGCCGCACCGCTGCTCGACGGGAGCGGCCGGCTGCGGCTGGCCGAGCTGCGCGAGCACATCGCCGCCCGGCTCGACGCGCTGCCCCGGCTGCGGCGGCGTCTCGCGTCCGTGCCGTTCGACCTCGACCGCCCGCGCTGGGTGGACGACCCCGACTTCGACATCGCCCACCACGTCGGTGAGGTGCGGCTCCCGTCGCCGGGCGACGACGCGGCGCTACGCCGGGTCGCCGGGGACCTGCAGGGCCAGATGCTCCCCCGCGATCGTCCACTGTGGGACCTGCACTTCGTCACCGGGCTGTCCGGCGATCGCGTGGGGCTGGTCGAGCGGATACACCACGCCCTGGTCGACGGCGTGTCGGGCGTCGAGCTCGCCACCCTGCTCCTCGATCTCGATCCCGATGCGCCGGCGCCACCACCCCCGCCGCGGTGGTCGCCCGCACCACCGCCCGATCCCCTGTCGCTGTTCGCCGCCGGGCTGCGCGACCGATTGGCCGATCCGGTGCGGGCCGCGGGCGCCCTCGCCGGCCTGGCGCTCCACCCCGCACGCGCGGCGCAGGCGGCCGGTACGGTCGCTCGGGGCCTCGGCACCATGGTCGACCAGGGACTGCTGGCGCCCCGCACCTCGCTCAACGCACCGCTCGCCGGCGGCCGCACCCTCGCCTGGGTCCGCGCTCGGCTCGACGACGTACGGGCCGCCGGCCGCGCTGTCGAGGCGTCGGTGAACGACGTCGTGCTCACGGCGGTGGCCGGCGGCCTGCGGTGGCTGTTCCTCGAACGGGGCGAGCGGCTGCCCCCGGACCTGGTGCTCAAGGTGCTGGTTCCCGTGTCGCTGCACGGCGCCGACGAGCACGGCACGCTCGGCAACCGCGTCAGCGCGGTCTACGCGCCGCTCCCCGTCGGCATCGGTGACCCGCAGGCCCGGCTCGCCGCCGTGGCCGCCTCGATGCGCCGGCTCAAGGCTCAGCCCGAGGCCGACTCCATGGGACTCGTCCTCGACGCGGCCAACGTGGTGCCTGCCGGCGTTGCCCGGTTGATCGCCCGGGCAGTCGACCACCAGAGGTTCGTGAACCTCGTGGTCACCAACGTGCCGGGGCCGCCCGTGCCGCTCTTCGCCGGCGGGGCCCGCATGCTAGAGGCGTTCCCCGTGGTGCCCCTCGACGCCAACATGACGGTTGGTGTCGCCGTACTGTCGTACGACGGCACCCTCACCATCAGCCTGACGGCCGACGACCTGATGTGCCCCGACGTCGACGTGTTCGCGGCAGGGATCGAGCGATCGCTGGCGCAGCTCGGCGTGGCCGCTGCGGAACCCCGGCGGGCTTCGGCGTGCGCGACGACCGCTGCGCCACGGCCTGTGACCTTGGGCCCGGCCCGCACGGTCCGTCGCCCCTGCCCGGTCGCCCGCGCGAGGCCGATGATCGGGGCATGACAAGATCACTCGACGTGCTGGTGATGGAGAGCCAGCCCGGCGCCGCCGTCTCGGCCGTGCAGGCACTGGAAGCCGCGGGCCACCACGTCCACCGCTGCTACGACGATGACAGCTTGGGCTTCCCCTGCCGGGGTGTGGTCGATCTCGTGGAGTGCCCGCTAGCCCGCCATACCGATGTCGCCCTGCTCGTGCGCGGCCGTGTTGCCCCCCGACCGACCGAGCTCGAGCAGGGCGCGAGCTGCGCCCTCCGGGCCGGGGTGCCGCTGGTCGAGGACGGTCCGGCCGCCCTCGACCCGTTCGAGCCGTGGCTGGCCGCCCGCGTCGATGACAGCGTCGTGAACACCTGCGAAGCCGCCAGCGACACGGCCCTTGGTGAGTTGCGCCGGGAGATCCTCCGGCTGGCCGCCCCGATCCTCTCCAGCGCCGGGATCCTGGCCAGCCGGGCGCGGTGCCACATCGAGCCCCAGGCGACAAGGCTGCACGTCCAGTTCGACCTGCCTGTCGCCGTGACCCCGGGCGTGAAGCAGGCGCTGGCGGTGCGCGTGCTCGACGCGGTGCGGGGTGCCGGACGCACCTACGGGCCGGTAGAGGTGACGGTCCGCGACGCGACGTGAAAGTGGCAGCTTCGTTGCAGCGGGGCTACTTGGCGTAGTTGCTCGCCCCGTACCAGTCGACGACCACGACCGGTTCGTCGCCGAGGACCCGGGCGTCGTGTCCGCTGGCCAAGGAGGTGACGTCACCGGGGCCGGCGATGAGCTCGGTGCCGTCGTCCATGAGGATCGCCAGCCGGCCGCTCACGTGGTACTGGAAGTGGGGGGCTTCGCAGCTGGGAGTCTGGGCGATCGGCTTGCCGTCGTTGGACCATCGCCAGCCCGGCTCGGGTACCAGCCGGTGGATCTCAGTGCCGGAGATCTTGACGATCTCGGCTCGCCCGTGCGGGAACGGGCGGGTCTCATCGGGGCGTTCGAAGCTGCGGTGTTCCGTCGTTTGCATCGCCGTCCTCCTCAGGTCACGTCGGCTGCCGCGGCGAACCCACCCGCTTCCAGGCTGCCGCCGACCGCCTCCTCGCCGGCCTCGCCGCGTGAGCGAGAACCTGCACTCCGGGCGAAGGCTCACAGGCATCCCTGCCCCGATGGCATCGCCCCCCGCGATTGGCCGCACGCCTCAGCGGCGGCGTTCCCACCCAGCCGAGTGCTCGCTGCGTCAGCCGAGCCAGAGCTCCGGGGCGTCGATCTCCATGCGCTCGAGCATGACGAACACAGTGTCGGGTGTGACCGCCTTGACCAACGCGGCCAGCGTGTCCCGCCTGGAGACGACGCCGACGGCGCGGCCGCCGCGGGCCACGACCAGGTGGCGCACGCCTTCGCGCAGCATGAGCGTCGCCACGTCCATGACGGTGACGTCGGCGGCACGGTCGGCGGGTCCGGCGAGGCGATTGCCCTGACCTCGGTCTCCTGCGATCGGGCGTCGGCCAAGGCCTGAGTCAGATCGCGCTCGGTCACGATCGAGACCAGCTCGCCGGGCTCGCCGACGACGAGCGCGGAGATGTTGTGCGCCCGCATGATGCGGGCGGCATGATCCAGCGGCGCCCTGGGCGCGATGGCGACTGCGGGCCGCAGCCGGAGATCATCGACCCGGGGTACCACGTGGTTCGCCGTTGCCTTGGTCATGACCACATCGCGCCATCCCCGGCACCCCGCCAGGGCCGATGGTCCTGACCTCTCCGGCCGCACGTACCTGGGCCAGCCGCCGGTTCAGCTCGACCTAACGGGCGCACACGGCGGCCCGCACGGGTCTCGGCCACGGCCGCGGCGGCCGGCGTCGCGTCTACGACGAGCCCCTCTCCCCGATCCGCCGGCCGGTCACACGATCGGGTATGAGGCGCATCCAATGGGCCTTGTCGCCGCCCGCCCATGGATCGACCGCCAGGCGCCGCACGCGGTCGAAGGTGGCGGCGTCGTAGAGCGTGACCTCCTCGAGCCGCCCGGTCGCAACCACGCTCCAACCCGTGCGCCGCTCCCTGTCGAATCGGTCGACCTCGAAGCTGGCCCGGGCGCGGGGCCCCTGGTCGAGCTTCGTGCCGGGATCGGTGCGAAACACCACCGTCTCGCCGTCGAGGGCGTAGTTGACCGGCAGGACGACCGCGGTGTTGCCCGCGACCACGGCGAGCCGTCCGATCTCGTCGCTCGCCAGCAGGCGCAGGCACTCGTCGCGATCGATGACCTCGAGTTGGGGATGCGGGCCAGTCGCCATGTGCATGCCTCGTGTCTCGCGGGGACGATCGCCGCGCCGGTCGCGGTCCGTCCCCTCCGACCCGATCATCTGCGACCCCGCCTCGGGGCGGCAGGGCCGAAGGTCCCGACCCGACCCGCCATCGCCGCTCGTCCAGCCCGCACCGAAGGGACCTATGGCACCGCGAGCGGGACGTTCGCCCCTGCCCACCTCTCCGCCCCCGGGCCCAAGCTCAACCGGAGAGCAACGCTCCAGGAGGAGATGCCATGGGCGCGATCGATGGACGAACCTGGCTCGAGCACATCAGTCCCACCGAGTGCTGGGCGTTGCTCGCCGCGACACCCGTGGGCCGCATCGGCGTCCTCAACGACAGCGCCCCCGAGATCTACCCCGTCAACCACGTGGTGGACCGCGACACGATCGTGTTCCGCACCGACCCGGGCAGCAAGCTGAGCGGCCTGCTGCGCAGCCCCGCGGTCTGCTACCAGGTCGACGGCATCGATCCCGCCGACGCCACCGGCTGGAGCGTGCTCGTCAAGGGGCGTGCAGCCGAGCTGCACCACCCCGACGATCTGCGCCGTGTGGCGAGCCTGCCGCTGCACTACTGGACGCTCGGCGACAAGGCCCACTGGATCCGCATCATCCCGGACCAGGTCACCGGCCGGCGCATCTGGAGCCGCACCCCGCCGGGCGGCAGCGTGACAAGCGGGAGCGAGACCGCGTTCCCGGCCCCACATGCCGAACAGGACGAGGAGGTGCGCCGTGGCCCTGCCCCAGACGGACAGTGACCACACAGCGGTCGAGCGCGTGGGGAGCGCCCGGCCGGTCACCCCCACGACGATGATCGCCGCGGCACAGGCACACCTGCAGGTCACGGGCGAGGCTGCGACCGTCGTGCTCGAGGGCGGTCGCCCGGTCGGAGTCGTGACCGCGGTGGCGCTGGCGGCCGCCCTGGCAAGGCGCGGCCCGGATGCGCCGATCGCCACCGTCATGGACTACGTCGCCGTGCCCGTCGACCCCCAGGGCGACACCTACCACACCATCCGAGCCTTCCGGCGAGCAGCCTGGGACTGGCTCGAGCACCGCTAAGCGAGGAGGTGACCGTCATGCCTGTTGCACCCCACCCCCAGCGGGCGACACCCCGGCCCGAACCTGACCGGTTCGCCGTCGAGTGGGCGCTGCCCGACGATGAGATCGGGCAGGCCGACGTCGTCCTCCCCCTCAGCGCCGCGCACATCCGACCCGGCGACGTGTTCTGCGCACACTGCCCGGTGTGTGAGGGCCATCAACGCATGCAGTCCGCCGTCACGGCAGACGGCCAACGCTACGACCGCTGCCTCGGCTGTGGCCGCATGTGGCACATCGACCGCGAACTGGGCATCGTGCTCGGTGCACGCCTGCTAGCCCCCGGCTGACGGCACCCAGCGGCGCCACCCGACCGGTGGCGGTCAGCCCCGCGCACACGAAGCGCCCACGGCGCGGTCGCCTGCGAGCCACCCCGCAACTCCGTCCTCGACGCGGAAGTCGCCGGTGTGGGGGTCCTGGTGGTAGGCGACGGGGGCGGGCGGACCTGAGGCGATGTCGGCGACGGCAGCGACCAGCCGGTCGATGTCGTCCTCGGTGGTGGACACCCCGGCGCTGGCCCGGATGGCGCCGGGCGTGTGGCGACGGTCATGGTGGCGGACCGCGTCCCAGTACCGGGCGATGTCGTCGGGGTCGAGCCCAAGCAGGCGGACCAGGTAGGGGTGGGCGCAGAAGCAGCCGTGGCGAACGCCGATGCCGTGCTCGGCGCTTAGCCGGGCGGCGACGAGCGCGTGTGGTGTGCCGCTGAGCGTGAAGGTGGCGAGCGGCAAGGCGGGGACGGCCGCGTCCGGACCCAGCACGACCACGCCCGGGATCGTGGCCAGCCCCGAGCGCAGCCGGCCGTGGAGCCGGGTGTCGTGGTCGATGATCGCGTCCCACCCGATGCGGCCGACCTCGGCGATGGCCGCGTGCAGCGCCACGGCGCCGACAACGTTGGGTGAGCCGGCCTCCTCGCGGTCGGGCGGATCGGTCCAGGTCACCTCGTCGAGGTCCACCAGGTCCACCGCGCCGCCGCCCGCGAGGAACGGATCGCCCTCGGCGAACACCGCCCGCGGGCCCACCAACACGCCGGCGCCGAAG
>DASQUK010000276.1:0-10466 GCA_035641315.1 Acidimicrobiales bacterium | reverse complement strand
ACGATCCCGGCGTCCGCCGGCTCAGCCACCTCTTGTGGGGTTAGACCGCTCCCGTTCGCGGCGGCGCTCTGACAGGTGGTCAGCAACGCCGATGGCCGTGAACGGGAAGATCGGCGCCGGTAGCAGCGCCAGCGCCCCGGTCAGCGCAACGAGGACGAGCGTGTAGACCGAGGCGACCAGCACCGCCAGGGCCCGCGCCCGCCCGTTGTGGTCGGCATCCATCCGCAGCGCCTTGATCCCCCCGGCGCCGAGGCCGGCGACGATGCCGGTGATGGCGTCGCCGACCAGCGCCGAGACTGGGATCCCCACCAGCAGGGCCCATCCCATCGCCCGTAGAACGGCGCCCGGAGCCCGCGGGTGCTCGGACATGAAGGCCAGCACCACGAACACGAACGGAATCAGCGCCAACCCGAACGCCATGGCGGCGGCGGCGTTGGGGCCACCGGGCTCGTCGGAGGCGTCGGCGACCAGCCCCGCCAGCAGCGACCAGAAGGCCGGCACCAGCAGCAGCGTGGCCACCATGATGGCCCGCCATTTCCGCTGGGGCGACAGCGGCTGCAACCCGCCGATGCCGTCGCCCCCACGCTCGGCCCGACGCGTCGCCATGGGCACTACGCCCGACCGGGCATCAGCCCTTGACCGCCCCGGCGGTGAGCCCGCGGATGAAGTAGCGCTGCAGCGAGAAGAACACCAGGAGGGGCAGGATCATCGTGATGAACGCGGCCGACGTGAGCAGGTGCCAGTCCTGGCCCCGCGATCCAGACAGGGTTTGCAGCGCGATCGTGAGGACCCTGTTCTCCTCGGTGGCGCCGAGGAAGATGCGGGCGACCAGTAGGTCGTTCCACACCCACAGGAACTGGAAGATGGCGAAGGCGGCGAGCGCCGGCACCGACAGCGGCACCACCAGCCGCCAGAAGATCGTGAAGTGGTCGGCTCCGTCGACCCGGGCCGACTCGATGATCGATGAGGGCAGCGAGCCGATGAAGTTCCGCAGCAGGTAGACCGCGAGTGGCAGGCCGAACGCGGTGTGGGCCAGCCAGATCCCGAGGAACGTGCCGTTGAGGTCGAGGTCGGGGAAGATCGGGACACCGCCGATCTGGGCGCCGTCGCTGTAGAGCTGCAGGATCGGGATCAGCGCCATCTGCAGCGGCACGACCAGCAGGGCCACGACCCCCACGAACATCAGGTAGCGGCCTCGGAACTCCATCCACGAGAAGGCGTAGGCCGCGAACGCCGCGATGGTGATGGGGATGACCGTGGCCGGGACGGTCACCGCCAAGCTGTTGAGGAACGCGTTCTCGAACCCGCCCGTGTCGAGGGCATCTCGGTAGTTCTGCAACGTCCACTGCCCCGAGTCGAACAGGTGGGCGAAGACCGTCCACCACCCAGTCTCGTTGACGACCGACTCGGGGCGGAACGAGGTGACGAGGACCCCGACGGTGGGGATGAGCCAGAGCGCGACGATCACGAGGATGGTGATGCGAACCGACCAGCCGCCGCGCCGCACCTCGGCCGCCTCGCCCGCCGGCGGCGGCGCGGCCGCCTCGACGTCGGTGGGCAGGGGTGCGGTGAGGGTCATCGAACGGCCTCCTGCTCACGGAACTGGCGGATGTTCCAGATCATCACCGGTATGACCGCCACGAACAGGACCACCGCGATGGCGGCCCCCCGACCGTCGTGGTTGCTGATGAAGAACCACTCGATCATGCGCTCGGCGATCACCTCGGTCTCGTTGTTCTCAGCGTTCCCGATCACGAAGACGATGTCGAACACCTTCATGGCGTTGATGACCATGTAGGTGGTCACCACCGCGATCGTGGGGGCGATGCTCGGCACGATGATGCGCCGGAAGACCTGCAGCTCAGACGCCCCGTCGATGCGCGCCGCCTCGATGATCTCGTCGGGGATCGCCTTGATGGCCGCGGACAGCACCACCATCGCGAACCCGGTCTGCATCCAGATCATGATCACCATGAGCAGCAGGTTGTTCCACGGCGTCTCCTGCAGCCACGCCGTCGGGCTCAGGCCGAGCCCCGACTTGATGCCGTTGAGCAGGCCGATGTTCGTGCCGAACCCCTCGGGCCGGAAGCTGTAGATGAGCGTCCAGGTGACGGTGGCGCCGACGAACGAGATCGCCATCGGCATGAAGATCAGCGACTTGGCCACCGCCTCGCCCCTGCGCAGCCGGTCGGCGAGCGTGGCAAAGGCCAGCCCGATGCTCACGGCCACGAGCGGCACGATCACGATCCAGCCCGCGGTGTTGCGGATCGCGCGCAGCATGCTCTCGTCGCTGAACACGAACTCATAGTTGTCGAGGCCGACGAAGGGGTCGCCCGGCTGGCGGCCACCAAAGCTGATGATGACCGTCCTGATCACCGGGTACACGAGGAAAACGGCGAGGATCACCAGCGCCGGCCCCACGAACACGTAGGGCCGCACCCCCCCACGGAAGCGCTCGGGCAGGTAATCGACGGTGCGGTTCATGGCCCAGTACAGGAGGAAGACGCCGGCCACGCCCACCACGATGGCCACGCCCACCAACACGAACCGGTTGGCGTCGGCGTCGCGCAGGAAGTCGAACGTGAGCCACAGCACCGCGAAGAGGGCGATGGGAATGGCCACGGCGCCCACCAGCCGCAGCAGCGTCAGCCCCGCCGCCCGACGGACGGTGGGGCGCTCGGGGGCCTCGGGGGCGGGCTCAGGGCCGGCTGGTAGCTCTTCGACCTCTGTGGTCACGCGGCGCCCTCCTCCTCGCTGCTGGGACAAGAGTAGACGGGGAGGCAGCGGCCCGCAGCGGCCGCTGCCTCCCGTCTGTCAGTGGCGGTGACGTCCCCCGTCTACTGAGGCCAGGTCGACTCGATCTCGTCCAGGACGGTGGTCAGCGAGTCGGGACCCTGCTGCATGTACGTCATCATCTCGCTCCAGAAGCTCCCGGAGCCCACGGCCGGGGGCATCTGATCGGAAGCGTCGAAGCGCCCGGTGTCGTTCTCGAGTGCGTCCAACAAGACCTCCGAGGCGTCGGCGAGGATCTCGTTGGCGTAGCAGTCCGGCCCCACATCGGCGCGGGCCGATACACGCGACGAGCCCACGTCACCACCCTGGGCGCACTGCACCTCCTGGGCGGTGAACCGCTCGATGAAGTCGCGGACCTCGGGGGCGTCGCGGAACGTGACCATGAACTCGCCGGCGAGCAGGGTGCCTTCCTGGTCGATGGGCGGGAAGGGGAACCAGTCGTAGTCGACGCCCGCCTCCGCCTCCGGCGGGAAGAAGGCGTTGATGAAGGTGGCCTGGCGGTGCAGCCAGCACCCGGGCGGATCCTGGAACATGGGGCCGGGCGCGTCGCCGAAGGCGATGGCCGGCGTCTGGTCGGCGCCGCCCAGCACGTAGCCGTCGGCGAACATGACCTCACCGAAGGTCTCGGCCGCGTTCTGGACGGCCTCGTCGTTGAACGGGATCTCGTGCGCTACCCACTGGTCGTAGACGTCGGTGCCCGCGGTGCGCAGCATGATGTCTTCCATCCAGTCGGTGGCCGGCCACCCGGTTGCAGCCTCGCTCTCGAAGCCGACGCACCAGGGTGTGCCCCCGTCCTCCACGATCTGGTCGCTCAGCGCGATCAGGTCGTCCCAGGTCTCCGGTACCTCGTAGCCGGCGGCGTCGAAGTCGTCCTTCGGGTACCAGATCATGCTCTTGAGGTTGATGTTGGACGGCAGGCCGTAGTGCTCGCCGTCGACCTCGCCGAGCGACATGAGGTACTCGCCGCCGAAGGTGTCCTCGAGCTCGGCGATGTCGAAGCCCATGTCCTCGAGGGAGACGGCGCCCTGAGGCACGGCGTCGGCCACCGCTCCGGGCTGGGGCAGCAGCGCGATATCGAGGGTGCCGCCCTCGGCGCGGATCTGGAAGTCCTCCTCGAAGTTGCCCGACGCCTCGATCTCGACCTCGTAATCGGTCTCCGAGGTGACCAGCTCGTCCATGACGCCCTGGACGATCTCGCCCTCCTCGGGCTCCATGGCGTTCAACACGTTGACCGTGCCGGTGTTCTCGCCACCGCCGCCGTCCTCCGCCTCTTCGCCTGTGTCCGCTGGTTCCGCCTCGTCATCGTCGTCGTCGCCACAGGAGGCGAGCAACAGGACGCCGACGGCTGGTACCGCCAATAACCGGCGCATTCGCATGTGATTCTCCTTTTGCTGTCGTGTCCCGTGTGGGTTACTCGTCCCGGCCGTAGATTCCCAGGCCGGTCTCGGGGTCGAAGAAGTGCAGGCGATGGGTGTCGACCACGAGCTCGATCGGTTCCCCCTGCGTCGCCCGGGTGCGGGGGTTCAACCGGGCGATCACGTTCGACCGGCTGGCCTCGGCCGTCTCCTGCACCCTCTCGATGACCTCTTGGCCGACGTCCGCCGCCAGGTCGATCACCTCCTCGGTCACCGCTGGTGGCGCGTCGATCGGGAAGTGGACGACGATGTCCGAGCCCAGCGCCTCGCGCAGCTCCACCGTGGACGATATGCGGCGCTCAGCCGGTGCCTCCGACAACAGCGAGGCGTCCTCCATGTCCTCGGGGCGGATGCCGATGATGATCTTGCGCCCCTCGAACTGGCGCAGATCGGGCCGTTCGGCCATGACCTCGTCCGGCACCGGGAGCTGGAACCCGGCCAACTTCACCGCCAGCACCCCGTCAGTGGGCACGAGGCTACCCTCGACCAGGTTCATGGCTGGGGAACCGATGAATCCCGCCACGAACAGGTTGGTCGGGTGCTCGTAGAGCGACTGGGGCGTGTCGACCTGCTGGAGCACGCCCTTGCGCATCACCGCCACCCGGTCGCCCATGGTCATGGCCTCGACCTGGTCGTGGGTCACGTAGATAGTGGTGACGCCGAGCTCGTCCTGCAGCCGGGCGATCTCCGCCCTGGTCTGGACGCGGAGCTTGGCGTCGAGGTTGGATAGCGGCTCGTCCATGAGGAAGGCCTGCGGATAACGGACGATGGCCCGGCCCATGGCGACCCGCTGGCGCTGGCCGCCCGACAGGGCCGCCGGCTTGCGCTTCAGGAGATCGCCGAGGCCGAGGATGCGACCCGCCTCGCGGACCCGCTGGTCGATCTCCTCCCGCGGCACCTTCTGGAGTTTCAGCCCGAAGGCCATGTTGTCGTACACGCTCATGTGCGGGTAGAGCGCGTAGTTCTGGAACACCATGGCGATGTCGCGTTCCTTGGGGGGAACGTCGTTGACGACCCGGTCGCCGATGGTGGCGGTCCCCTTCGAGATCGTCTCCAGCCCGGCCACCATGCGCAGCACCGTGGTCTTGCCGCACCCGGAGGGTCCCACGAGGACCACGAACTCGCCGTCCCCGATGTCGAGGTCGAACGACCGCACGGCCTCGGTCCCGTCGGGGAACACCTTCCAGACATCTTCGAGAACGATTTGTGCCATGTCCCTACCGTTCACCCTTCCACGAGTTTTCTCAACCCCTTCACCGCTCGGGCGTTGCGCTCGGGACTCGACGACGATCCGCGCGCCTGCCGGCGGGGCGGTGGCGCGGTCGTCGACCGCTCGACCAGCTCCAGTGACAGGCGGTGCTCACCGGGCTCTGGGAGGTGCTCGTCGTCGAGCGCCTCGAGCAGGATCCGGGCCGCGAGCCGGCCGCTCTCGAACAGGGGCTGGCGCACGGTGGTGAGCCCCGCGTAGCCCGACACCTCCACGTCGTCGAAGCCGACGACCGAGACGTCCCCCGGCACGTCGAGGCCGGAGGCCCGCGCCGCCTCGAGCACTCCCAGGGCCTGGGCGTCCGACGATGCGAACACGGCGGTGGGGCGGTCACGCCGGGCCAGGAGCTGCTCGGTGAGCCGACGGGCGACGCTGCGGACGTGGGGACCGTGGCGCACGTAGCCGGCCGGCACCTCGAACCCGGCCTCGGCCATCGTCTGCCGGTAACCGCCCTCCCGACTGCTGCCGGCCGTGAAGCCGAGCGGGTTGTCGGGGTCGTCGCCGATGAAGGCGATGCGCTCGTGGCCCAGGGCCAGCAGGTGATGGGTCGCCAGTCGTCCGCCCTCGACGTCGTCGGTGACGACTGAGGGCACCCCCGGCCCCCACGTGTCGAGCAGCACCACGGGCACCCCGGCGTCCGCCAGGCGCGTCAGGCTCTGCTTGGGCGGGGGCAGCGACATGATCAGCAGGCCGTCGGCCCGGTCCCGCCGGGTGAGCGTGGCGAAGTGCTCGTCGCGGTGCACCGGCGACTCGACGTTGAACAGCACCAGGTCGTAACGACTGCCGTCGAGGGCGGCGGCGACGCCGCGTAGACGCTCGACGGCGGAGGCATGCGTGAAGAATGGTACGACCACGCCCAACGTCTGGCAGCGACCCCGTGAGAGCCCGCGGGCCAGCGGGTTGGGGCGGTAGTCGAGCAGCTCGATGGCCGCCAGCACGCGCGCTCGCGTGCGCTCGCTCACCCGTGGGCTGTCGTTGAGCACCCGCGACACTGTGCCCGCCCCGACTCCGGCGTGCGCTGCGACATCGGCGATGGTGACCACCACCCCC
Source organism: Acidimicrobiales bacterium (assembly GCA_035641315.1). GTDB lineage: Bacteria > Actinomycetota > Acidimicrobiia > Acidimicrobiales > VFJN01 > DASQUK01. Next base: position 3,941 of record DASQUK010000276.1, on the reverse strand, counting down.
CTCTCTCGGGCGTCGTCCACCTGCTTGCCGTGGAACCGCTTCCACGTTGGTCGGCAGCAACGTAAGCCCGCGTCCGGCGCGTGTCAATGGAACCGGTTCCACGAGTCGATGACAGTTCTGTGACGCTCTAGCGTCCGCCGCCCACGGTCGCCGCCGCGTGGGGCCAGACGGCGCCCTACACGAGATTGTCGACGAAGCCCTCGAGCTGGCGGAGGTTGCGGCACTCGAACACGCCGTCGCAGAACGTCGTGTACTCGCCGATGATCGAGTCGCCGGTGTCCCAGTAGCTGCGGGGCTCGGGGTTGAGCCAGTACACGTGGCGGGCCCGGTGCTGCATCTCCTTGAGCACCCACGACTGGGAGGCGTGGTAGTTGTTGCGGGCGTCGCCCAGGAGCAGCACCGTGGTCTTGGGCCCGACCTCCTTGCCCCAGCGCTGCCAGAACGCCTCGAAGGCGTGGCCGTAGTCGCTGTGGCCGTCGACCCAGATCACGTCGGCCTCGGTGTTCACCCGGTGCACCGCCTCGCCGATGTCCTCGATGCCCTCGAACATGCGGGTGACCTCGTCGATGCCGTCGATGAACACGAACGACCGCACCTTCGAGAACTGGTGGCTGATGGCATAGACGAGGTGGAGCGTGAACCGGGCGAACGCCGCCACCGAGCCCGAGATGTCCGCCACCACGAAGATCTCCGGCTTCGACGGCCGCGGGTAGCGGAACTGCGGCTCCACGGGCACGCCGCCGGTCGACAGTGAGTGGCGCATGGTCGAGCGGAAGTCGAGGGGACCCTTGCGGCCGTGGCGGCGCTTGCGGGCCAGGCGCACGGCCAACTTGCGGGTCAGCGGATAGATGGCCTTGCGCAGCGACGCCATCTCCTCGCGGCTGGCGTGCATGAAGTCGACGTCCTCGGGCAGCGGCTTGCGCAGCGTGCGGGCCATGGCCTCGACGCCGCGGTCGGCCACCAGTCGCCGGCGGATCTCGGCCTCGATCTCCTTGCGCAGCTGGTCGATGCGGGCCTCGTACTCGTCGCGCTCCAGCCGCTCCTCCAGGGACGTGAGCGGCTGGGCGACGCTGTCCCGGGCCTGCTGCATGAGGCGGTCGAGCACGCCGTCGAGGTCGAGGTTCCGCAGCGTCCGGTACAGGTAGTAGGTCCCGCCCACCGGCCGGCCGGGCTCCATCCCGGCGTAGCGCCGCACCGCCTGTCGGGCCAGCGCCTTCAGCATGGCCTCGTTGCCCTGGGCCAGGGCCTTGTAGAGCATCTCGGCCAGCTCCTCGGGCGTCAGCTGCTCGCCCGTGCCGCCGGCGCCGCGCTCCCCGTCCCGCTGCTCGGCCAGCTCGCCCATGAGCTCGTCGAGGTCCGGGAGCTGTGCCATCTGGTCGTCGGTGAGCGCGAACTCGCGTCCCCGCAGCGAGAAGTAGACCTCGAACACGGTCTCGAACACCCGCCAGTGCGCGGCGTTCTTCACCAACGTGGCGGCGAGGGCGTACTTGAACGCCTCCCGGTCCTCGAGCGGGATGTGCTGCACCGCCGCCATGGCGTCGAGGTTCTCGGTCAGGCTGACCGGCAGTCCCGCGGCGCGCAGCTCGACGATGAACCCGGACAGCAGCTCGGTCAGCGCGACCCCGGCGCCGATCTCCGCCAGCCGCCGGTCGGACCTGTCGGCTCGGTCGAGTGCGACGTCGTTAGGCATTCCGCTGCCACGGCTTGGCGGCACCCGCGCCGGCCGCGGCACCCGCGGCGTCGCCGCCCAGCGACGTGTCTTGCTCGAACTCCTTGACCGCCTTGGTGATGTCGCTCTGGTACTTGAGGAGGATGTTGGCCGTGCCGGTGGCGGTGGCGGCGTCGACCTGGTCGACGCCCAGCAGCAGCAGGGTGCGCGCCCAGTCGATGGACTCGGACACCGACGGCGGCTTCTTCAGCTCGAGCTGGCGGATCGAGCGCACGATGCGCGCCACCTGGTCGGCCAGGCTCTCGGTCACGCCGGGCACCTTGGCCAGGACGATCTCGCGCTCACGCTCGAGGTCGGGGTAGTCGACGTGCAGGAACAGGCAGCGCCGCTTGAGCGCCTCGGACAGCTCCCGCGTGTTGTTCGACGTCAGGAACACCAGGGGGACCTGCGTCGCCTGCACCGTGCCCAGCTCGGGAATCGACACCTGGTAGTCGGACAGGATCTCGAGCAGCAGGGCCTCGGTCTCCACCTCGACCCGGTCCACCTCGTCGATGAGCAGCACGACGGGCTCGTCCGCCCGGATGGCCTCGAGCAACGGCCGGGTGAGCAGGAACTCCTCGGAGAAGATGTCGTCCTCGAGCTCCTCCCACGTGGTGCCGTCGTTGCGTTCGGCCTGGATGCGGAGGAGCTGCTTCTTGTAGTTCCACTCGTAGAGCGCCTTCGACTCGTCGAGCCCCTCGTAGCACTGGAGCCGGATGAGGCGGGCGCCCGCCATCTCGGCCACCGACTTGGCGAGCTGCGTCTTGCCCGTGCCCGCAGGACCCTCGATGAGAACCGGCTTGCCGAGGCGGTCGGCCAGGTACACGACACCGGCGATGCCCTCGTCGGCCAGGTAGTCGACCTTGCGCAGCGACTCGCGCACGCCGGGGACGGACTCGAACCTGTACGCCTGGTCTCCAGAGGCCGTATCGCTCATCGCGCCAGGGTATCGGCGCCCTTGACCAAGCGGTCAACTGAGATGCCAGCCGACGGCTGCGGCAGCATCGACCAACCTTTCGCCAACCTCGGGTCGGGCACTCTGGGGCTGCGGCACCACCAGGCGGTGCTGCACCTCCCCCCGGTGCCCCCGGCGCGAGCTCGTCACGGCGGGCTCGCGCTGCCGGGACACCGGAGACGCCATGAGCGGTCGCCCAGGAAAGGGGCGACCGCTCGTGGCGCGCATAGACTGGCGAGCGCCGGAAGCGGACGGGGACCGCAGGCAAACGAAGGGGTGCTGTGGACCGCGACCTGGTGGAACGACGCCGGGCCATCGAGAGGGCCAGGGCCGAGCTGCCCGCCCGTCGGCTCGCCGCGCCCGGCAACACGGCCGTTGGTGTCGCCGACCGCGCCGTGGTCAGCCCGACGATCCTGGCCTCCTGGCAGCGTTGCGCTCACGTGGTCGACACCGCCCGCGACGCCGCGCCCGTCGAGACCGACGAGGCGCGCGAGCGGTGGGAGACGTCGCCCATCCGCCGATCCGTTCCCGGGCTCGCCGCCCAGCTCGAGGCCATCGCCCGCAGCGGCGAGCTCATCGTCTCGATCAACGACCCGCACGGGCGCTACCTCTGGGGTTGGACCCCGCATTGGCTCCGCGGCCCGGCCGAGGACATCGGCCTGATGCCGGGTGGGGTCTGGAACGAGGCCACGACCGGCACCAACGGGATCGCCACGGCGCTCGCCGCCGACATGCCCGTCTCGGTGTTCGCCAGCGAGCACTGGCTGACCCCGTTCCGCGATTGGGTCTGCTACGCGGCACCGGTCCACGCGCCGGACGGCTCGCTGGTGGGGGGCATCAACCTGTCGACCCAGTGGGACCACGCCAACCCCCTTGGGCTGACGACCGCAACGACGCTGGCGCGCCTGGCCGAGCACGAGCTGCGCGACGTCGAGCGCCAGCACGGCACCCGCGTGCCGCTCCCCACGCTGCAGCTGCGGCTGCTGGGCCGGGCGCAGGCCTCGTTCGACGGCGTCGCCCTGCGACTGTCCCTCCGCCAGTTCGAGATCCTCGCCATCCTGGCCTTCGTCGGCACCGCCACACTGGACGAGATGCACGCGCTCCTCTACGGCGATCGGCGCGTCACGATGGCCACCGTCAAGGCCGAGATCTCCCACCTGCGACGCGCCCTCGGGGGCCACATCGCCTCCCGTCCCTACCGGCTGACCGTCCCGGTCGGCGCCGACGCCGTGCGGTTGGTGGAACGGCTCGAGGTCGGCGACATCGACGGTGCCGGCG
>DASQUK010000275.1:0-3146 GCA_035641315.1 Acidimicrobiales bacterium | reverse complement strand
GTCGTGCCGGGGACCAGTTCGCTGCTGCCCTGCTGGAGGTCGAGGTCAAACACTTTGCGGCCCGCGGCGTCGGTCTCGGGCTCGAGCACCGGCGGGATCTCGAGCGAGTTGGCGAAGTCCAGATCGCCGACCGTGCTGATGTCGGCCCGCTGATACAGCCAGGCCCCCACGGCCACGATCACGACGGTGATGGTGAGGGCGGCGGCGCCGCCCCACAGGACCAGTCGGCGCAGCCATCGCCGCCGCGGCAGCAGTCGGAACCGCCTGGACGCGGGTCGCCCGGTGTCGCTCGCAACCCGACCCTCGAGCGTCGGCGTGCGCTGGAGCCCGTCCGCCCCCGCCGCGTCGCCTTCGGCGACGGAGCCTCGACGATGCGGTCGGGTCACGGCACGCCGGAGCCGGTGGGGCAGGCGGCCAAGCCACGTGCGTTCAAGTTGCATGCCTCCGACGGTATGAACCGGGCCTGTACACCGTCGTCCGCCCTGAGGAGGCAATCGCGCGTCATCCGCTAGGAGTACGCCTACCGGGCCACAAGCCCAGTCTCGTACGCGACCACGACGAGCTGGGCTCGGTCGCGGGCGCCAAGCTTGGCCAGGAGGCGGCTCACATGGGTCTTCGCGGTCAGCGGGCTCATGTGAAGCTGGCGGGCGATCTCTTCGTTCGACAGGCCGCGTCCCACCACCTCTAGGACGTCGCGTTCGCGGTCGGTGAGCGCCTGGAGTCGGTCGAGTGCCGACGTCGTCGCGGGCCTGGCCGCAAAGGCGTCAACCACCCGCTGAGTGACCGAGGGGGACAGCAGAGCCTGGCCGGAGGCCACCACACGGATGGCGTGGCGTAGCTCGTCCGCCCCGATGTCTTTGGTCACAAAGCCGCTCGCGCCCGCACGGAGGGCCTCGAACACGTACTCGTCGAGCTCGTAGGTGGTGAGCATGACGACCCGGACGTCCGCCAACAACGCGTCCTCGGTGATCGCCCGCGCGGCCGCCAGCCCGTCGAGTTGCGGCATGCGCACGTCCATCAGGACCACGTCCGGGCGGTGGGTCCTGACCGCAGCGACCGCTTCATTGCCGTCCGCCGCCTCGGCCACGACCGTCAGGTCATCGACCGCGGACAGCAGGGACACGAACCCGGCGCGCACCAGGGCTTGGTCGTCGGCGACCACGACCCGGATCGGCTCGCTCATGGGACGGCCACCGGCAGCGGGAGTGACGCGCGCACGACCCATCCAGTGTCCGTGGGGCGGCCGTGCCACAGCTCACCACCGATCGACTCCACCCGCTCGGCCATGCCCCGCAAGCCGTAACCGGCGGTGACCGCACCCAGGCGGGCGCGCCCGTCGTCGCGCACCTCGACCACCAGCACCGAGTCCGCGTCGTGGATCGTGACCCGCGCCGATCGGGCGCGGGCGTGACGCACCACGTTCGTGATCCCCTCCTGCACGACACGAAACGCCGTCAGCTCCACCATCTCCGGCAACGTCCGACCGGAGAGAGCGATGTCGAGCTCGACATCCAGTCCCTGCTCGCGCGCCGTGTCGACCAGTTCGACGATGTCGGCGATCCGCGGTGCCGGCGTCGTGCCCGTCGGATCACCGCCCGAGCGCAGCACCGTCACCGTGGCCCGGACGTCCCCCATGGCCTCGGCACCGGCCTGCCGGATCGCGTCCACGGCGGCGCGCACCGCGTCACGATCACGATCCAAGGCGTCGGCCGCCACCTCGGCCTGCACCGCCATGGCGGAGACCGTGTGGGCGAGCACGTCATGGATGTCCCGGGCGATCCGCAACCGCTCCTCCACCACCCGTCGCTCGGCGTCCGCTTCGGCCCGCTCGGCCCGGTCGGCCAGGTGATCGACCAGCACCTGCCGGTTCCGGATGAACTCGCCGAACAGGACCGCCATCACGATGTAGCCGGCGGCGGTCAGCGCGGACTGCACGCTCTCCTCACCGAACACGACCATGCCGACCAGCAGCGCCGCCACCGCCACGCCGGCCACGGCAAACGTGCGCCGCTCGCCCTCGCTCGTCCCCAGCCGGTAGAACGCGATCAGGGTGGCAACGTTGACCAGCCCGCTCGTGTAACCCACGCCGTACCACAGCAACGACAGCCCGAGCACCGCCAACGCCACGGTGCCCGGGAACCGCCGGCTCCCGACCAGAATCAGGCCCGCGGCGACCAGCAGCACGGCCGCCCAGCCGTCGAGATCCCGCCCGGTTGCGCCGGCTGCCGGATTGTCGGTCGACGCCGCGGCCAACACGATCACGACGGCCGCCAAACCCAGCGCCACGCGATCCACAGTCAGCGAGCGCACCCATCTTCCATGCCGAACCATGGGATCGACGGTACGACTCTGGGAGCAGCGCGATCACCTCCTCGGGGCGGACGACCGTGCAGGCGCCCATCCGTACCGTTGGATGCGTCCCCGACACCACGCTTCCGACCCCCCAGGAGCCCCCCGATGATCGCCGATACCACCACCTTCGAGACGCCGACGTTGTCGCCGGCAGCGCTCCGCATGGAGCAGAACAACACGCTCACCAGCCCCCGGCAGCGCCGCAACCCGATCACGTTCATGCTGTTCGCGACGATCGACGTCCTGTACGGGCGCAAGGCAGACCTGCGCAAGTTCCTCGTCCTCGAGCACCTGGCGCAGATCCCGTACCGCTCGTGGGAGCGCGTCGCCCAGCGGCGCATCGCCCGCACGAATGGCCGGTCGCGGCTGGCCCGCCGCATCCAGGAGCGCGTCGCCGAGGCCCGCACACAGCACGACAACGAGCAGTGGCACATGCTCGTGATCGAGGAGCTGATCGCCCGCTGCGGCGCGCGGCTGGGCCACTTGCGCTACCGGATGCTGCCCCGCCTCATCGCCGGTCCGTGGCAGCTGTTCACGTGGATCCTCCACCTCGTCAAGCCGGAGTGGAGCTACACCCTCAACGCAGCGTTCGAGGACCACGCCGAGCACGAGTACATGCGATTCGTCGCCTCCCACCCGGAGCTCGCGACCCAGGCGTTCGGCGGCGAGCTGAGCGACCGCTGGAGCCAGCCCGTCACCGCCGCCGACGTGCTCCGCCAGATCGGCCACGACGAGCGGTACCACAAGCTCGAGAGCCGTGCCGCAGCCACCGGCGCCTTCCACGTCCACCAGCC
>DASQUK010000274.1:0-74854 GCA_035641315.1 Acidimicrobiales bacterium | reverse complement strand
CCTGTTGGGCCGCCAGTTGGACTTCATCACCGAGCTGGAGACCAACGAGATCAGCCCCGACACGTTGGGGAACCTGTTCCGCCTGGATCATCTGGCCACGCGGATGCGCCGCAACGCCGAGTCGTTGCTGGTGTTGGCGGGCGTCGAGCCGCCGCGCAAGTGGGCGGCGCCGGTGCGGCTGACCGATGTGATCCGGGCGGCGTTGGGTGAGGTCGAGGACTATCAGCGGGTGACGGTGCAGGGGGTGGAGCCGGCCACGGTGGTGGGCGCGGCGGCCGCGGACCTGGCGCACCTGTTGGCCGAGCTGATCGAGAACGCCCTGGTGTTCTCACCCCCCGACCAGAACGTCGAGGTCCGGGGACGATTCCGTCCCGGTGTCGGGCGGGGCCGTGACGGCGAGCCCGAGCGCCACGGCGTGTACACGCTGGCCATCATCGACTCCGGGTTGGGCATGACCGCCGCCGACATCGAGGCCGCCAACCGACGCCTGGCCGGCGCCGAGTCGTTCACGATCGCCCCCTCCAAGTACCTGGGCCACTACGTGGCCGGGAACCTGGCGTCCCGCCACGGCATCGGTGTCCGCCTCGACAACTCGCCCGGCAACGGCATCACCGCCACCGTCAACATCCCCCCCGCCCTGCTCACCACCGAGGCGGTCACCAGTGCGCCGGTCACGCCGCCCCACGGCATGCGGCCGGGCGGTGTGCCACTGCCGGGCCGCGGTCCCGCGCTCGCGCCACCTCCACCTCCGCCGCCGGCGCCCACCCCCGAGCCCGCCCCCGCGCCGCCGGCGTGGCTCGCCGAGGCACCGCCACACCAGCCCGCGCGCACGGCAAGTGGGCTGCCCAAGCGCGCCCCCTGGCCCGGGGACAGCAGCGGCGCGCCCGCGGCGCCGGCCGCGTCACACGCCGGTCCCAGCGAGGATCTGCTGGCGTCGCTCGCCCGGCTCGCCGGCACCTCCCGAGGCAATACGTTTCAGGCAAGGGAGCCCGAGGCAATGGGTTTCGGATCTGAAGCCCATGACCTCGGGCGGGGTTCGGTGAAACCCATCGCCTCGGGATCACCGCCGCCGGCGTCGCCGCAATCAGCCGCGCCGCCGGGGCCGCCGCAATCGGCCGCGCCGCCGGCGCCTCCGCCACCCTCGGCCCCTCGGTCGGTGCCGCCGCTGACCCGCCGGGTCCGGGGGGCGCAGCTACCGCTGACAGAGCCCCGAACCGTCCGCCGGGCGCCGGTCGGTGGACCGTCGGGGGCACCGCCGCCCGCGTTCGCGCCCCGCCGGGCGGCGCCGCCCGCCGGGGACACCCGGCGCTCGCCCGACGACGTGTACAGCTTCCTCACCAGCTTCACCGCCGGCGTGCAGCGGGGGCTGGACGAGACAAACTCCCACCAGCGCGGCGGCGGCTCTCACTAGCGTCGGGGCGCATGCCCAGCGACGAGGTGCTTACCTGGCCCGCGGGGCGGCTGGCCGACGCGGTCCGCCGGCGCGAGGTGTCCAGCCGCGAGCTGCTGTCCCATGCGCTCGATCGGATCGAACGCATCAACCCCAAGCTCAACGCCGTCATCACCCTCGACGCCGAGCGGGCGGTGGCCGCCGCGGCGGCGGCCGACGAGGCGACGGCCCGCGGCGAGCCCATGGGGCCGCTGCACGGCCTGCCCATCACGGTCAAGGATGCCCTCGAGACTGCCGGTCTGCGCTCGACAGGGGGAGCCACCGAGCTGGCCGACCACGTGCCCGAGGCCGACGCCCCCGCCGTGGCCCGGCTGCGCGCCGCCGGCGCCATCGTCTTCGGCAAGACAAACGTGCCCCGGTGGTCGGGCGACCTCCAGACCTTCAACGAGATCTTCGGCACCACCAACAACCCCTGGGACCCGGCCCGGGTGCCGGGCGGGTCGTCGGGTGGAGCGGCGGCTGCCGTGGCCGCCGGGCTCACCAGCTTCGAGCTGGGCACCGACATCGGCGGCTCGGTGCGCATCCCGGCGCATTGCTGCGGCGTGTTCGGGCTCAAGACCACCTACGGCGTCGTGCCCCAGCGGGGCTACCTCGACCGGGTGGGCGGGGGCGTGTCCGACGCCGACATCAACGTCCTCGGCCCACTGGCCCGCACCGCCGACGACCTCGACCTGCTGTTGGGTGTGGTGGCCGGTCCCCTGGACGAAGACCGCGTCGGCTGGCGGCTCGAGTTGCCCGCCCCGCAGGCCTCGCGCCTCGCCGACTACCGGGTGGGCGTGTGGTTCGACGAGCCCAGCGTCCCGCTCGGCGCCGAGGTGCGGGCGCTCGCCCGCCGGGCCGCCGACGTGCTGTCCGACGCCGGTGCCCGGATCGAGGAGGCGCACCCCGGCGTGGGGTTCGACGAGCAGGTGGCGTTGTTCATGGAGGCGGTGGGCGCCGCAGTCAGCCCCGGCATGCCACCCGACGTCGGCGAGGTGGTGGCCGGCAGCCACCTGCGTTGGCTGGAGGCGCTCGACCGGCGGGCCGCCTTGCGCCGGGCCTGGGCCGAATGGTTCGGGATCTACGACCTGCTGCTGTGCCCCGTGCTCCCGATCGAAGCCTTCCCGCACAACCAGGAGGGCGACTTCGTCGAGCGCACGATCGACATCGACGGCGTCGAGCATCCGTACCCGTCGCTGATCAGCTGGACCGGGCTCATCGGGATCATGGGCCTGCCCTCGGCGGTGCCGCCGCTGGGGACCACGGCCACGACCGGCATGCCCGTCGGCCTGCAGGTGGTCGCCCCGTGGTACCGCGACCGGGAGGCCGTCCGGGCCGCAGGGCTGCTGGCCGGGGCCTGCGGAGCCGGCTACCGCATCCCACCGCTGTAGTGCCGCCCGAAGTCCCCGAGGCCGAGGCCCTCGAACGCAAGGTGCGCCGCGACGCCTGGGTGCTGGCCGCCGCCGTGGGCGTGTTCGGGGTGTCGTTCGGCGTGCTGGCCACGACCGCCGGGCTGTCGGTGGCGCAGGCGTGCGTCATGTCGCTGGCCGTGTTCACCGGGGCGAGCCAATTCGCCGCCGTGGGCGTGCTGGCCACGGGCGGTTCCCTGGCGTCGGCGCTCGGCTCGGCGTTGCTGCTGGCGGCCCGCAACGCCGCCTACGGCGTGGCGCTGGCGCCCACCTTCGGCGCGGGCCACCGCCTGGGCAAGCGGTTGCTCGCCGGCCAGCTGGTGATCGACGAGTCGACCGCCATGGCCACCGCCCAGCCCGGCCCACGGACCCGCCAGCAGGCGTTCTGGGCCACCGGCGTCGCCGTGTTCGTGTGCTGGAACATCGGCACGGCGCTCGGGGCGATCGCCGGGGACGCCATCGGCGATCCCGAGGCTTTCGGCCTCGACGCGGCTTTCCCGGCCGGGTTCGTGGCGCTGGCCGTGCCCCACCTGCGCACCGCCGCCGGGCGGGTGGCGGCGGTCGGCGGCGCCGCGATCGCGCTGGTGCTCGTCCCCCTGGCCCCCGCCGGGGTCCCGATCGTCGCGGCGGCCGGGGCCGTACTGCCGGGACTGCTGTTCCTGCCGCGAGAGGGCCGCCAGCCGAGCCGACCGCCCGGCGAGGCGGCGGCGTGAGCGAGCACGAAGTGCGAGCGAACCATGAGCACAGTGCGTTACTGGCCGGCGTTGCTGAGCCTGGGCGCTGCCGCCTACGCCCTGAAGGCGCTGGGCCTGCTCGTGCTCGGCCCCAGGGCAGCCGGAGCGGGAGGGCCGCTGTTGCGCCTGGCCGGGTTGCTGCCCGCTGCGCTGCTGCCGGCGCTGGTGGCGGTCAACACGTGCGCCGGCGACCGGCGCCTGGTGCTCGACGCCCGAGCCGCGGGGGTAGCGGTGGCTGTTCTCGCGACTTGGTGGCGGGCGCCGTTCGTCGTCGTGGTCGTGAGCGCCGCCGCCACCACCGCCCTGGTCCGCCTGGTTGCCTGAACCGCGGTCAGGGCAGGCACCGCCGACCGTCAGGGCCAGGACGACTCGGTGGGCGGGGTCACCACCAGCTCCCGCACCTCGCAGCCGGGCGGGCGGGTCAACGCGAACGCCACCGCCTCGGCCACGTCGCCGGGATCGGCGAGCCGCAGGTCAGCGGGTGGCTTGTAGCGCTCCTCCCGCTCGTCGAAGAACGCCGTGTGCATGCCCCCGGGGGTCAGCATGGTGACGCCGACCTGGTCGCGCAGCTCGGCAGTCAGCGCCCGGCTGAAGCCCACGACGCCGAACTTGCTGGCGCAGTAGGCGGTGGCGTCGGACACCGCCCGGTGGCCGAGCGTCGACGCGACCGTGACGATGCGCCCCCGGGCCGGGACGAGGTAGGGCAGGGCGGCCCGGACGACGGCGGCGGTCCCCACCAGGTTGACTGCGATCACCCGCTCCCAGTCCTCGGCGGCCACCTCGTCCAGCCGGCCGGGCACGTCCACCCCCGCGCAGGTCACCACCGCCCACAGGCCGCCGGCGTTCTTGGCGGCCCGCGCCAGGGCGTCCTCCGCCGCTCGACCCTCGGCCAGGTCGACGATCTCGGTCGCCAGCCCGTCGGGCGACGGACGCCGGTCCAGCACGGTGACAGTGCCGCCGAGCCCGTCGAGGCGGGTGGCGACGGCCCGTCCGAGCCCGGAGGCGCCGCCCGTCACGACGACGGGTGCGCCGCTGGCCAAGGGGGTCGCAGTGTCCATACGGCCGACGTGTACCCCGCTCCGCTGTGTCCCAGAATCGGTGCACCGTGAAGCGCTTCTCGTGTAAGAGGCGGGCAGAAGGGAAGCGCTCCTCTGCCGAGCCGAGACAGGGAGTTCGAGAGGAGGCGTTGTGAACGCGCGCCCGGACGAGGGGATCGACCCCCGCTTCCACACCCTGCAAGCCACCGGCGACCGGGCCCTGCGCAACGAGCTGGTCGAAGACCATCGGTGGCTGGCCACTTACTGCGCACGCCGGTTCACGAATCGGGGCGAACCCCGTGACGATCTTCAGCAGGTGGCGCTCCTCGGCCTGGTCAAGGCCGTCGACCGCTTCGATCCCGAGCGGGGTGCCGCCTTCAGCACCTTCGCGGTGCCCACCATCGTGGGCGAGCTACGGCGCCACTTCCGTGACAAGACATGGTCCGTGCACGTATCGCGGCGGGCCAAGGAGCTGTACCAGGCGGTGGCCGGCGTGGCCGACGAGCTGACCTCGCTGCTGGGCCGCTCCCCGACGGTTGCCGAGATCGCCCAGCACGCCGGCATCAGCATCGACGAGGCGCTCGAGGCGCTCGAGGTGCGCGACTGCTACCGCGGCGTGCCGCTGGAGCCGGCGGGGGAGGACGACAGTTCCGAGTCTGGCCTGCTCGGCATGGTCGACGGCGGCTTCGACGCCGCCGACGCTCGCTGCACGGTGTCGTCGTTGCTGCGCACCCTGCCGACCGCACGCGACCGGCTCGTCGTCGAGCTGCGGTTCCTGGAGGGCCTCACCCAGTCCGAGATCGCCGCCCGCATCGGCGTGAGCCAGGTGCAGGTCTCGCGCCTGCTCCGCGCCAACCTGGCGCGCATGCGGCGGGCCCCCCGATCGGCGGTGGCTGCGGGCGCCGACTGAAGCGGGCCCAAGTGCGGCTCATTGGCGTGGCATCTCCGCCCACACCCGGGTGCGACCGGTCGGGTCGGGTGCCTTGCCCCAGTCCGACGCGAGCGCGTCGACGATGTGCAGCCCTCGCCCCGTCGGCGCTGTGGACGGGAGCGTCCCTGCCTGGATGGCGGCCTCACGTTGGCCCTCGTCCACCACGGCGATCCGCAGCGACGTCGGGCTCAGCGTGACGTAGACGTCGACCGAGCCCGAACCGTGCAGCACGGCGTTGGTGAACAGCTCGCTGGTGACGAGCACGGCGTCGCCCAAGTGGGCCGTCTCCTGCCAGCGCAGCAGCGTCTCGCGCACGAAGGCCCGCGCCGCCGGTACCTGGTCGCTGGTGCGGTGGAACCGGGCGTAGGCCTGCATTGCTGTCTCCCTATCCGCCGGCGGGGCGAACTAACAGGGTTCGTGGCGCTCGGTCGCACACCGACCGCAGGAGCAGGTCCCAGTCGCGGGTGAACCGCTCGATCGAGAACCGCTCCCGGGCAACGCGTCGACCGGCGGCCCCCACCTCACGGGCCAGGGCGGGGTCGGCCAGCAGCCGGCGCATCGCCGTCACCAGGCGCGTGGGGTCGGTGGCCACGAAGCCGGTGACGCCGTCGTCGATGATCGTCGGGAGCTCGGTGGTGGCCAGGCCGACCACGGGCAGGCCCACCGCCATGGCCTCGCACAGCGAGAGCCCCAGGCTCGTGTAGCGCACCGGATGGAGGTAGAAGCGGTAGGCGGCCATGAACCGGGGAAGCTCGGGCGGCGGTACCTCGCCCAGCCCGCCCAGCGCCTGGGATCCCATGCCGACCAGGTCGAGGGGCACCTGGGCCCGCACCGCCTCGAACACGTCGGCCCCCAGCCGGCGACCGCGCCCGGCGAGGCCGTTGATGGCGACCAGGCCGCGGGGGAGGTGGCCGTCGTAGACCGCGTCGGGTGGAACGGCAACGCCGTGCTCGATCACGGCCGTCGGGGTGGCGCCGTTGTCCCACATCAGCCGATTGAAGTGCGTGACGTGGACGAGCAGGGCGTCGGGGTCGTCGACGGGATGGCTGGTGTCGGTGGGCGACGCGCGTGGCGGGTCGTGCTCGAGGAACACCTGGGGGAGCGCCCGCTGGCCCGCCGAGAGCAGCTCATGGCGGTCGACCAGCCAGTGCTGCTGCGACTGGTAGAGCACGATGTCGACGTCGAGGTCCCGAACGCGTTCGGCCGGTACCTCGTGCACGGTGGCCGGCCACCGGAAGCTGCCACCCCGGCCGCCGTAGCCGTGGGGTCGCCCGGGCCGGACGGGCAGGTACAGCTCGTGGGGAAGATGCGACAGGTACCACAGGTAATTGCCGTGCACGTGCCAGGTGAGGATGCGCAGCGGCCTCATCCGAGCGCCTCCTGCCGCCGCTCGAGCGGGCCGTGGTCGCGTCCCACGTGGTCGTCCACCGCGGCCATCACGGCGGCGACCGACGGCCACGGGTCGGCGCCCGTCCCCTGCACACGGCGGTGCAGGGCGGCGTCGAGCGGGGCCCAGCGATAGGGATCGCCGGCGACCGGGAACACCACCACGCTGGCGGTCCGGACGGCGGCCGCCACGTGGGAGGCACCGGTGTCGTTGGTGACGACCAGCCTGGCGCAGGCGAACAGCGCCCCGAGCTCGCCGATGCCGGTGCGGCCCGCGAGATCGGTGGCGTGAGCGTGCATGCCGCCCGCCACCGCGGCCGTCACCGGCCGTTCGGCGGCCGAGCCGGTGAGCACCACCCGGTGGCCGCGCCGGGCCAGTGCGTCGCCCACGGCCGCGAACCGCTCGGCCGGCCAGCGGTTGTCGGGCCGGGAGGCGCCCGGATGGAGGCATACCAGCGGCCGCCCCGCCCCCGCGACCAGGGCGGCTGCTTCGGCCCGCTCGGCCGGCGTCAGCGGCAGGTCGTAGTGGTCGCCTGCGGCCGGGCAGCCGGCGGCGGCGGTGACCGCCAACAGTCGGCGCACCTCGGGCCCGGCATCGGGGTACACGATCGAAGCACCCGGCGGAACCCAATCGCCCACGCGGCGGGCCGTGAACTGACGGCGCGCCCCCAGGAGCGTGAGCAACGGGTTGGTGGTCACGCCCGACCCGTGGAGCTGGAGCGCCATGTCGAACCGGCGCCGCTGCATCCGGTGCAGGAAGCTCAGCGCGACGCCGGGGTCGGCCGGCACCTCCGGCAGCCCCGCCACGCCCTCCACCGGCACCAGGTCGTCGACCAGGTGCGGATGGCGCTCCACGAACCAGCGGGACGACGGCAATCCGAGCAGCGTCACCCCGGCCCGCGGGTGCTGCGCCCGGATGGCCCGCAGCGCGGGGACCAGGCAGAGCAGGTCGCCGACCCCCGGAAGCGCCCGCAGAACGGCGATCGACGCCACGACGTTCCCAGCCACGAGCGTGTCCTTCCCCCAGGGGCTCGCCGGGATACGGGCGGGCCGGCGCCCCCGGCAGGGCGCTAGAGCGACGTGGCGCGCCAGCGCCAGGCGCCCCGCACCCGGTGGTAGCAGGCGGCCGGCGGTACGGCGACGCTGGTGGCGATCATGGCCGCCACCTCGCGGGGCGTGCGGGGGCCCGGGGCGATGCGGCCCCAGGCGAACCGGGCGGTGCGGGCCGCCCACCAGGCCGCCGCCACCGCGGCGGCCCGGCGGCGCCCGGTCACCATGCCCACCAGCGACCCGAGTGCGGCGCCCAAGGTGACACGATGCGACGCGAAGGTGCCCGGTGCCACGTTCAGCCGGCGGCGCCAGTCGCGCCCGTGCAGGCGCTCGAGCAGCACGTCGTCGCCGTTGCCCCGCTGCGAGCGGACGCTGATCCACCACGGCGCCGGGCGGACGGGATGGCGGGCGTGGCGCCCACCCCGCACGAGGCGCCAGCCCACGTCGAGCAGGCGGAGAGTCAGGTCGGTGTCCTCGCGGTAGGCCCGCCGGAACCGCTCGTCGAAGCCGCCCACGGCGACGAGCGCCTCCCGTCGGACGGCGAGGTCGGCGGTGATCCACGGTGCGTGCGCCAGCGCGCCGACGTTGCGCTCCCAGTCGCTCGGCCGGCGCCGGGCCGGGACGGGTACCTCGATGCGCCCCTGGACCGCACCGACGTCGTCGCCGGCGCCGCGCAGGTCGTCCTCGAGCTGACGGACCCAGCCGATCGGCAGGTCGACGTCGTCGTCGACGAAGGCGACCCAGGGCTTGGTGGCGGCCCGCCAGCCGGCGTTGCGGGCCGCGGCCGGGCCGCGCCCGCCACTGCGCACGAGCCGGACCCGGGGATCCCGGACGTCCAGCACCGCGCCCCCGGCACCGGCGGGGCGGTCGTCGACGACGATCAGCTGGGCACTCGCCGGCAGCGAGCGCACCAGGGTCTCGACCAGGGGCCCGAGCGTGCCACGCCCCACGGTCGGGATGACCACGTCGAACGCCGCCGTCACCGTATGTCGACGTCCTCGTCGTCCGGCACGGGCCGTTCGTCGTCGGGCAGGGGAGCGACGCCCGGCACGGCATCGGCGCCGCTGTCGGGCACGGGCCGCTCGTCGTCGGGCACGGGTTCGTCGCCGGGACCGACCGGTTCGACGTCCACGACCGGCCGCTCGTCGTCGGGGATCGGTGTCTGCTCGGCCACGGGCACCTCCGGTGGTGTCTGGCGGGTGTGGTCGGCGTGCGGCCGCACCCGTGACGGGTTCGCCAGCATCGGCTCTGCGTCCGGGCCCGCCGGCCGGTCCACCACCGTGCGGGGCCGGGCGCCGTCACCATGGTCCTCCTCGGACAGCCGCCCTGGCGAGCCCTGGCGCCGCAGGACAGCGACGGTGAGCGCCAACAACACTACGGCCAGCACCGCGACGATCACATCGGCCATGCCCAACTCGTTCCCCGTCGCGGCAGAGTCGATGCGGCCGATGCTGTCACCGTTTACATGGGCCGGCCCGGGGATAAGGTTGCCGCGGTACCGGCCCGGGGAGGCGCAGATGACCGCAGCGGACGATCTGGACGAGGTCTTCTCCATATCCACCTATCGCGACGGCGGGCGCGGGATCGTCTCCGTGGTCGGCGAGCTCGACCTTCACACGGCCGATGCGCTGACGACGGCCGTCACCGGCCTGCTCGAGCAGAAGGTGACCCGGGTCGAGGTCGACGCCGGCGGCCTCAGCTTCGCCGATTCGGCGGGGCTGCGAGCGGTGCTCATCGCCCGAGCCGCCGCCGAGGTGGCCGGCGCGACCTTCGGGGTCACCGACGCCTCGGGCACGGTGGAGCGGCTCATCGAGATCACCGGGCTCTCCGACCTGCTGGCCGACGAGCCGACCGAGTCCTAACCGAGGTGAGTCCGCTGCCCGAGGCGGGTGGCGAGCAGGCAGATGTCGTCGCCCGGCGAGTTGTCGGTCAGGGTGTCGGTCACGCGGTCGCAGAGCTCCTCCGGGCTGCCGGCGAACCCCTCGATCGTCTTGCGCAGCACCGTCAGGGCATCGTTACCGGCTCGCTCGTGCCGCTCCAACAGGCCGTCGGTGTAGAGCAGCAGGCTGGAGCCGTCGGCGAACGGCACCGGCCCGTACACCGGCCGGCTCTCGGGATGGGCCACGCCCAGCAGCCGGCCGTGGCCGTCGGTCACCAGGTCCGCAGTGCCGGTCGGATCGATGAGGACGGGGGGCGGATGGCCGGCGTTCACGAGCTCCAGGGTCGAGGCGTCCAGGTCGACCGCGGCCAGCACCAGTGTGGCCGTGCTGAAATCGCCGAGCTTCTGTAGCAGCTCGTCGACCTGCCACACGACCTCGTCCAGCGGGCGGCCCTCCATCGCGTAGGCACGGGTCGCGAGCCTCAGCTGTCCCATCACCGACGCTTGGCGCACGCCGTGGCCCATGACGTCGCCCACCACCAGTCCCACCCGGTCGTCGGCCAGCTCGATCACGTCGTACCAGTCGCCGCCCACCTCGCTGCCGATCCCCGCAGGCAGGTAGCGCACCGCCACGTCGAGGCGGTCGAAGGAGGGCAGCGCCGCCGGCAGCAGGCTGCGCTGCAGGGCCACCGAGATCGCATGCTCGCGGGCAGCCCTGGCCTGGGCCTCCCAGAACCCGCGCTGGGCCATGTCGAAGGTCGACAGGCTCTCGACGAAGAACTCCATCGAGGCCGCCACCGCCTCGCGGGAGCACTCGTCGTCCAGCACCTCGACGAGGGCGGCCCCGTGGATGGTCGCCAGCTCGAGCAGGCCGACATCGGCCTCCAGCGCCGAATGGCCCAGCTCGTAGGCCCGGCTACGGCCCGCCTCGTCACGCGCCTCGAGGTAACGGCGGAGCGCCGCCCGGTACTCGGCCGGCAGCCGTCGCCGATCGGCGGTCATGAGCGCAGCTCCGGACCGGCCGACCGCGCGATCGACCCAACTAGAGCCCGCTCGCCTCGTCGTTGCGAGTCGGGCGGATAGTTGGGTCGACAAGCCAGGGAGCCGGGCGGCGACGGGGTCCGGGGGCGCAGCCCCCGAGGAAGCATCGTCATCGCTTCCATCTCACTCGCGGACGCGGGCGACGGCCACCAGGGCGTCGTCGCGGGCGTGTCGGTGGGCGTCGAGGATGCCGGCGGCGATGCGGTCGACCGGTTGGCCGGTCGCCACCGCCTCCGTGAAGCGGCCGTCGATGCCGTCCGTCGCCATGACCACCAGGTCGTCGGGCTGTAGCTCGACCGTCGATGCCCGCACCGGCGGCAACCGGTAGCCGACGGCGCCCCCGAACAGGACGGCGCTGGCCACGACCCTGCTGAGCAGCCCTTCCCGGCGGCGCATGAGGTGGCTCTCGACGTTCCCCACGCCCACCCACTGGAGCATGCCGGCGCCGCACTGCACCCGTACCAGGCTGATGGCGGCGCCCCGGGTGCGGGCGAGCGCGACGTGGCACAGGCGCAGCAGGCTCGGGAGCGGCTCGCTGGCGTGGGCCGCGACCGTGTCGCGGGCGATGGCGGCGGCCTTGGCCGCCTCGGCCCCGTGGCCCAGGCCATCGATCGTCACGAGCAGCGCGCCATCGCCCACCGGTATGCAGGCGCCCAGGTCACCCGACGTGTCCTCCCCCGGGAACGGGCTCCCCGCCACCGCCCAGTCCACGCAGCCGACCCGCGTCACGCGCTCGTTCACGGCGGGCACCACTTGCGCATGACGACGGTGGTACCCACGCCGACCTTCGATCGAACCTCGAAGTGGTCCATCAGCCGGCTGGCGCCCGGCAGGCCGAGGCCGAGCCCGGGCCCGGTCGAGTAGCCGTCCTGCATGGCGCGCTCGATGTCGGAAATGCCGGGGCCCGCGTCGGTGGCCACTACCTCGATGGCGGTTCGTCCGTCGATGGACACGGCGCTGATGGCGATCTCGCCCCGCCCCGCGTGGTTCATGATGTTGCGGGCGATCTCGGAGATGGCGGTGGCGACCAGCGTCGAGTCCGTGGGGCTGCAACCCATCTGCTCGGCCAGGTTGCGCCCCTCCTGGCGGGCGGTGACGATGTCCACGTCCGCGGCGATGGAGACCCGAAGCGGCCCCGCCCGCGGCACGTCAGTCCTGCCTCGTCCGGGAGTCGAGGAAGCGCAGGCCCTCCTCGAGATCGAGCGCGGTGCAGACGTCCTCGAACGTGAGGCCGAGCTGCACCATCGCGAACGCCACCTCGGGTTGCACGCCCACCACGACCGTGTCGGCGCCCCGCAGGCGCGTCATGTGGGCGATCGTGCGCAGCGACCGGGCCGCGAACGAGTCCATCAGGTCGAGGGCGGTGAGATCGACGATGATGCCGCGGGCCCGGTACTCGCCCACCTGGCGCACCAGGTCGTCCCGCAGCCGCAGCGCGTCGGTGTCGGTCATCGCCGACTGCACCGTGGCGATGAGGTACTCGCCCTGCCTGAGGATCGGGACGGCCATCGCGGCTAGCGGAGCTCGACGACCGGCTCGAGCGGTTCGGTCCGTGTCACCTCGTAGCCGAGCTGACGTTCGGCCGCTTCGATGCCGCCCTGGAGGTCCCCCACGGCGTTGACCTTCGACAGGTCCACGCCGATGGTCACCAGCGTCAGCGCGATCTCCGCCGACAGACCGGTGATGATGACGCTCGCGCCCATGAGGCGAGAGGCGTCGACCGTCTGCACGATGTGGTTGGCCACCGTGGAGTCGATCTCGGGCACGCCGGTGATGTCGATCACCACCACCTTGGCCCGGTTGGTCCGTATGGCCCGCAACAGTTGCTCGGTGAGCTGGCGGGCCCGCTGGCTGTCGAGGGCGCCGATGATCGGCAGGATCACCAGGCGCTCGCGCACCTGCAGCACGGGCGTCGACAGCTCGCGGATCGCCTCCTGCTGCTGGCGGATGATGCGTTCGCGCTCCTGGACGAAGCTCACGCCCACCGTGTTGGCGATGCGGTTGGCCGCCGGCTCGTAGGCGTCGAACACGCGGTTCAGCAGGTCGAAGTCGCCCTGGTACTTCTCGAACAGCGACCGGGCCAGCACGTCACGCAGCAGCAGCACGATGCCCAGCACCTCGTCGGTCTGGACCCCCCGGGGGATGATGCGCTCGGACAGGCTGCGGGCGTAGTTCTCGAGCGTCTCGACGCTGCCGGTCTCCAGGGCCTCTACGTAGTTGTCGTACACCGAGGTCGCCTCGGAGAAGATCTCCTCCGGCCCCATGGCCGTGAGCAGGCCGGCGTCGGTGATGCGCCGGGCCCATTCCTCGCGCAGCTGGGCGCGGCTCTTCCGGAGGTGCGCCACCAGCTCGGGAAGCAGCGCCTCGCTGCCCTCCGGTGGGCCCTCCACCGCACCTCCGCCTGCCCGCACCGGGCGCGCGGACCGTGCTTGCGCGGTCGGACGATTGCGCGACGCCATGCTGCCTCCCCATGACATTCAGCCCCCCGCTGGGCACCTTATTCCCCCTCGGCGTCGCACGACGGGTCCCGACGGCCCGGGACCCGCGGCGTGATCAGCGGACGACGAGCACCGGCCGCGGCGCCTCCCGCGCCAGCCGCTCGGAGACCGAGCCGCCGAACAGCCGCTGCAGGAAGCCCTTGTCGTTGGAGCCGACGACGATCAGGTCGGCGTTCTCGTCCTCGGCGGCAGCCGAGATGGCGTCGACCGCCTCGCCGAACACGACCTCGATCTCGGCCCCCGCTGGCGCCTGGGCGGCGGCGATCGCCTCGCCGCGGACCTCGGCCCGCCGCACCGCCTCCTGGGCCAGTTCCTCCTCGGCGCCCGCGGCGTCGGCGCCGGCTCGGTAGGGCCAGGGCCACGCGAAGACGCCGCCGTACGGCGTCGCGGGCAGCCACTCGACCGGCTGGCGGGCAACGTTCACGGCGGTGATCGACACGTCCATCCCGGCGAAGAACCGGTCGACGAACTCCGCCGCCCGGCGTGACGCCTCGGTCTCGTCCACTGCGACCAGCACACGCTTCATGTCCACCGGCTACCCCGTCGTACCCCCGGCAACCCGCCCGGGCCGCTCGGCGGTGGGCGCCCGGCCGACCGGGTACATGTAGAGGCCGGCGTCGGTTCGCACCCACCAGGCGCCGTCCCGGCGGCGCTCGGCCCGGGTGGTGAAGCGGTAGCGGAACAGCCGGGCCCGCACGAATCTCGGCGGATCGTCGGGGAACGGGTTGCCCCCGCGGCGCAGCAGCCGCAGCGTCGCGCGGTCGCCTTCGACCAGCTTGGCAGCGAGTCGGGGCAGCCACGGCTCGGCGTAGCTGGGCGACAGCGCCGCGAACCACATCAGCCAGTCCAACCGCAGGTGATAGGGCGCCACCTGTGGCGGCCGGCGGCGGGGATCCCCGGGCTTGCCTTTGAACTCGTAGGCACGCCACGCAGTGGCCGGGGTGACCGCCGGGTCGTCCGTGCCCTCGATCACCACCTCGAACCGCTCCCGGCTGACGGTCCCAAAGGCGCCGTACGTGTTGACCAGGTGGAGCCGGTTGAAGCTGAGGTTCATTGCCTGCTGCGACGATGCCATGTTGCGCACCGGCCACCAGCTGAGGACTGCGATCACGACGGCCAGGGCGACGGCGAGCCCGGCGAACCAGGCCGCCGGGTCGGGCAGCAGGTCAGGAGGGGACGCGGGCAGGAGCGCCTCCAGCGTCCCGTCGTCCAGCGCGCTGAAGGCCAGCGCCATGGTCAGCACGTTCAGCCAGGAGAAGTTGCCGCTGAGCACCAGCCAGGCCTGGGTGGCGATCATGATCCCGCCCGCGACCGAGGCGTACGGCTGCGGCGTGAACAGCAGGAACGGCGCCCCCAGCTGGGTCACGTGGTTGGCGGCCACCTCCACCCGGTGCAGCGGTGCGGGCAGGTGGTGGAACCACCAGCTGAGCGGGTTGGGCATCGGCTGGGTCTCGTGGTGGTAGTCGAGGCAGGTCAGGCGCCGCCAGCAGCGGTCGCCGCGCAGCTTGATGAGGCCGGCGCCGAACTCGACCCGGAACAGCAACCACCGCAGCAGGATGATCACCGGCGTGGGCGGGGCCACGTCGGCGGGCCCGAGGAACATGGCCAGGAACCCGGCCTCCAGCAGCAAGGACTCCCATCCGAAGCCGTAGAACGTCTGGCCGACGTTGACGATCGACAGGTAGAGCGCCCAGAGCGCGAACCACACCAGCATCGAGACGCCCGTCGGTCCCTGCTCCGGGATGCCTGCCGTAACCAGCGCCGCCAGCCCCGCGCCCGTCCAGGCCACCACTGCCAGGAAGCGGTCGCTGTAGTGGAGCGTGAACAGGCTGGGGGCCCGCGACCATCCCGCCAGCCGCACGTAGCGGGGCACCGGGAGCAGGCCGCGCTCGCCCAGCAGCGGCCGGAACTGGTTGATGGCGACAGCGAAGGCGATCAGGTAGATGACGCCCAGGCCACGCTGGATGACCAGCCGGGCCAGGTAGTAGTCCGGTGCCGCGAGCCAGTCCATGCGACGTTCAGATCTGCGTGTGGAACACCCGATGAAGCGCTACCCGGGCGGCGTGGTAGCCGCCCATGCCGTGCACGCCCGGCCCCGGGGGCGTTGCCGCCGAGCACAGGAAGATCGAGGGATCGGGGGTGGCGTAGGGCACCCGGGCGATCACGGGGCGGAACAGCACCTGGCGGCCCCGGAACACGCCGCCCGCGATGTCGCCGTCGACCATGCTGCGGTTGTGCGCCTCGAGCTGGGGCGGGCCCCAGGCCGAGCGGGCCAGGACCAGGTCGCGGAAGCCGGGCGCGAACCGCTCGATCTGGTCCTCGATGGCGCCGCTGAGGTCGCCCCGCCAGCCCCGGGGCACGTGCCCGTAGGCCCAGAGCACGTGCCGGCCGGCGGGCGCGCGGGAGGGGTCGACGATCGTCGGCTGCGCCACGATCAGGAACGGTGGCGCCGGGGGTCGGCCGGCGGTGGCTGCCGCCAGCGCCCCGCCGATCTCACCGAGGGAGGCACCCAGGTGGACGGTGGCCGCCCGGCGGCACTCGTCGGCCTTCCAGGGGACGGCGTCGGCCAATGCGTAGTCGACCTTGAACACGGCCGGACCGTGGCGGTAGCGGCCGAGCCTCTCGCGGTAGCGCCCCGGCAGCCGGTCGCCGGCAATGGTGGCGAGGTCACGGGGCATGACGTCGAGCAGGTAGGCGCGGGCCGGCGGCAACTGATCGAGCGCCGTCACGGGCGTTCCGGTCTCGACCTCGCCGCCCATTGCCCTGAGATACGAGGCCAGGGCGTCGGCGATGGCCTGCGACCCGCCCCGGGCCACCGGCCAGCCCACCTCGTGCGCCGCCACCGCCAGCATCAGGCCCGCGGAGGTCGTGAGCGGCGCGCCCAACGGCGCGATGGCGTGACCCGCGATGCCGGCGAGCAGCAGGCGGGCCCGGTCCTCCCGGAAGGCCCGGGTCGCCAGCCGGACCGGCCACACCGCCCGCAGGCCGAAGCGGGCCAGCAGCACCGGGTGCCGGGGCACGCCCATGGTCAGCGGCTGGAGGATCTCCGCCGCCAGTTCGGGCCAGCGGCCGAGGAACGGTTGCACGAGGGATCGCCACGCCCGGCCGTCGCGACCGAGCGAGGCGGCTGTCTCGTCGACCGATCGGGCCAGGACCGCCGCCGATCCGTCGAGCAGGGGGTGGGCGAGCGCCAGCTCGGGATGGACCCACTCGAGCCCGTGGTCGGCCAGCGGCAGTGCGCCCAGCGCCGGCGACCCGACGCCGAGCGGGTGCACGGCCGAGCACACGTCGTGCCGGAACCCCGGCAGGGTGAGCTTTTCGGTGCGGGTGCCGCCACCGATCCGGTCGGCGGCCTCGAAGACCCGCACGGAAAGGCCGGCCCGCGCCAGCGTCACCGCGGCGGTGAGCCCGTTGGGTCCCGATCCCACGACGGCGGCGTCGAGCATGCCCCACCTTTGCAGACAGAATCCTCAAACTGGTTGTAGCCATGCGGCATGTGACCGCATAGCTGCAACCGGAAGGCCCGCCGTCAGGGGGTCGCGCCGGGCGCCTCGTCGTCGACATGGACGGCGGCGTCCTCGGCCGGCGGCGACACCCGCTCGGTGGCGACGTCGCGGGTGGTCTCGTCGCCGCTGAAGTCGTCGTCGGGGGCCAGCGGACCCTGGTCGTCGTCGGCGTCGCTGTCGGCGCGCTCGCCCACCAGGTCCTTCTCGGTGTCGGGCACGCCGGCGTCGTCGGCGTTGAGCTCGGTCCCGGCGTCGGCGCCAGTGTCGCCGGCCTGGCGTTCCCAGACCTCTGGCTCGGTGCGCTCATCGCGCTCGGCCACGGATTCGCCGCCGAGCTGCTCGACCCCGGTGATGCCCTCGTCCTCGACCGCCAGGGGCTCATCGGGTGGGAACTCGTCGGCCAGCAACTCGTCGTCGAAGTCCTCGCCGCTCTGGTCGGGGTCCACCATCCACACCTCCCGCTTCTCGGTCCTCACACTTGGAGCGGGGTCTCGGGGAGCTGCCAGCGCTCCTCCTTGGCCTTGGGTGCGCCATCAGGCAGCGTGCCGAGCTTCTCCTCGATACGCCGGAGCGAGGCCTCGAGCTTCTCGTCGGTGTCCTTGGATTCGGCGCTGCCCTTGTGGATGAACAGGGCCGCCAGCACCACGAACGAGAACAGCTGGAGGAACTCGGACTGCCAGTTCTCCAGCGTCGACTGCGCGAATGCGGTGAAGAAGTCGCCGGCCTCGACGGACTGGCCGTGCTCACGCTGCTCGTCGGTGTAGGCCTGCCACTCGCTGATGCCGTGGGCGATCCAAGTGGAGAAGAACAGGATCATCAGCGAGAGGCCCAGCCCGAACTCCCGCCAGATCGAGCGGCCCTTGGTGCGCTCGTTGAGAATGCTCTTGACGGTGGCGAAGATCAGCAGCCCCAGCGCGCCGATGGCCAGCGCCGTGGCCAGCACCATCATCCAGGCTCCTGCGCTCATGGGCACCTCCTTGGCAGTTGGTGCGTACCCAGGTGTGCGTCGGGCGAGTCGCCGCCGGTGTGGCCGCGGCTTCAGAAGTGCTGAAAGACGCTGTCAGTCGGTGACGCGGTAACGAGCAGGGGCTACTTGCCCGGCGGTCAAACACCCGTGCGCTGAAGCTGCGCCAGGTCGGAGTCGACCATGCTGCACACCAGGTCCTCGAAGCCGGTGCGCGGGCGCCAGTCCAGCGCGGCTTGCGCACGTTTGGGGTCGCCGATCAGGAGGTCGACCTCCGCGGGTCGGTAGAAGCGCTTGTCCTGCACGACGTGCTCCCGCCAGTCGAGGCCGACGTGGCCGAACGCCACCTCGCACAGCTCCCGGATCGAATGCGTCTCGCCGCTCGCCACCACGAAGTCGCCCGGTTCGTCGAGCTGGAGCATGCGCCACATCGCATCCACATAGTCGGCGGCGCTGCCCCAGTCGCGGCGGGCATCGAGGTTGCCCAGGCGTAGCTCACTCTCGAGGCCGAGCTTGATGCGGGCGACGCCATGGCTCACCTTGCGTTCCACGAACTCGAGCCCGCGGCGGGGGGAGCCGTGGTTGAACAGGATCCCCGACGTGGCGAACATGTCGTAGCTCTCGCGGTAGTTGACCGTGATCCAGTGGGCGTAGACCTTGGCGACGCCATAGGGCGAGCGGGGATGGAAGGGCGTGCGCTCGTTCTGCGGCACCTCGGCCACCTTGCCGAACATCTCCGACGAGCTCGCCTGGTAGAAGCGGATGTCGGGATCGACCTGGCGGATCGACTCCAGCAGTCGCACCGCACCGAGGGCCGTGACGTCGCCGGTGAGCACCGGCTGCGAGAAGCTCGTCATGACGAAGCTCTGTGCTGCGAGGTTGTAGACCTCGGTGGGCCGGTGCTCGGCGATGATCGAAACCAGCGAGCCCTGGTCGAGCAGGTCGCCGGGCACCAGCGTGAGCCGATCTTGGATGTGGGCGATGCGCTCGAAGCTCACGGTCGAGCTGCGCCGCACGACGCCGACCACCTCGTACTCGTGGTCGAGCAACAACTCTGCGAGGTACGAGCCGTCCTGTCCGGTGACACCGGTGATGAGCGCACGCATTCTGCACTTGTACCTGCGACGCGTCCCGGTGTCTGCTAAGCCACTTGGCATCGGACAGGAATCCCTCGGTCGCCGCGTCGCCAAGCTGCGTGCCGAGCTGGGCTGGACCCAAGCGCAACTGGCCGAGCGCATCGCGGTCTCCCGCGTGGCGTTGTCGCACGTCGAGTCCGGGCTCACGGTGCCCAGCGAACGGACGGTCACCCTGTTGGCCGGCGTGTTCGGGTGCGAGCCTCAGGACCTCGTGGCGGACAGCGACTACCCCGTCGCCAAGGCCGAGCGACTGCCCCTCGTCACCGCCCGGTACACGGAGGTCGCCCACCAGTTGGCAACGCTGAGCGCGTTGCTCGGTCTGGTCGAGCGCGTGGCGACCCCGGCGGGCGACCAGCTGTACCGAGAGGTCCGGGACGTATGGCGCCACCGTCTGGTCGAACTGCTCGAGCGCACGTTCGACCAGCACGAGCGGCACCGCCTTCGGGCGGCAATCCATGGGCTTAGCGCCGTGCCCGGCGCAGCACGAAGGGGTACAAGACCAGCAGGTCGATCGGACCCGAGCCGAAGCACTCCAGTGCGTCCCGCGGCGAATCCACCATGGGACGGCCGGCCGTGTTGAAGCTGGTGTTGATGACCACGGGCACGCCGGTGCGCCGCTCGAAGGCCGCCAGCATCGCCGCCAACAGCGGCTCGTCGTCGGCGTCGACGGTCTGGATCCGGGCGGTGCCGTCGACGTGGACGGCCGCCGGGATGCGGTCGACCCATTCCGGCCGCACCCGGTGGACGAACAGCATGTACGGGCTGGGATGCACGCCCTCGAAGATCTCCGGCGCTCGGTCCGCCGACACCATCGGGGCCACCGGGCGGAACTCCTCCCGGCCCTTGATGGCGTTCATCCTGGCCAGGTTCTCGGGCCGGCGGGGATCGCACAGCAGGCTGCGGTGCCCCAGCGCCCGGGGGCCGTACTCGCTGCGGCCCTCGAACCAGCCGACGACCGCGCCCGCCGCCAACGCCTCGGCCACCGTCTCGGCCAGCTCCGCTGCGCCCTCCGGCCGCTCGTAGGGCTGCTCGGCGGCCTTGAGGGTCGCCTCCACCTCGTTCTCGCTCCAGCCCCGGCCCAGGGCCACTGTCTCGAACGGCGCGCACCGGTCGCCCAGGTGGGTGGCCACCGCCAGTGCGGCCCCCAGCGCCGTTCCGGCGTCGCCGGCCGCCGGCTGCACCCACACCCCATCGAACGGGCCCTCGGCGGCCAGCCGGCCGTTGGCCACGCAGTTGAGCGCCACGCCGCCGGCCATCGTCAGCGTGCGCTCCCCGGTGGCGTCGTGCAGCCAGCGGGCGAGGTCGAGGACGACCTCCTCCAGGCGAGCCTGGACACCGGCGGCGAGGTCGGCGTGGACGTCGGTCCAGCCCTCGCCGGCCGACCGGGGCGGCGCCAGGGTTGCCAGGTCCACGGGGCGCACCTCGAACCCGCCGTCGCCGGTGGCCCGCACGTGCTCGTGGAACACCGGCCCGAACCGGCCGGGGTCGCCGTAGGCCGCCAGGGCCATGACCTTGTACTCGTCCGAGGACCGCCGGAACCCGAGGTGGGCGGTCACCTCTTCGTAGAGCAGGCCGAGCGAGTGCGGGAGTCGCTGCGCGGCCAGCACGTCGAGCCGGCCCTCACGCCAGCGGCCACCCAGGTGCGATGCCGCCTCGCCGCGACCGTCGAGGACCAGTACGGCCGACGACGGCTCCGGCCCGGCCATGCACGCCGACGCGGCGTGGGCCACGTGGTGGGGGACGAACGAGACCCGCTCGGCCGCCAGGCCGGGCAGCGCCGTGGCCAGGAATCGGGGCGCCCGATGGGCGTAGAGGGTGCGCAGGCCCTCCCAGCCGTCCTGCGTGATGTCGCCCTCGTCGAGGACGGGCGCGAGGTCGGGGTCGTAGGAGTACCCCACCGCGTCCGCGTCGGCCGGTTCGAGCCCGGCCTGGGCCAGGCACCACCGCATTGAGTCGACCGGCAGCTCCCAGGTGGAGAACGGCACCGGCTCCTTGCCGTGCTTGCGGCGGCTGAAGCGCTCCTCCTCGGCGGCGGCCACGGTCTCGCCGTCGATCACCAGCGCCGCAGCCGGGTCGTGGAAGACGGCGTTCACGCCGAGAACGGTCGCCATCAGCCTGCGGCCGCCGCGGCCTGGAGGATGCGGGTGGTCGAGCGCCCGTCGGTCACCGGCAGCAACACCAGCTCGCCGCCCCACTCGGCGAGCACGGCGCGCTCGGGCAGGTCGTCCCCGGCGTAGTCGGACCCCTTGACGAAGACGTCGGGCCTCAGCCGGCGCAGCACCTCGCAGGGGGTGTCCTCGTCGAACACCATCACGGCATCCACGCAGCCCAGGCCCGCCAGCACGGCCGAGCGGTCCTCGACGGGGTTGACAGGACGGTGCCGCCCCTTGAGCCGGCGCACCGAAAGGTCGCCGTTGAGGCACACCACCAAGCCATCGCCCAGGCGGCGCGCCGCGTCGAGCAGGCGGACATGGCCGGCGTGCAGCACGTCGAAGCAGCCACCGGCCGCCACCACTCGGCCGCCGGCCGCCCGCAGCGATGCCGCCCACTCCAGTGGATCGTGGACGGCACCCGCCCGAGCCGAACCGGGAGCCGCTGGTCGCGGTGACGCCGGTGCACTCCAGGCGCCCGCGACCTGGTCCCGGGCCGCCGCCACCGCATGACGCATCGTGTCGAACAGGTCGACGCCCCGTGCCCGATCGACCGCCACCGTGGCGGCGAAGCGATCGCCGGCGCCGCAGGCGTCGCCCGCCACCGGGTCCACGGGAACGACCTCGGCGTCCCGCCCGGGGTGTGCCAGCACCGCCCCGCGCTCCCCGAGCGTCAGCGCCACTGGGCACCCGAACCGCCCGGCGACGAGGTCTGCCAACGGTCGGTGGTCCTCCTGCGTGGAGGCATCTGCACGGCGACCCTCCATACCCGCGTCCTCGGCCGCCAGGCGTCGCGCCTCGTCCAGGTTGGGAACGAGCACGTCGAGCCCGGCGGGCGGCTCCGGCCCCAGCCGATGCGGGTCCCACACCACGGGCACCCGCCGGCCGGTCTCGGTGAGCAGTGCGTCCAGCACGGCCCGGAAAGCCGCGAGGGCCGCGAGGCCCCGGCCGTAGTCCGACACCAGCACCGCCTCCGCCCCCTCGACGGCCGCCGTGGCCTCGGGGATCCAGGCCCCCGGTGCCCACACCGGCGAACATCCCTGGTCGACGCGCACCAGCGACTGACCGCCTGCCCGCAACCGCAGCTTCACGGGCGTCGGGCCGTCCAGGCCGAGGTCGACCACGCGCACGCCGTCGGCCGCCAGCTCGTCCCGCAACCGCGCCCCCGCCTGGTCGCCGCCCACCGCGGTCACAAGCGTCACCGCCGCGCCCGCTTGCGCCGCGCACCGGGCGGCCAGCCCGGCGCCGCCCGGCCGATGGCGCTCCAAGCCCATGTCGAGGACCGGGACCGGCGCGTCGGCACACACGCGGTCCACCGAGCCCACCCAATCGACGTCGAGCAGGGCGTCGCCGACGACCGTGACGGACACCGGCCGTCGGCTCACGATGGGGACCCGGCCAGCTCGAAGGCGAGGCACAGCAGGTGGACGGCAACCTGTTGGACGTCCTGCACGCTGGGCGTGCCCGCGCAGTCGACCGTGAGGACGTCGTCGACCGCGCCCGCCAGCGGGTTCGGCGCCGGCCCCGTCATGGCCCACGCCTCGACGCCGGCGCCACGGGCTGCGTCCACCGCCCGCAGCAGGTTCACGCTGGCGCCCGAGGTCGACAGCGCCAGCAACACGTCGCCGGGCCGGCCGTGGGCCTCGACCTGGCGGGCGAAGCACTGGTCGAAGCCGTAGTCGTTGCCGATCGCGGTGAGCCCGGCGGTCTCGGCCGACAGCGCCAGCGCGCTGAACGGCCGGCGCTCGCGGTCGTAGCGCCCGACCAGCTCGCCGGCGAGGTGGTGGGCCAGCGCTGCGCTGCCGCCGTTGCCGGCCACCAGCAGGCGCCCGCCGTCCTCGAGCCGCCGGCGGAGCACCGCGCCCCAGCGCTCGATCTGGCCGAGCTTGCCGGCCAGCGCCGCCAGTCCCCGCCGCGACTCGTCCAGATGATCCATGAGAGGCGCCGTGGGCGCCAGCGACGATGGGGTGCGGGGGCGCAGCCCCCGAGGATGAACGGTCACGCCGGCACCGCCCACGATGCCCGCCGGTCGCACAGCTGCTCGTAGACCTCGAGGGTCGACCGGGCCACCTGCTCCCAGGTGAACCGCTGGCGGACCTGGGCGGCGCCCTCATCGCCCATGCGGCGGCGCAGCGACGGGTTGTCGAGCAGATGCCGGACGGCCTCGGCGATCGCCTCGGGTTGCCTGGGTGGCACGAGCAGTCCCGTGCGGCGGTCGACGACGGTGTCGAGCAGGCCGCCGACGGCGCTGCCCACGACGGGGGTGCCGCAGGCCATGGCCTCGAGCGGGACGATGCCGAACGGCTCGTACCACGGCACGCACACGGCCAGGTCGGCCGAGCGCAGCAGCGCCGCGACCTCCGGCCGGGGCAGCGCGCCCACCAGCCGCACGCGGTCGGCCACGGCAGCAGCTTCGGCCAACTCCCGGAGCCGACGCGCCTCAGGGTCGGCGTCCAGCTGATCGGCCGGGGGTCCACCGGCGATCACCAGCTCGGCGTCCGGCAGCCCGGGGAGCGCGGCGATCACGTCGGCGATCCCCTTGCGGGGGACCAGCCGGCTGACGGTGACGATCCGGTGGCGCGGCGCCCGGCGGCGCGACCGGCGCGGCGCGACCGGTCCGTCGGGGCGGAACATCGCCGGATCGATCCCGCACGGCACCACCGAGATGCGCTCGGGGTCGGCACCCAGCGCCAGCAGCTCGCTGCGCTCGTCGCTGGAGGTCGCCACGATGTGGTCCACCCGCTGCGCCAGCTCGGCTTCGATGGCATGGCGCTCGGAGGGGCTGGTGTCGGCGACGCCCTGGTGGCGCCGCTTGACGACGCCGAGGGCGTGGAAGGTCTGTACGACCGGCACGCCGGCGGGTTGGGCGTGTCGCGACGCCCAACCGGACATCCAGAAATGGGCATGAACCACGTGCGGCGCCCGGACGGCCCATCGGCGGCGCAGGCGGGCGGCGAAGCTCGGCATGTACGTCAGCAGCTCGTCCTTGGGGACCGGCGCTGCGGGACCGGCCCGGACGTGCTCGACCTCGACGTTGGGCGCCAGCGAGACCCGCCGCGGGAGGTGCGGCGCTTCGGCCCGCGTGTGGACCGTGACATCGCAGCCCAGCCCGCCGAGGGCGATGGCTAGGGCGGCGACGTGGACGTTCTGCCCGCCGGCGTCGGCGCCGCCCAGGGTGGCGAGCGGGCTGGCGTGCTCCGACACCAGATCGACGCGCAGACCCGTCACGACCCGGCCTCCGCCGGCTGCCGTGCCCGTTCCGTCGGTCCCCCTGTGAGCTTGCGCACCGCGGCGACCACCTCGGCCGGGCGCACACGGCTCAGGCACACCTGCTCGTCCAGCGGGCATACGCGGCTGCGGCAACCCGCGCAGGGCACCGTGTGGTCGCCGAGGACCACATGGGGCACCCGCCACGGCCGCCAGCGGTCGACGGGCACGGTGGCGGCGAAGGCGGTCACCACGGGCGTCCCGACGGCGGCGGCCAGGTGCATGGGGCCCGTGTTGCCGCCGACGAAGGCGGTGGCCGACGCCAGCAGCCGTCCGAGCTCACGCAGCGTGGTACGTCCTCCGAGGTCCAGCACACGCGCGTCATCCCCCGCCACCTGAGCGGTCAGACGCGCTTCTTCCGGGGACCCGGTGACGGCGATGTTCCAGCCGCCGGCGGCCAGTGCGCGGGCCGTTCCGGCCCATTGATCCACCGCCATTGTGCGGGCCGGAACGCTGGCGCCCGGGTGGAGGACCAGGAAGCGACCGTCGATGCCCGGCAGCGCGGGAAGGCTGGTGCCCGCGAGGTCGACCCGCAGCCGGTCGTCGGTGGGCCGGGCGATGCCGAGGGCGTCGGTTACCAGCAACGCCCGGACCACCTCGTGCACATCGGGGTCTCCGGGGATGCGATGGTCGAGCAGCGAGCCGGCGTGGTCGTGACTCACCGCGGCGATGCGCTCGACTCCCGCCCATCGCAGCAGCAGCGCCAGCGGCAACGGGCTCTGGTGCGACGAACCCAGGATCGCCGCCTCGCCGATGGACCGGCGCTCGACCTCGTCGACGAGCCACTGGGCGTCGGCCTGGCGGACGGGCATCGGCAGCGGCTCGATCCAGGGCACGGGCGCCTCGATGACGCTCGCCAGTCCCGGCAGCAGGTCGGCGCCTGCCCGGCCCCGGGGACCGCACAGCAGGTGGACCCGCCGGCCGGCAGCCGCGGCCGCCCGCACCGCCGGTCCCGCCAACAGCGCGTCGCCGCAGTTGTCGAGGCGGGCCACGAGCAGGTGCCGGCTCATGGCGGCGCTCCCACGCCGAGCAGCAGGTCGACGGCTCGGTCGAAGTCGGGGGCGACCAGCGGCGCCGCCTCGACCTCGGCGGGCAGCGTGCGGGCGTTGGGCACGAGCACGCCGACAGCCCCGGCGGCGCGGGCGGCCTCCATGTCGGCGGCGATGTCGCCCACCACCGCGCAGCGCGGCACCGGGACGCCGAGCCGCAATGCCGCCTCCACCACCATCCCGGGGGCCGGCTTGCGGCAGTCGCAGCCCTCCCCGGGGCCATGCGGGCACCACAGCATCAGGTCGAAACGACCGAGCAGCTCGGCCACCCTCGCGTTGCAGGCCTCGACCTGGTCGGTCGTGAGCAGCCCGCGGGCGACGCCGCTCTGGTTGGACACCACGGCGAGCTTGACGCCGGCGGCCCGCAGCCGCGCGAGCCCGCCGGCGACCCCGGGCAGGGCCCCGACGCGCGCCGGGTCGCCGTTGTACGGCACGTCGGCGATCAGCGTGCCGTCGCGGTCGCACAGCACGGCGTCGACCGGGCGTGACCTCACGCCGCTCGGCTACCCGGTCGGCAACCGGTCCCATACCGGGCCGGTACCCGGCACTCAGGCGGGTGGGGCCTCGCGGTGGGTGAACAGGCCGAGCGAGACCGCGTAGCCGGCGTCCTCGAGGGCGGCCACGACCCGGTGCACGTGGTGCTTGTCGAGGGTCTCGATCGTGACCTCGATCTCGGCCGACTTGGCGGACAGGTCCACGAACATCCGCTGGTGCAGGATCTCGACGATGTTGGCCCCGGCCCGGCCGAGGATGGTGGCGACGTCGCCCATGCTGCCGGGCACGTCGGGAACCTCGACGTGCAGGCGGGTCAGCCGCCCGCTGCGGATCAGCCCCCGCATGATGACCGAGGCGAGCAGCCGGGGGTCGACGTTGCCGCCGGTGATGACGACGCCCACCTTCTTGCCGGCGAAGCGCTCGCGTTGTTCGAGCAGGGCCGCGATGCCGGCGGCACCGGCCCCCTCGGCCACCACCTTCTCGATCTCCAGCAGCAGGTTCATGCCCTGCTCGATGCTCACCTCGCTGACGGTGAGCACGTCGTCGGCGAGCGCGGCGATGATGCGGCCGGTGAGGTCGCCTGCATGGGGGACCGCGATGCCCTCGGCGATGGTGGATCCGCCGCAGGGCCAATCGGCCCGGTGCACGTGAGCGGCCATCGACGGATAGCGCTCGGTCTGGACGCCGATCAGCTCGATGTCGGGCGACAGGCTCCTGGCGGCCACGGCCATACCGGCGAGCAGGCCGCCGCCACCGACGGGGACGACAAGCACCTCGAGGTCGGGGTCGTCGGCCAGCATCTCCAGCGCGCACGTGCCCTGCCCAGCGATGACGGCCGGGTCGTCGAACGGGTGGACATACGTGCGGCCCTCGTCGCCGGCCAAGCGCAGGGCCTCGGCCTCCGCCTCGGCCAAGCCGTCACCCAGCAGCACGACGGTGGCCCCCAGCTCGCGGGTCCGCTGGACCTTCACGAACGGCGTGTTGGTGGGCATCACGATGGTGGCGTCGATGCCGAGCCGGCTGGCGTGGTAGGCGACGGCCTGGGCATGGTTCCCGGCCGACATCGCCACGACGCCCTTGGCCCGCTCGCCGTCGTCGAGCTGGAGCAGCTTGTTGAGGGCGCCCCGCTCCTTGAACGATGCGATGAACTGCAGGTTCTCGAACTTCACCACCACGTGGCACCCGAGCACGTGGGACAGGGTGCGGGAGTGCGCGCTGGGGGTGCGCTCGATCGATCTGGCCAGGCGGTCGGCGGCGGCGAGGACGTCGTCGACGGTCACCGGCAATCCGGCCGTCACATCGGCCGTCACGTCGCGGCTCGCAGCATGCGCTTGCTCACGGTCATGTCCTCGAGCACCTCCGCCAGCGGCTCGACCCCGAGGCCGGGCCCGCTCGGCACGATCATGGTGCCACCCCGGGAGTCGAAGGCGGGCGTGAGGTCAGTGGAGAAGTAGCGCGACGACGGCCCGAGGTCGGGAGGCAGGTTGCACCCGGGCAGGGCGGCGATGGCGAGGTTGAGGGCGCGCCCGATGCCGGTCTCGAGCATGCCGCCGCAGCGCAGCGACACCCCGGCGTCGCGACAGCGCTGGTGCACCCGCCGGGCCTGGACCAGCCCGCCCACCCGCCCGGCCTTGAGGCTCACCGCTCCGCAGGCCCCGAGCGCCAGCGCCGTGTCGAGGTCACCCAGCGACCCGATCGACTCGTCGAGGCACACCGGCACGTCGATCTGGCGGGTCAGGCGGGCGTGGCCGACCAGGTCGTCGGGGGCGAACGGCTGCTCGATGGCGACCAGCCCCAGCTCCGGGTCGGCCAGGCGGGCAAGGACGGCCAGGTCGTCGGGGTTGTCGCTGCGGAAGCTGCCGTTGGCGTCGACCAGCAGGGCGACCTCGTCGCCGACGTCGTCGCGCACGGCCTGCACCGGCTCGACCTCCCAGCCGGGGCGGACCTTGAGCTTGAACGCGCGGTGGCCCCGGTCACGCCAACGGACCACGGACTCGATCAGTCCGTCGATGGTGCGGGTGATCCCGAGGGCGATGCCGGTGGGCACGACGGGACGCGTGGCGCCGAGGAAGGCGGCCATCGAGCGGTCCTCGGCCCGCAGGCCGGCGTCGAGGGCGGCGCACTCGAGCGCCGCCTTGGCCATGTGGTGGCCGCGCACCTCGCGCAGGGAGCGCCCCTCCAGCAGGCGGGGGACCAGGTGATGCTCCAGCACGTGCAACGCGCCGGCCGTGTATTCGGGCCAGTAGGTCGGCTCGGGCTCGGCCACGCATTCGCCCCAGCCCGCCGGTCCTTCGGCGGCCACGGCCCGCACGATCACCACCTGGCGGTGGCGACGGGTGCCGTGGGCCGTCACGAACGGCTCGGCGAGGGGCATCCGCACGGCGCGCAGCTCGATGCCCTCGAGCACGACCTGCATCGCCACCTCCTCGCCGTCGGCCGGTGCCGCCGGGCTCCATCATCCCTCGTGGGGACGGGGTGCCCGGGTGACCTCGCCGATCAGGCGGCCGGTCAGGCGGCGGCGCTCTCCACCTCGGGTTCGAGCTCGGGGACGGCGTCGACGTCGCCCACCCGGTCGGTGACCCGTTGACGGGCACCGCCCAGTCGGCGTCGCCCACCTGTGTCATACGAGCTAGGCTAGCTGTATGACAATGCTGAGCTTCCGCGTCGACGAGGACCAGGCGGCCGAGGCACAGACCTGGGCCGAGAGGCTGGGAGTTGACAGGTCGGAGCTGCTCCGTGAGGCGCTCCGGCGTCACCTCTTGCGCCTCGAGAACGAGAACGATGCCGAGACGTGGGCTCGCCAACCGCTGGACGACGGCGAGCAAGCGCTCGCCGACATCGCCGACTGGGGCCCAGCCGAGGATTGGTCGGACTGGGCCGATGCGACGAGGTGAGGTCTGGTTCGCGGCAACTCCGGGCGGCGACCGGCCGGTTCTCGTGCTGACGCGTGACCCGGTGGCTGACCGGATCGGCGCGGTGGTCGTGGCTGCATTGACCCGTACCCGCCGCGGCCTCGTGTCCGAGCTCGATCTCACGTCCCGCGCCGATGGTGTGCCAACGGACTGCGTCGCGAACTTCGACAACCTGCACACCCTGCCCCGGGATCGCTTCCGCCGCCGGGTGATGACGTTGTCGGCGGCTCGGATGAGCGAGGCGTGCCGCATCCTGGCAGCCGCGACCGGTTGTTGATGTCACCAGCAAGGTGGGATCGCTGGCTCGGTAGCCTGGGCGGGTCATGGCAACGACTTCGATGACCGCCCTCGCCCTCAAGGCCAACGATCCCTGCTGGTGCGGCAGCGGCCGCAAGTTCAAGCGCTGCCACAAGGCAAGCACCGACCACGTCCGTCCCGGGCGGGTGAGCCCCGCTCGGCCGGTGCCGGCCGGCATCCCCCGACCGCACTACGCCGAGACCGGCGTGCCGGTGCGCCGTCTCGAGTCGCACGTGCGGTCGCCCGAGGTGATCGAGCGCATGCGGCGGGCCGGGAAGGCGGCGGCCGAGGTCCTGCAGATCGTGGGGGCGGCAGTGACGCCGGGCGTGACCACCGACGAGCTCGACGCCCTGTGCCACGAGGAGTGCATCAAGCGGGGCGGCTATCCGAGCCCCCTCAACTACGGCGCCTTCCCCAAGTCGCTCTGCACCTCGGTCAACGAGGTCATCTGCCACGGGATCCCCGACGACCGGGCGCTGATCGACGGCGACATCGTCAACCTCGACGTGACCATCTACCTCGACGGCGTGCACGGCGACACCAACGCCACCTTCCCGGTCGGGACCATCGACGACGCCTCGGCCGAGCTCATCCGGGTCACCCGCGAGTGCCTGGAGCGGGGGATCGCCGTCGTCCAGCCCGGCCGGCCGATCCGCGCCATCGGCCGGGCCATCCAGGCTCATGCCGAGGCGCACGGCTACGGCGCGGTGCGGGCGTTCGTGGGCCACGGCATCGGCGAGCAGTTCCACACCGACCTGCAGATCCCGCACTACGACGACCCGCGGGCGACGACGCTCATCGAGCCGGGCATGACCTTCACCATCGAGCCGATGATCACGATGGGGTCGTGGCAGCACCAGCTCTGGAGCGACGGCTGGACGGCGGTCACGGTCGACCGCCGTCGCACCGCCCAGTTCGAGCACACGCTGCTGGTCACCGACGCCGGCGCCGAGGTCCTGACGCTGCCCTGACGCGACAGGGCGCCCGGCCGGTGCCGAGCGCCCTGTGTTGACGAGCGGGCCGACGCGTCAGGGAGCGACAGCCGCGGCGGCGTTGACGATGCCCTCGCCGTAGTTGCTGTTGTACTCGGCCGTGCCGACACAGGTGGCGTTCCACGAGGCCGGCCGGCCTTCCTGTGTGTAGTCCAGCAGCGCCGGGTCGGGGCACGGCGTGTCGCTGGCCGTCGACGTCAAGATGTCGTAGACGGCATCGGGGGCTAGATCGAACCCGCCGGCTCCGTCGGACGTGCCGTGGGCCTGGATGATCAACGCCACGACGCCGGTGGTGTGCGGCGAGGCCATCGACGTGCCCTGGAGGTACTGGTAGTAGGCGCAGGGCTTACCGGCCGTGCAGTCCTGCAGGTAGAAGTGCGGGTCCTTCAGGCCGCCGCCCTTGTTCACTGCGCCCTCCTCCCGGGCGACTTCGACCGGGTAGCTCGACAGGATCATGTTCTCCGGCTCCCTGAAGTCCTGCGTGCCGAAGCCGTCGCGGAACCAGCCGCCGGGCGCCGCCACGTCGATGGCGCCCAGGCCCCAGGTCGAGTAGTCGGCCTTGACCTTCGATGGCCCGATCGACGAGACCTGGATCACTCCCGGCGCCTCGGACGGCAGGTCGAGGCAGTCGCTGGTGACCGTCCGCTCCTGGTTGGTCTCGAGCGGGTAGTCCGGGCTGGTGTCGTCGAAGCGGGTCGGGGCCGCAAGGTCGGCGTGCTGGTTGCCGGCGGCGGCCACGAGCGTGACGCCGTTGGTCCGTGCGTACGCGACAGCCTCGATGATGCCCTCGCGGATCATCGCCTGCTCTGCCAACTGTTCCTCGGTGACCTCGCCCTCGATGTAGTCATCGGCCGAGTCGCAGTTGTAGAGCCACGGGTCGGTGTAGAAGCTCATGTTCACGACGTCGATGTCGTTCTCGGCGGCGTAGGCGATGGCCGCGATGGTCTCGAAGAAGAAGAAGAACCCCGAGTCCTGGCCGGCCCGCAGGTTGACCAGCGTGGCGTCGGGCGCCACACCCGCCACCCCGACGCCGTTGTACGCGGCGGCGACGATGCCGGACACGTGGCTACCGTGACCACCCTCGTCGACGTCGGCCGGGTCCTCGCACGACTGGTCGGGCTCGGCCTCGCAGGGACCGTCGATGTCGGGGATGTCGGTGGTGAAGTTCCGGCTCAGCCCCGCGTTGAAGTTGGGCGCCAAGTCGGGATGGGTCCCATCGATTCCTGTGTCGATGATGCCGACCGTGACGCCCTCACCGGTGGCGGTTGCGTGTGCCAGGTTGGGCGTGGCCGCGATCATCTGCATGTTCCACTGCAGGTACGAGAACGTCTCCGGTCCCGACTTCTTCGTGGGGCTAGACACGGCCGCAGCGCTCGCGCCGCCAGCCTTGACCTCGGCCGCGTAGGCGGCCCGGTCCTCGACGGCCCGTTCCTCGGCGAAGCGATGGGCTGCGCCCTTGGTATTGCTGCCAACCGAGTGGTTGCGAACCACGCCCTTGGTCGTGCCATTGGCGGCCAGTGCCCCGGCGAACCCGGCGTTGTCGGTGGTGACCCGGGCGATGCCCAGGGCGCCGATCTCGTCGACGACCGTCCCGCCAGCCGCGGCGATGGCGGCATGGGCATCAGCGGCGTCGACTCCGTCGGCGTAGAACACGACGAACTCCCCGGTTCCGTCGGCCGCGGCAACGGTCCGGGCCGCGCTCGTGTTGATGTCGGGCCCTGCAGTGCCGCCGGCCGCCGTCCCGATCGGGACGATGAGCGCGGCGGTCGCGACGAGGGCGACGATCGCCCCCTTGCGCTTGCGCATGAGCTTCCCCCTGTGGTTCCCAGCTTTTCGACGCCGAGCTGTGCGGGTCGACTACTCGACCCGCACACCGTAGCGCATTGTGATCAGCGTCTCGCCTTGTTGGTGGGCAGTGTGCTCGGGCATGGCGGTCGCTGATCCGCCCACGCCCTCGGCACTACCATGCCGGCGCTTGGGCCAGCCCTCCTTCTTCGACGTCGTGCTGGCGCAGCGCGCCTGCCGCGCCTTCGCGGCCGATCCCGTGCCCGACGACGACATCGCCCGCATGCTCGATGCCGCGGTCCATGCCCCCAGCGCCGAGAACGCCCAGCCTTGGGTGTTCGTGGTGGTCCGGGACGACGAGCAGCGGCGGGCCATCGGTGAGCTGACCCGGCGGCTGTGGGACGGCGGCGCCGGCGAGCACTCCCGTCCGCGCGTGGACGCCGGCCTGTTCGCGGAGGTCGACGGCGCCATCCGCTCGGACTTCGGCGGCGCCCCCGTGCTCGTGGTGGCGGCCGGCGACGGCCGCGACGCCACCACCCGCGCCACGTTGGGGGCTTCGATCTTCCCGGCGGTGCAGAACCTGCTGCTGGCGGCCAACGCGCTCGGCTACGGCTCTGCCCTCACCACGCTCACCACGGTGGCTGCCGCCGAGCTCCGGGCCGTCGTGAACCTCCCCGAGGGCGTCGAGCCGATGGCCGTGGTGCCCATCGGCCGCCCGGCCCGCCCGCTGGGCCCGCCCCGGCGCACGCCGGCGGCGAGCAAGACGTTCCACGACCGCTACGGGGCCTGATCGCGGGCCACCGCTCGCCGTAGGTCCGGTGCCAGGTCGCCCCGGTCGTCGATCGCCACGCCGTCGCCCAACTCGAGCCAGCTGGCCATCTCCGCCAGCTCGGCCGCAAGCTCGGCGGCCACCCGGTCGTGTTCGGTCACCGCGTCCTCGGCCCACGCGGCCCGCACCCGCAGCACGCCGGCCTGGCGATCGGCCTTGAGGTCGACCCGGGCCACGAGGGCCTCGTCGAGCAGGAACGGCAGCACGTAGTAGCCGTAGGTCCGCTTCGGAGCGGGCGTGTAGATCTCGATGCGGTAGGTGAAGTCCCACAGGCGCTCGGTGCGCTGGCGCTCCCAGATCAACGAGTCGAACGGCGACAGCAGCGCCCGCGCCCGCAACCGGCGGCGAGGCAGGTGCGCCGCCGGGTGCAGGTAGGCGGGCTGGCGCCAGCCATCGACCCGCACCGGCACCAGTGCGCCGTCGGCCGCCAGGCCCTCGAGCAGCTTGGCCGCCGCCGGAACGTTGAGCCGGAAGTAGTCGGCCAGGTCGCGGGCCGTGCCGATGCCGTGGGCCCGGGCGGCGACCAGCAGGAGCTCGCAGTGGGCGTCGGCCTCCGCCGGCGTGGGGGCGGCGAGGACGTAGGCCGGGAGCCAGCGCTCCGACAGCAGGTAGGCGCGGGAGAAGCCGTTGCGGCGGACGGCGGTGATCTGACCGGTGTGGAAGAGGTGCTCGACCACGCGCTTGCCCTCGCCCCAGCCCCACCAGCTCTCGGTGCGGGGCGACGAGCGGTGGACGTCGAGCTCACCGATCACCACCGGCCCCCGCTCGGCGACCTCGGCCAGGGCGGCGGCCACCAGCTCGGGGTTGTCACGGGCCACCCGCCGGACACCGCCCCAGGCGTGCTCGCCGGCCATGCGCCAGCGCAGCAGCGGGTGCCGCTCGACGGGATGCAGCGACGCCTCGTGCCCCCAGTACTCGAACACCTCGCGGCTGCCCCACAGCCAGCGGCTCAGCGCGTCGCGATCGTAGGGACCGAGCCGGGCGAAGAACACCAGCTCGTGGCTGCGGGTGACCACGTTGACGGAGTCGAGCTGCACGGTGGCCAACCGGTCCAGCACCCGCCGGAAGTGCCGCCGGTCGACCCGGCCGCGGGGACGGGTGTCCGTGAACCCCTGGGCCGCCAGCGCGATACGACGCGCGTCGCGCACGCTGATGTCACGCAGTTCGAGTGCGGCCGCCGCCGTCATGGCCGTGGACGCTATCGGGGACTCGCCCGCGCGAGGGCTACGTTTGTTCGGGTCCGCAAGACAGGGAGGGAAGCCGATGGGCTATCGCGTGGTGGTCGATTTCGACCTGTGTGAGAGCAACGCCCGCTGCATGGAGGCGGCGCCCGAGGTGTTCGAGGTCCGCGACGACGACTTCCTCTACGTCCTCGACGAGACGCCGCCCGACGAGCTCCGCCCCAAGGTCGAAGAGGCCGTCCGGCGCTGCCCCAAGGCCGCCATCTCGATCGCCGACACCTGAGCGCCACTTGATCCCTCGCATCGTCGTCGTCGGCGCCTCGCTGGCCGGTCTGAGGGCCGCCGAGGAGCTGCGCAGCCAGGGCTTCGACGGCACCGTCACGGTGGTTGGCGACGAGGTGCACGCCCCGTACGACCGGCCCCCGTTGTCCAAGCAGGTGCTCGCCGGCCACTGGGAGGCCGACCGGCTGGCGCTGACCGTGGGGGTCGATGGGGGGCTCGACGCCCTCGGTCTCGACTGGCGGCTGGGCACGATGGCCAAGGGGCTGGACCTCGATGCCCGCCAGGTGGTGCTGGCCGACGGCGACCGGGTCGGATTCGACGGCCTCGTGATCGCCACCGGTGCCACGCCCCGCCGGCTCCCGGGGAGCGACCACCTCCTCGGGGTCCACACGCTGCGGACGCTCGACGACTGCCTGGCCGTCCGCGCCGAGATCGACGCCGGTGCCCGCCGGGTCGTCGTGGTGGGCGCCGGCTTCATCGGCGCCGAGGTGGCCGCCACCTGCCGTACCCGGGGCATGGACGTCACGATCCTCGAGGCACTGCCGGTGCCGCTGGGCCAGGCGCTGGGGGAGGAGATGGGCGCGGTCATGGCCGACCTGCACCGGGACAACGGCGTCGACGTGCGGCTGGGCACGGCGGTGGCGAGCCTGGGCGGCGGCGACGGCGGCCGGGGCCATGCCGGCGGCCGGGTCGAGCGGGTCCGGCTGGCCGACGGCTCGGCGATCGAGGCCGACCTGGTGGTGGTGGGCATCGGCGTGGTCCCCAACACCGGCTGGCTCGAGGGCTCGGGGCTGACGCTGGACGACGGCGTGGTGTGCGACGCCACCACGCTGGCGGCGTCCGGGGTGGTGGCCGCCGGCGACGTGGCCCGCTGGCCCAGCCGACGCTTCGGCGAGCTGATGCGCGTCGAGCACTGGGACAACGCCATCACCATGGGCGTCCACGCCGCCCGCCGTCTCCTGGCCTGGCTCGACGGCGACGGTGATCGTGAGGGCGCGGACCCTGAGCCCTACGACCCGGTGCCCTGGTTCTGGTCCGACCAGTACGATCGCAAGATCCAGCTGGCCGGGCGCTCCGCCGGTGCCGACGAGGTGCGGGTCGTGGACGGGTCCACCGAGGAGCGGCGCTTCGTCGCCCTCTACCGCCGCGGCGACCGCCTGGTGGGGGCGCTGGCCATGAACCGCCCCCGGCAGCTGATCGGCTACCAGCAGCTCATCGAGCGGGGGGCTAGCTGGACAGAGGCGCTGGCGCAGCACTCGTGACCGGTGCCTCGACGTCGAGGCACCAGGCGACCGCGGTGGTGATGGGCCCCAGACCCGGCGTGCCGTAGGCGTGGCCC
The DNA here is from genome assembly GCA_035641315.1 of Acidimicrobiales bacterium. GTDB lineage: Bacteria > Actinomycetota > Acidimicrobiia > Acidimicrobiales > VFJN01 > DASQUK01. Next base: position 39,276 of record DASQUK010000274.1, on the reverse strand, counting down.
ATGCCCGCCACCAGGTCGAGGCGGCGGTCTCCGGGTGCGGCGTCGTGCAGCACTTCGGCCTCGCTGGTGGGCATGAACCGGTCGTCCCGACCGTGCACGACCGCCAGCGGCACCGACAGCCGGGCGGCCAGGGCGTCGGGCGGCTCGGGCCAGGTCCAACGGCGGTCGAGCCGGACGCCGCGCCGGCGCGCCAGCCGTCGTCCCAGCCGGGTGCGGGTGAGCGCTGCGGCGAGGGCCGTCCGACGCGTGGTCAGCCGCCACTGCGCTGGTGAGCTGACGGTCACCACACCGACCAGGTCGGGATCACCCACGGCGTAGCGCAGCACCGCGATCGCGCCCAGCGACGCGCCCACCAGGACCACCCGGGACGCCAGGTCGCGGGCGGCCACCACGGCGGCCGCCACGTCCAGCCCTTCCTTGTCGCCCAGTGTGCACAGGCCCCCGGACTCGCCGTGGCCCCGCAGGTCCAAGGTCACCACCGCATGCCCCTCGGCCCGCAGCTCGTGGGCCAGGGCGACGACCGTGGAGCTGTGCCGGTGCCCACCGAAGCCGTGGACGAGGACCACGGCCGCCGCTGCCGGCTCGCGGGTCAGCCACGCGTCGGCGGCCAGGCTCAGGCCATCGGCGGTGCGCAGCACGAGGGCGCGCACGTCGCGGGGCACTAGCGCCTCACCCGATGATGCACTACGACCGCCAGCGGATGGCGATGCCGTGGTTGTGCATCGACCGCTTGAAGTACAGGGTCGACAGCCCGATCGCGGCGATGGTGAGTCCCCACGAGGTGGCGGACTTGGCCAGCACGTACGTGCCGACCGGCTGGGTCAGCAGCAGCCAGACGCTGACGGCGGCGTTGGTCAGCTGCACGAACGCCCACAGCACGGTGATGCGGGCGAAGAAGCGGCGCACCGGCGGCGAGCTGATGAAGGCGGCCGGGAGGGGGCAGAAGTCGCCGGCCAGGCGCTCGGCGATCGGTCGCCCGGCGGGCACCGACAACAGGAACACGCCGGCGATCAGCACGGTGGTGAGGGTGGGCTGCAGGAAGTAGACGAACACGCTGCCCGACAGCGCCGCCACCACCGTGCGGGCCGTCATGCCGATCACGCCCAGCACGAGCAGCCCGGGGACCGACCGGCCGGTCACCAGCCGCCGGATGATCGCGGTGTACGACCAGGCCAGGGCGCCGATCAGCCCACCCCAGACGCCGGTCAGCCACAGGAAGCTGTAGAAGACCAGCAACGGCACCACGGTCGCCTCGACCAGGTTGGGCAGGGCGTGGCGGACCAGGGCGCGCAGACGCGGTATCTCGAGCGGCGGATTGTGCATTCGATGAAGGGTCACGTCCACGTCCGGTCCTCAGCTAGTGAACCACCACGGTCACTCCGGCGTGGGTCAGGGGCACGATCGTGGTGCACGCGACCCGTTCGAAGCAAGGCGGGAGCCCGATCGTCACACAGTTGGTCACCCGGCCAGGTAGGCGGCGAGCCGCTCGGACTCGCGCTCGGCCAAGGCCACCGTGACCCACATCCGCTCGATGTGCTGCCGCACCTGCAGCGCGCCCTGGGGGATCGGATGCTCGGCCAGGAACGCCACCGCCCGCTCGGCCAGCGGGCGCTCGCGCACGGCCCGGATGCCCGACACCAGCCGGGGGATGCTGTTGGCCGGGAACCGCTCGGTGATCTCCGCCCAGCGGTCGGTCACGAACGCCAGCGCCGCGGCGCCGTTGTCCCGGTTGGTGAGTGTCTCCCGCAACAGGTAGGGGGCGTCCTGGGTCCGGACCGCGCCCGACAGGGCGAGGTCTAGCGTGCGCTGGAGGCAGCCGGGATCGCGGAAGCGTGACAAGGCCAACAGCAGCCTCTCCCGGTCCTGCGGATTGTCCGAAGCGCGGAAGCGCTCGACCAACCGGTTGTGCAGTGCCTCGTCGCCCAGGGTGGCGGAGACCACCAGGGCCGCCGCGGCGAGGCTGGGATCCACGCCGCCCGGGTCGGCCAGGTACGCCTCCAGCAGGTCGGTCGAGCGGTCGCGGGCGGCGCCGTCGTCACCGAGCAGCCCCGCGGTCTGGAGCAGCAGGCCGCGCAAGGAGCGGCTGCGGTCGTCGTCGTCCGCACGGACCTCGGCCCCCAGTCGGGCCCGGGCCGGTCCCACAAGCGTCGCCACCCGGGTGTGGAGGCGCTGGGCGGCGTCGCCCTCGACCAGCCGCTCGAGCTGGCCGAGGCCCCCGACGATGCGCTCCCACACCGACAGGTCGGTCTCGTCGACGAAGCCCTCGGCGGTCTCGACGAACGACGAGGCGGGCGTCGCGCCGGCCAGCACCGCCGCCCAGGCGTCGTCCACCAGGGCGTAGCGCTCCAGGGCGGTCAGCTCGTCGAGGCGGTGGAGCAGGGTGGCGAGCAGCGGCTCGGCGTAGCGGACGCGGTAGAAGCCGTGGGCGCCGGCATTGGCCTTGACCCAGGTGCTGCTTGCCGGGCGGTCGATCTCGGCGGCCTCGGTGTCGAGCAACAGGCGGTCGACGGTGGCCCCTGCCTCGTCCCCGGTCTCCACCGCCACCGGCACGGCCCAGCGCTCGGCGCCATCGGTGTCGCCATGGCCGTCTGGGCCCTCGGGGCCGGCATAGCGGAACCGGCGCTGCGCCAGCCGGAGCGTGGGCCCGCCGCCGTTGCCCGTGCCCGGCTCCACGCTGATCTCGGGGAAGCCGCCCTGGAAGATCCAGCTCTCGGCGATGCGCCGCACGGGCTCGCCGGTCTCGGCCTCGAGGGCGTCCCACAGGTCGGACGTCTCGGTGTTGCCGTACTGGTGGCGGGCCATGTAGCGGCGGATGCCGTCACGGAAGCGCTCCGGCCCCAGGTGCTGCTCGAGCATGCGGACGACCGACGCGCCCTTCTCGTAGGTGAGCACGTCGAACATGCCGTCGGCGTCGGCCGGCGACACCACCGGGTACTCGATCGGCCGGGTGGCGGCCAGGGCATCGGTGTCGAAGGCGGCCGTGCGGGACAGGCCGAAGTCCACCCAGCGCCGCCAGTCGGGGCGGAAGGAATCGGTGCAGCTCATCTCCATGAAGGTGGCGAAGGCCTCGTTGAGCCAGATGCCGTTCCACCACTTCATGGTCACCAGGTCGCCGAACCACATGTGGGCGATCTCGTGGGCGATGACGTCGACCACGGCCTGCAGCTCGGCCTGGGTCGCCGTGGCCGGGTCGACCAGCACGTAGCGCTCGCGGAACGTCACGCAGCCGAGGTTCTCCATGGCCCCGAAGGCGAAGTCGGGGATGGCGACGAGGTCGAGCTTGTCGCCCGGGTAGACGATGCCGAACCAGTCGGTGAAGTAGCGCAGCGCGAAGGCACCGACCTCGAGCGCGTAGTCCGCCAGCTGCTCCTTGCCGATCGGGCACACGACCCGCAGCGGCTTGCCGTCGACGTCGACGGGGTCGGTGGCCACCAGCGGCCCCACCACGAACGCCACCAGGTAGGTCGACATGGGCATGGTGTCGGCGAACCGGATCGCCATCTTCTTGCGCCCGTCGGCGGTCTGGCCGGCGGGCGTACGGTCCAGTTCGGCGGCGTTGGAGATGGCGAGCAGGTCCTCGGGGACCACAAGGGTCACGCCGAAGACGGCCTTGGCGTCGGGCTCGTCCCAGCAGGGGAAGGCCCGGCGGGCGTCGGTGGACTCCATCTGCGTGGCGGCCAGCACCCGCTCGACCCCGGCATCGTCGGTGAAGGTCGAACGGTAGAAGCCGCGCAGCTTGTCGTTGAGCACGCCCCGGAAGCGCAGGTGCAGCGTCGCCGGACCCGCGGGCAGCGGTCGGTCGAAGCTGAGCGTGGCGCGTTCGGACTCCTCGTCGAGGGTGACGTTGGCCGTGGCGACGAGCGGCTCGCCGCCAGCGTCGCCGGCCGGGATCTCGGCCGTCGCCTCGTCCATCTCGATCTCGACGGCATTGAGCACCACCTCGGAGGTTGGCGCCGCCACGTCGACGGCGATGGTCTCGTGGCCGACGAAGCTGGCGGCATTGAGGTCGGGCTCCAGCGTGAGGTCGTAGCGGCGGGGCACGACCGTGCGCGGCAGCCGGTGGGGGTTGGCGTCCGTGGCGGGCGCCGGGGCATCAGGGGTGAGGATCTCGGGCGGCGGGGTCTGTTCGGGCACGGCACGCCACCGTACCCAGCGGGTGCCCTGAAGGAGAGGCCGCGCTGTAGGCTCGCCCGCCGTGACTCAACCGGCCTCCCTGGACGTCGTCGGCATCGGCAACGCGCTCGTCGACGTCCTGACCCACGCAGACGACGCGTTCCTCGAGGTCCAAGGGCTGGTCAAGGGCGCGATGACCCTCATCGAGACCGACCGGGCCGAGGAGCTCTACGCAGCCATGGGCCCCGGTATCGAGATGTCCGGCGGCTCCGTGGGCAACAGCGTCGCCGGGGTGGCCAGCTTCGGCGGCCGGGCCGGCTACCTCGGCCGCGTGTCCGACGACCAACTGGGCATGGTGTTCGCCCACGACATGCGGGCCCAGGGCGTGGTGTTCGAGTGCCCGCCGGCCACCGCGGGCCCGCCGACCGGGCGCAGCCTGATCATCGTGACACCCGACGCCCAGCGCACCATGAACACCTACCTGGGTGCCTCCGAGTTCTTCTGCCCCAACGACGTCGACGCCGAACTGGTGCGCAGCGCCCGAGTCACCTTCCTCGAGGGCTACCTGTTCGACAGGCCCGAGTCGATGGAGGCGTACTGGAAGGCGTCCGAGATCGCCACCGAGGCCGGCCGCAAGGTGGCCCTCACCTTGTCGGACCTGTTCTGCGTGCAGCGCCACCACGACTGGTTCCTGTCGCTGGTGCGCGAGCGGGTCGACATCCTGTTCGCCAACGAGTCGGAGGCCTGCGAGCTGTGGGGCTGCGCCGACGTCGAGTCGGCCATCGAGAAGGCGCGGGCCGAGGTGGGCGTGACCTGCCTGACGCTGGGGCCACGGGGTTCGGTGATCGTGGCGGGCGACGAGACCCACGAGGTGCCGGCCCACCCGGTGGAGGTGGTCGACACCACGGGCGCGGGCGACCTCTACGCCGCCGGGTTCCTGTACGGCTACACGGCGGGCAAGCCGCTGCCCGAGTGCGGCCGGCTGGGCTCGCTGGCGGCGTCCGAGGTGATCAGCCACATCGGTGCCCGCCCCGAGGTCTGCCTGGCCGACCTGGTGGGTGTGGCGGGCTGACCGGTCCGTCGCCTCAGCGCACGAACTGGCGCATGGTGGGGGCGATCTTGAGGATCACGCGCTCCGACTTGATCACCCCGGGGTAGTCGCTGCCCTGGTACTTCTGTGACAGCTCGTCGATTTGCGAGCGGGCCTCGGGCCCGGTGATGGTTTCGACGACCTCGCCCCGCACCTCGCCGTAGCTGTAGGGGTTGGCGCTGTCCCAGATGGTCACCGTGATCCGCGGGTCGCGCTTGATGTTGAGGAACTTCTGGCGGTGCACCTCGGTGTTGAGCAGGAGGTGATCGTCGTCGGCGTCGACCCACATGGGCTGGGTCGTGGGTGTGCCGTCGGGCAGCAGGGTGGTGACCGCTGCGATGTTCTTCCCGGTGGCCAGCCGCTTGATCGTCTCGTCGAGCATGGCCCCACCCTACGGGGCCCTCAGCCCAGGTCGACCGTGACCGGGGCCCTTCCGCGGACGGTCACGTGGATGTCGCCGGCATCGGTCGGTGCGACCGTCGTCGTCCCCGCCGCCACGCCCCCCGGGACCTGCCGGTCCGGGCTACGGCTCACCTTGCCGTCGGTGCCGAAGGACACCGTCCGCACCACGCCGTCGGGCCCGACGGCCACGTAGCGGCTCGATCCGTCGGGTTGCGGCACGCTGACGCAGGTGGCGCCGGCCACCTCCGCCGCGGTCAGGACCTGCGGCACGGGCTCGCACTCGACGGTGCCGCTCTGCCAGGCCGGTCCGGTGGGGACGCCGCCGGTCGTGGCCTGGCCGGCGGCTCCGGCCGATGCGACTGAGCCTGCGCTGGTACGCCTCGCCTGCTGCTGTGCCCGGTCGGCGGCTCGCTCGGCCGCCTGGGCATCGGCCACGCGGTCGCCGAGGTCGACGCCGGGTTCGGGCGGCGGGTCGGCCCGCGTGCCGCGGCGCAGCTCCGCCACCTGGCCCTCCAGCAGTTCGACCTTGGGGTCGTCCTCGGGGATGCCGCTGTCGACCATGGCGTCGATCTGGTCCTCTATCTGGCGCTCGGGCTCGCTGGGGGCCGGCTGCCCACGCTTCGCCTCGGCCACCCCGACGACCGTCAGTCCCATCGTCGCCACGACCGCAGCCGCCAGTGCCAACCGGCGATGGCCACTGAGGCTGGGCGGGCCGGCGTTGTGGGGGCGTGGTCGGCGAGGTGCGCGTGCCATCGGCGTGCTCGGCTCAGGTCGCCCAGTTCATGTCGGTCATCGTGTCGAGGGCTGATTGATAGGTGTGCGCGTGCGATCGCAGATACCAGATGAGGAAGTTCCAGGCGCGATGCGGTGTGTTGTTCGTGCCTGCACATCCACCTGATTGACGGCAGGCACCGTATTGGCTCATCACGCCATAGAAGAAGATGCCATCGCCTGTATTGTGCGTGGCCCACTCGTCGATCAGTTGCCATTGCTTGGCGTTGACGCCGCTGGTGGCGTAGATCTGCGGGATCGTCAACGATGGATCGTGCTCCCACGCGAGGTGCCATACCGCCCGCTGGTTCCAGCCGTTGTTGCACGGCCCGTTGGTGGCGGTCGTCGTGGGGCAGCCGTCGGCGGAGAAGTTGGCGTACAGGGCGCGACGCGCCGGGTACAGGACGTCATAGCCGTACATCCATTGGTGCGCTTTGTCGTACGTCGACCACGACGGCTCGGCGTCCCAGGCGGCGTAGACCTGTGCGGAGCCCGGGTAGTAGCGGTTGGCCCAGGCTGCGACCTGGTTGACCATCGTCGCCCAAGCTTTGCCGTGGTTCCGGAGCCACGCGGTCGACCGGCTGTCCATGGTGCCGTTGCTGGTGCCCAAGCCGATGAGCAGGCGGTAGGACGACGAGGCCCGGCACCAGGTGTAGCCCCGGATGAAGTCCTTGGCCAGGTTGCCGACCTGGGCGGCCGTGAGGTTCGGGGCGCCCCACAAGGTAGCGCCATAGGCCGTGCCGACCTGGGTGGGCGCGCCGAAGAACAGCGTGAGTCGGCCGGTCTTGTCAGCCTGGTAACAGCCCAGCAACACGGCCTTGTCGCTCGACGAGCTCGCGACGTAATAGCTGCGGGTGATGCGGCTCGCCGGGACGTGACTGGCCGTCGCCGGTTCGCTTGTCGCCATCGGCAGCAACGCGATGACGACCACCATGAGGGCCCAAAGGGCCGGGCGTCGCATGGTCGGCAATCCTCGGCACCGGGTGTCGGAGAACGTCGGAAGCGGCTGGGTATGTCGACCCGGTGCCGGTAGCTAACCGCAGCCCTTTCGAGGGGTCAAGGGGCGGGGCGGACGGTCGCTTACGGCTCCTCTTCCACCGGGGGCAGGAACGGAAGCTTCAGGTCGCCGAGCTTCACCAGCGTCGACGCGATCCAGCCCCCCATGGCGCTCAGGTGGTCGTCGAGGATGGTGCCGTCCTCCAGCGTCGCCTCGTCCAGCTCGTAGCTGCCCTCGTACGACACCTCGATGGCGTACTCGCGGTCGTTGAGGTCGGCCGAGCACACCGTCTCGATCGTGGGGCCGGACCGCTCGAGGTGCTCGGAGCCGATCGACGCGCTCGCCTCCGGCAGCGCTGCCAGCACCACGCTGGGGTCGGGCGGCTCGGCCAGGCGTTGCAGGCGCAGCACCAGCTCGATCTCGATCCGCGGCGGGTCCGAGAACGGCTCGCCGATGTACCACGAGCGGTAGGCGGTCTGTGCCCAGGTTGGCCAGTCGAGCGTGAGGTCCGCCTGGACCCGCGGCGGCAGGCCCTCCCCGGGCAGGCCGTACGAGGTCTCCCACGTCACGTCGCCGAGGAGCACGTCCACCTGGAAGCGCTCCTCGAACGCCTGGCGCTCGAGCAGCGCGCGCTCCAGCGAGTCACGCAGTGCCCCGATGGCGTCGGTGAAGACGTGGTCGAGCATGGCGTCGGCAGGCTATCCAGGTCGCTACATGCGCAGTTGCCAGCGCAGGAAGGCGTGGACATCGGCGGCCTCGTCGGCCTGCTTCGACGTCGGCTTACCCTGCCCGTGGCCGGCCCGTGACTCCACCCGGACCAGCACCGGGCGTTCGTCGGCGCAGGAGGTCGCCCATTGCAGGGCGGCGGCGAACTTGCGGGCGTGGGTGGGATCGACCCGGCTGTCCTCCTCGCCGGTGAGCACCAGCGTCGCCGGGTAGCACGCGCCGTCGGCGACGCGGTGGTAGGGCGAGTAGGCCCACAGCCACGCGAACTCCCCGACCACGTCGGGGTCGCCGTACTCGGGGGTCCACAGGCGGGCGATGAGGAACCGGGGGAAGCGCACCATGTCGGTCAGCGGTACCGCGCACACGGCCGCCCGGCACAGGTCCGGCCGTTGGGTCTCGCTGGCGGCGACCAGCAGGCCGCCGTTGCTGCCGCCGCGGATGGCGAGGCGGTCACGGGAGGTGCGCCCGGCCACGACCAGGTGGTCGGCGGCGGCGGCGAAGTCGTCGAAGACCTGCTGCTTGTGCTGGCGCATGCCGGCGCGATGCCAGTCCTCGCCCTCCTCGGCGCCGCCCCGGATGCCGGCGACCGCGAAGACGCCGGCGTCGTCGGCCACCGCCACGGCTGCCGGGCTGTAACCGGGGCTCATCGTGACGGCGAACCCGCCGTACCCGGTCAGCACCGTGGGCGTGCCGGGCCCGGGCTCGACGTCGCGGCGCCGGACCGTGAACAGCGTGATCGGGATGCCGTCGCTCGACGGGTAGGTCTCGACGTTCACCGAGTAGCGGCCCGGATCGACCGGCGACGGTAGGTCGCTCCACTGCCGCAGTCCCTCGCCGGGGCGCCAGCGCCACAGCGCCGAGGGCCGGGACCAGGAGGTGAAGGCGACGACCGCGCCGGTGCCCTCCCGGTCCCCGGCCAGGCCGGCCAGCGACCCGGGCTCGGGCAGGGCGATCTCGACCGGCTGGGGTTCGGTGGGCGCCGCGGGTTCGTCGAGCGTGCTGAGCGGCAGGTGGTGCAGGCGGGACACAGCCGCCCGGGTGGAGGCCACCAGCAGCGACTCCGCGGTCACGGCCATGCCCTCGATCACGTCGCCGGACTCGGCCACGAGCGTGCGCCATGCGTCGGGCGTCGGGCCGCCCAGTGGGGCGGCGACGACCCGACCCCGCGGTGCCTCGACGGTGGTGTGCCCGACGAGGCGGTCGCCGACGACGGTGAACGACGACAGCGCCTCGACGCCCTCGATCACCGTGGTGCGCCGGCCGGTGGTCCGATCGATCAGGTGGACGTCGACCCGGGTCCAGCCCAGGGCGACCTCGACGATCAGCCAGCGACCGTCCCGGGACAGCTCCACCGACGGCCACGCCGTGCGGTCCGGCAGGTCACCCCACACCAGCTCGTCGTGGCCGGGGTCGTCGCCCAATGCATGCCACCACACGGTGCGGTGGTAGTTGGCCTCCTCCTCACCCACCGCGGCGGGGTCGGGGTAGCGGGTGTAGGCGAACGCCTGGCCCTCGGGCGCCCACGCCACCGAGGCGGCGCGGGTGAACGGGATCGTGTCGGTCAGCCGCTGGCCACTGGCCACATCGAGGACGCCGAGGGTGCTGCGCTCGTCGCCACCGGTCGAGAGGCCGAAGGCCACCAGGCCGCCGTCGAGCGAGGGTGCGTACCAGTCGAGCGAGGCTGTGGCGTCGCCGGTCAGCGTGTGCGGATCGAGCAGCGTCCGCGGCTCGCCGGGCACGTCGAGGTCCCGCAGAGCCAGGACGGCCTGCTCGCGGTCGCCCCAGCGGTCCACCGAGAACAGCCGGCCTCCCCGGATCGACGGCGCGCCAGCAGTGCCGGCGCCGAACAGCTCGGCGAAGCGGTCCACCAGCCCGGCCCGCTCGGGCAGGGCGTCGAGGACGCTGCGGGTGTGGGCGTTCTGGGCCGCGACCCAGGCCCGGGTCTCGGGACTGTCGCCGTCCTCGAGCCAGCGGTAGGGGTCCGCCACCTCGACGCCATGCACGATGTCGACGACCCCGTCGCGCCGGGCCACCGGTGGACCCGGGCGAGCCGGTGCGGCGCGCTCGGCGGGCTCAGCCGCGGCCGGCGTTGGGCTTGCGACCGTGGTTGGCCTTCTTGCGGCGAGCCCGGATCTTGCGCTTGACGGTCCGTTTCGACATGGCGGGCCAGGCTACCGGCTAGTGCCGTGGTCACGGCACTAGGCGCTAGGTGAGCAGGTCGAGGTCGGCAGCGTCGGGGATGGCGGCGATGCGCATGCCGGTCTCGTCCGCCAGGCGTTCGAGCAGGTCGTCGTCGACGTCCCGGCGCCGGCCGCGGGCCCAGCGCTTGCGTTCGCCCGCGGCGCCGAACAGGGCCAGCGCCCGGCTGCCCCCGGGATCGTGACGCACCCGGTAGCGCACGCCCCCGAACCCGGCGGCCGCGAACGCCGCCGCCCAGCGCTGGGGCAGGTCGTAGGGGGTCATGCTGGCCAGCTCGGCCGTCACCCCGAAGCCGCGGGCGGCCCGGACCGTGGTGTCCGCGGCGCTGCACTGGTCGGGCAGGCCGAGCTGCCAGATGCTGAAGCGCTTGGCCCAGTCGGCGCTGACCACCGCCACGGGCCCGAGCACCTCCAGCAACGCTCCCAGCTCGTCGTCGGCCAGATAGCAGGTGCCGCGCGGCGGGACGAGATCGAAGCGCCCGGCGCCATCGCTCGAGAACCACCAGGGCCCGTACCCCGAGGTCGTGACCCGGAACAGCGTGGTGCCACCGTGCACGTGCCACACCGGGAAGCCGGCCAGGTCGTCGGGGGCGGGCGGCGGGCCGAGAGCGAGGGCCTGGCGGGTGCTGACGGGGCGCTTGGCGTCGGCGGGCGCGTCGGAGGTCACGATGGGTGCTGCCGGGGTTACGGGCTGGCGACGAGACTACGACGTCGCGCCCGCTGTCAGGCGCCGACGGCCCAGCGGCGGGCGCGTTCGTCGGCCAGCGCCATGACCTGTGCCGGGTCACCGCCGGCGCGCAGGTGCTCGACGATCGAGCGCTCGCCGAGCCCGGGTTGGGGCGCGGCGACGAAGGCGGCGACCATCCACTCGTCGTCGGGCGTCTCGGGGTGGAAGCGCTCGAGCACGTCGGCCAGCCCCGGCACGACCCGGTTGCGGCCGTCGAGCTGGAACGCCGGGTACACCCACACGCCGTCGGCCGTGCGCAGCGCCAGGACGGTGCGGCGCCGCCGGCGCTCCTCGATCGCCTGTCGGCTCACGCCGCCCAGCACCCGGGCCAGCCCCGACGTCGTGTAGAAGGGACCGAGCTCGCGCCAGGGCGACGGCGCCGGTACCGCGGCCAGCATGCGGGCGGCCAGCTCGTCGGGGTCCCCCAGGTCGGCGGCCTTGTGCCCGTTGCGGCGCAGCGTGTCGACCCGCCGGGCCAGCTCCTCACTCACCCGGGACGAGACCCGGTCGACGTAGGCGGCATCGCTCTTGGTGACGGCGGTCGTGCGCCCTCTCATGGGCCTCAGGATAGAGGCGCAAGGGTGTCAAGGCAAGGTCGTCAAGGTGGGCCCGGCTGGCGTAGGTCGCGCCAGCGCCAGGGCGCGCCGTCGAGCAGGAGCACCCATTTCGGGCGCCGTTTTGGTTGCCGACCAACCACTTCCGCACCAGGAAGGGCCGATGCCGCCTCACGGGCAGCCGGCGGCTCGGCCGTCACTCAGGCGGCGTGGCCCGCGGCCCAGGCCACCAGGTCATCGGCGGGCAGGGTGTTGACGATCCGCTCGGGCTCGATGCCGGCCCGCGCCGCCTTGTCGCAGCCGTAGGTCTGCCACTCCATCTGGCCGGGGGCGTGGGCGTCGGTGTCGATGGCGAAGCGGAGGCCCCAGTCGATGGCCATCTCGAGCAGGTCCTCGGGCGGGTCCTGGCGCTCGGGCCGGCAGTTGATCTCCAGCGCCGTGTCGAACTGGGCGCAGGCGGCGAACACCACCTCGGCGTCGAACTGCGACGGCGGCCGCCCCCGGCCCACCAGCTTGCGCCCGGTGCAGTGGCCGAGGATGTCGACGTGCGGGCTGGCGACGGCGTGCACCATCCGGCGGGTCATCTCGCGGGGCTCCATCCGCAGCTTGGAGTGGACGCTGGCCACCACCACGTCGAGCCCCGCCAGCAGGTCCTCGCGCTGGTCGAGGGCGCCGTCCTCGAGGATGTCGACCTCGATGCCGGTGAGGATCCGGAACGGCGCCAGCCGCTCGTTGAGGGCAGCCACCTCGTCGAGCTGGGCCAGCAGCCGCTCGTCGGTCAGCCCGTGGGCGACAGTCAGCCGGGGTGAGTGGTCGGTCAGAACCATGTACTCGTGCCCCAGCGCCATGGCCGTGCGGGCCATGGCCTCGATGGGCGCCCCGCCGTCCGACCACGTCGAGTGCGTATGGCAGTCGCCCCGCAGCGCGGCCCGCAGCCCGGCGCCCTCGCCCACGGGGATGACGGTCTCGGCCTCGAGGTGCGCCAGGTAGCCCGGCACGCCGCCATCGAGCGCTTCGGCGATGACCTTGGCCGTGGTCGGTCCCACGCCCGGCAGGTCGGTGAGCTTGCCGGCGGCGTGCAGCCGGGCGATCTCGTCGTCCCCCCGGTCGAGGACGACGTCGCGGGCCCGGACGAAGGCCCGGACCTTGGTCGACTCGGCCAGCGCCCGGTCGAGCAGGTAGACGATGCGGTCGAGCGCGACGGCGGGATGCAGGGTGGCGGTCACGCCGTTGGTCGGCTCACTCACTCGATGTCCAGGGCGACGTCGTACTGGCCCGCGGCGTCGAGGATCATGAACCCCACCTCGACCTCCACCTCCACCGTCATCTCCGCCGGTGTCAGGTTCTCGCCCTCCGGCTCGGCCTCGGCGTCGGCCGGGGCGGCCGCCGACATGGCGACCGCCCGCACCATGGGGGACGGCGGCGCCGTGTTGCCCCGCAGTCCGGGCTCCGCCACCCAGGCCACCGGTCCCAGCGACAGGCCCAGAGCGGCCGCGTAGGCCTCGGCCCGGCGGCGGGCGTCCTCGGCGGCAATGCGGCGGGCCTGGTCGTAGGCGGGGTTGGACGGCGCCATCGACCACCGGGGCCCGTGCACCGCGGCGCCGGCGTCGACCAGCCCCGCCATGATGTCGCCGAGCGCGTCCAGCACGACGATGTCGACGAACGACGTGCGGCTGGCCTGCCAGCCGGTGCGGATGTCCTCGCCGCGGTGCCAGCGCGTGCGCGGCCGCACCACCAGGGACGCGATCGTCGTGCGGTCGATGGCGTTCGCGTGCTGCTCGAGCACGCTGTCGACCCGTGCCGCCAGCTTGGTGCGCGCGTCGTAGGCCTCATCCTGGGTCTTGCGGTCGGCCGTGACCTCGACCGTGACGCTCGCCCGGTCGGGCAGGGCGCGTGCCTCGCCCGTCCCCCGTACGACGATCTCCCGCTCCATCGAGAGCACGCTACCGCCGCGTCGGTAGCCTCGACTGATGGAACGGTTCGGGTTCGTCGGCCTCCCCAACGCCGGCAAGTCGTCGTTGTACAACGCGCTTGCCGGGGGTGGAGCGCTGGCCGCGCCCTACGCCTTCGCCACCCGCGATCCCAACGTGGGGGTCGCCAAGGTGCTCGACCGCCGCCTCGACGCGCTCGCCACCATGTCGGCCAGCCGCAACGTCGTTGCTGCTGCGGTCCAGTTCGTCGACATCGGCGGGTTGGTCGAGGGGGCGAGCAAGGGCGAGGGGCTCGGCAACCGGTTCCTGGCCAACATCCGCGAGGTCGACGCCGTGGTGTACGTGCTGCGGGCCTTCAGCGACGAGGAGGTTCCCGGGCCCGACGACCCGCTCGAGCATCTGCGGGTCCTCGAGCTGGAGCTGACGCTGGCCGACCTCGAATCGGTCGAGAACCAGATCGCCAAGCGCCGCAAGGCGGCGAAGGCCGACCGGTCGCTCGCCGACGAGGTCGCCGCCCTCGATGCCGCCGAGGCGGCGCTGTCAGCGGGCACGCCGCTCTACCGGAGCGACGTCGACCCCGAGCTCCGGGCGCTGCTGCGCCCCTACTTCCTCCTCACCAACCGGCCGGTGCTGGCGGTCGTCAACGTGGGCGAGGACCAGCTCGACGACGTCGCCTCGGTGGTGGGACCGATCGAGGCCGAGCTGGCAGGCAAGGCCGAGGTGCTCGCCATGTGCGTGCAGCTCGAGGCCGAGGCCGCGCAGCTCGACCTCGACGAACGGGGCGAGATGCTCGAGGCACTGGGGCTCGGCGAGGGGGCGCTACCCCGGTTCGTGCACGCCGCCTACCACCTGCTGGGCCTGCGCACCTTCTTCACCACCGGTGAGAAGGAGAGCCGGGCCTGGACCTTCCGGGCCGGCTGGAAGGCGCCCCAGTGCGCCGGGGTGATCCACACCGACTTCCAGAAGGGCTTCATCCGGGCCGAGGTCATCCATTGGGACGACCTCGTCGAGATCGGCTCGTGGACGAAGGCCCGCGAGGTCGGCAAGCTGCGGGTGGAGGGCAAGGACTACGAGGTCTCCGACGGCGACGTGCTCGAGATCCGCTTCAACGTGTAGCGCTGCCAGCTACGGAACCGGGGCCGTCGAGGGGCATGATGGTCGCCGTGGCCTGGTTGCTGCGAGAGGGAGAGGTGCTGGCCAGCCTCGAGGTGGCGGAGTCACGCCGCGACCGGAGGCGGGGCCTGCTGGGGCGCGAGGGTGTCGACGGGGCGCTGCTGCTCCGTCCCGTGCGCTCGGTGCACACGCTGGGCATGCGGTTCCCCATCGACGTGGCGTTCTGTGACGCCGACCTGCGCGTCATCCGGGTCGTGCGGATGCCGCGCCACCGCGTGTCCCGCGTGGTGTGGCGGGCGCGGGCGGTGATCGAGGCCGAGGCCGGCTCGTTCGACCGTTGGAACCTGCGCCCCGGCGACGAGCTCGAGGTCAAGGGATGAGCGGCGCCTGTGGCTGACGGCGCGCTGGTCTTGGTGGCCACGCCGATCGGCAACCTGGGCGACCTGAGCCCCCGCGCGGTGGAGGCGTTGAGCGCCGCCGACGCCATCTGCTGCGAGGACACCCGCCGGACCGGCCGGCTGCTCCAGCACGCCGGGGTGGGGCGCCGGCCGCTGGTGGTGGTCAACGAGCACACCGAGGCCCGGGAGGTGCCGGGCGTGCTGAGCCGCCTGTCCAAAGGCGAGCGGGTGGCGGTCGTGTCCGACGCCGGCATGCCGGGCGTCTCCGATCCCGGCGAGCGCCTGGTGCGGGCGGCCGTGGCTGCGGGCCATCCCGTGGAGGTGGTGCCGGGCCCGTCGGCGGCGCTGGCGGCGCTGGCGGTGAGCGGCCTTGCGACCGGGCGGTTCGTGTTCGAGGGATTCCTGCCCCGCAAGGGAACGGCCCGCGCCGAGCGGCTGGCCGCGGTCGCCACCGAGCCGCGCACGGTGGTGCTGTACGAGGCGCCCCACCGGCTGGCCCGCACGCTGGCCGACCTGGCGCAGGCGTGCGGCGACGACCGCCGGGTGGCCGTGGCGCGCGAGCTCACCAAGCTGCACGAGCAGGTGTGGCGGGGCTCGTTGGGCGAGGCGGACCGCTGGGCACGGGACGCGGCACCCCGGGGCGAGATCGTGATGGTGCTCGAGGGTGCCCCCGCGGCGCCGCCCCCGGGGGACGACACCGTGCGCGGCGCTCTGCAGGACGAGCTGGCCGCCGGGGCGACGCCCCGCGATGCGGCCCGCTCGGTCGCGGCCCGCCTCGACGTCCCCCGCCGCCGGGCGTACGACCTGGCGGTCGCCCTGGGCGCCGACCGGTGCGACGGGCCAGCCCAACGCTGACCCCTAGCCGACGACCTGCAGCTGCTTGGTGGCCAGCTCGGGGGCCACGATGTCGATCATCACGCCCGTGCCCTGCTCGAAACCCGCCGCGCTGGTGACGCGGGGCAGCACGTGCACGTGCCAGTGGAACGGGCCGGAGTGGCGGTGCGGCGCCGTGTGGAACACGACGTTGTAGGACACGTCGCCCAGGCTGCCCCGGAGGCGGGCCAGAGCCGTGCGCAGCGCCTGGCCGACGGCGGCGACGTCGGCCGGCGCCGCGTCGGTGATGTGGACGTCGTGGCGCCGCGGCAGCACCAGCATCTCGTAGGGTGTGCCGGACCAGAACGGGCAGACCACGATGACCCGCTCGTCGGCGTGGACGATCCGGTGGTCGACGGCCTCCTCGGCCTCGAGCGTGGTGCACAGGAGGCACGAGCCCTCGAAGCGGCGGAAGCCCGCCTCCTCCTCGGCGATCTCGCCCGGCACGAACGGGATGCCGAGCAGCTGGCCGTGCGGGTGCTCCAGGCTGGCGCCCGCCTCGCGCCCGTGGTTGACGATCACCTGCGTGTAGCGGATGGGCGAGCGCCGGGCGTGGTCCTCCATGCGGTCGCGGATGGCCGCCATCGTCACGGCCGCTTGGGCGTCGTCGAGGTCAGCCCAGCCGGCGGTGTGCTCGGGCGAGAACACGAGCACCTCGTGGATGCCGCTGCCGTCGGCCTGCGTGAACACCGGGCCCAGGTTGTGCACCTGCAGCGGCTCGTGGCCGTCGAAGGCCGGGTAGCGGTTGGGGACGACCCGCACGACCCAGCCGCCCTGCTTGCCGCAGGTCTCGAGCGCCGGCGGCGTGGACTCCTCGTTACCGGGGCAGAACGGGCAGGGCCGCCCGAGGTCCGCCTCGACCGGCAGCCGCCGCGACACGAAGTCGCCGGGACGGTCGGAGCGGTCGACGGCGATCACGACCCACCGCCCCGTGAGGGGGTTGAGGCGGAGCTGACTCATCGGCGAGCGGGCCGAACGAACGGAAATGGCGAAGCGGGGGAGAAGCAGGCTGTCGGCGTGCGCATGCTGTTGGGCACGGCGTCAACGTACCGCTAACCGGAGGGCATGAGCGCGTACGTCGACACGTGCGCGGGCGAATCGGCGCTGAACGGCTCGGCGCGCCAGCCGGCGTGGCGTTCGACGAGCCGCAGCCCCGCCTCGGCCGCCAGCCCGTCGAGCTCTTCGGGTGACAGATAGCGCAGCATCCACGGGCGCAGGCGGATGCCGGCCTCGGTGATCTGCACGTGCTGCCCGGTGATGCTGTGGCTGGCGGGATCGAGGCGGCTGACGGTCAGCACTAGCTCGTCGAGCCCGATGTGCCGGGGCTCCACCGAACCGACGGCTGGGCCGCCGGCGGGCGGCACGAACGCCTCGACCAGGAAGCGCCCACCATCCGGCGCCAGCCGCTCGGCCACGCCGGCCAGGCACCGGCGTTGGGCCTCGATCGTCGTCAGGTTGAAGAACGTGTTGAACGCGCACAGCACCACGCCGAACCGGGCGCCGGTGGACAGGGGCAGCGCGGCCATGTCCCCGACCAGCGCGTGGACCCGGTGCCCGCCGGGTTTCTCGCCCAGGCGGCGGACCATGGCGAGCGAGGCGTCGACCGCCCACGTGGCGATCCCCCGCTCGGCCAGCGGCACGGCCAAGCGCCCGCTGCCACCGCCCAGCTCGAGCACCGGGCCGCCCGCCTCCGACACCAGCGCCGCCACCCGCTCGACCGTGGCCGCGGCGTCGGACACGTCGGCGTACCAATGGTCGTAGACGTCGGCGAAGCGCTCGCCGTAGGTGCTCGGGCCGTAGCCGTCCATCGGGTGGAATGATTGCGGACCGGTGCCAGCGAGGTGATCCGGCGACGGCCTGCGAGACTGTTGCGGTGCCCGAGAGCGTCGCCTACCTCGCCTACCTCGACCACGCCGCCACCACGCCGCTGCGGCCCGAGGCGCGCGCCGCCATGCTGCCGTGGCTGGGCGAGCGGTTCGGCAACCCCTCGGGTGACCACCGCGTGGCCCGGGCCGCCCGGCAGGCCGTGGACGAGGCCCGCGACGTGGTCGCCGAGGTGGTGGGGTGCCGCCCCGGCGACGTGGTGTTCACCAGCGGGGGGACCGAGGCCGACAACATGGCGGTCCGCGGCGTGCACGCCGCCCGCCCCGGCCCGATGCTGTGCAGCGCCGTCGAGCACGACGCCGTGCGCAACCCGGTGCGCGTCGTCGGCGGCGAAACCGTGGGCGTGGACCGGCGGGGCGTCCTCGACCTCGACGCCCTCGACGCCACCCTCACCCCCGACGTGACGCTGGTGGCCGTGATGGCCGCCAACAACGAGATCGGCGCGGTACAGCCGGTGGCCGAGGCGGCCGAGCTGGTGCGCCGGCGCGCGCCCCGAGCCGTGGTCCACAGCGACGCTGTCCAGGCGGCCGCCTGGCTCGACATGCGCACCGTCGTCGCTGACGCCCACCTGGTGGCGCTCAGCTCCCACAAGCTGGGTGGACCGCAGGGCGTCGGCGTGCTTGTCGTCCGCCCCGGCACGCCGCTGCGCCCGCTGGTGCTCGGGGGCGGGCAGGAGCGCGAGCTGCGCAGCGGCACCCACAACGTCGCCGGCATCGTCGGCATGGCGGCGGCGCTCCAGGCGGCAGCGGCCAACCCGGCGACGGGCGCGGCCCGCGTGGCGCAGCTGCGCGACCGCCTGGCCGACGGCCTGCTCGCCGCCATCCCCGGGGCGGTCGAGACCGGCGTGGAGCGGGCCGGCCGCCTCCCCGGCACGCTGCACCTCTGCATCCCCGGCATCGAGAGCGAGGCCCTGCTGTTCCTGCTCGACGAGGCCGGCGTGTGCGCCTCGGCCGCGTCCGCCTGCGCCAGTGGCGCCCACCAAGCGTCGCACGTCCTGGCGGCCATGGGCGTCGGCACGGACCTCGGCGCCGGCGCGCTGCGCCTGTCCCTCGGATGGACGTCGACCGACGCCGACGTCGATCACGCG
Source organism: Acidimicrobiales bacterium (assembly GCA_035641315.1). Lineage (GTDB taxonomy): Bacteria > Actinomycetota > Acidimicrobiia > Acidimicrobiales > VFJN01 > DASQUK01. The sequence goes on along the minus strand of DASQUK010000274.1, from coordinate 20,412 downwards.
CTCGCCGTGATCCCGGCGGCGGTGGCTCGCCTCCGGGGGGCGCAGGATCGAGAGCCCGCGGCGCTGCCATGAAGGTGCTGGTGGCCATGTCGGGGGGCGTCGACTCCTCGGTGGCGGCGGCGCGCGTGCTCGCCGCCGGCCACGAGGTGGTCGGCGTGACCATGAAGCTGTGGGGCGGCGAGTCGGACACCGGCTGCTGCTCGGTGAGTGACGTCGACGACGCCCGTCGGGTGGCCCAGCAGCTCGGCATCGCCCACCACACGTGGACGTTCGCCGACGACTTCGAGCGGCACGTCGTCGACCCCTACGTCGTCGCCCACCGCCACGGCGCCACGCCCAATCCCTGCATCGAGTGCAACCGGCACCTCAAGTTCGACCGGCTGCTGCGCCGGGCCCGGGACGTCGGCTTCGACACGGTGGCCACCGGGCACCACGCCCGCATCATCGCCCGCCCCGACGGCACCCGGCGCCTGGCCCGGGGTGCCGACGCCGCCAAGGACCAGAGCTACGTGCTGTACGTCCTCGGTCAGGCCGAGCTGGCCCGCACGCTGCTGCCGGTGGGCGTGCTGACGAAGGACGAGGTGCGCACGGAGGCCGAGCGACTGGGGCTGCGGACCGCCGCCAAGCCCGACAGCCAGGACGTCTGCTTCATCACGTCCACCAGCGGCCGGCGGGGCTTCCTCGGCGGGCGCCTGGCGCTGCGGCCGGGCCGCGTGGTGGACGAGACCGGACGCGACGTCGGTGCCGTGGACGCCGTCGAGCTGGTCACCGTGGGCCAGCGGCGGGGGCTCGGGCTGCCGGGCGGGGGAGCGCCGCGCTACGTGGTGGGCGTCGATGTCCCGAGCGCCACGGTGCGGGTCGGGCCCGCGGCCGGGCTGATGTGCGACGAGGTGGTGCTCGAGCGGGTGGTGTGGGCCGCGGATCCGCCGGATGCAGCGACCATGCCGGTGGTCGCGCAGTGCAGCGCGCACGGCACGCCGCGACCGGCGCACATCGAGCGGGCGGACGCCGATGTCCAGCGCGCGGTGGTGCGGTTCGAGCGGCCCGAGCGCCGGGTCGCCCGGGGCCAGTCGGTCGTCCTCTACGAGGGCAACGAGGTGCTGGGGGGCGGCATCGTCGCGGCGTGATTTCCCGCCCCGACATGACGGTGTCGGTCGTCAGACCGACGCCATCACGGGGCGGCGGGTGGGGGTCGGACCCGGAGTGACCAAGGTCACGGACTCAATCGTTCCGGAACTCTTGCGTCTCGCAATCCCGGGGCACAATCTGGGCCCCATGCGCCCTGAAACCACCGCCGTCGAGGAGCACCAAGCCGATTCCCGTCGCTGGCTCGTCCTCGGTGTGATGTGCCTCAGCCTGCTGCTGATCGTGATGGACAACACGATCGTCAACGTCGCCATCCCGACCATGCAGCGCGACCTCGACGCTTCGACGAGCCAGCTGCAGTGGGTGGTCGACGCCTACATCCTGATCTTCGCCGGACTGTTGCTCACCATGGGTGCGCTCAGCGACCGTTTCGGGCGGCGGGGCGCGCTCGCCATCGGCCTGGCGATCATGGGTGTCGGGTCGGTCCTGTCTTCGTTCGCCGACAGCGCGGATCAGCTCATCGGCACCCGAGCGCTCATGGGCATCGGCGCGGCCATGGTCATGCCCTCGACGCTGTCGATCATCACCAACGTCTTCACCGTCCCCAAGGAACGGGCGCAGGCCATCGCCATCTGGGCAGCGACTGCGGGCGCGGCGGTGGCCATCGGTCCCGTCACGGGCGGCTGGCTGCTCGAGCACTTCTGGTGGGGATCGGTCTTCCTGGTCAACGTCCCGGTCGTCGTCGTCGCCTTGATCCTCGGCCAGCTGTTCGTCCCGACGTCGCGTGACCCGTCGGCACCGCCCGTCGACGTGCCCGGCCTGCTGCTGTCGATCGTGGGCCTCGTGGCGCTCGTGTGGGCCATCATCGAGGGGCCGAACGGTTGGACCAACCCCGAGATCTTCGGGGCGTTCGGGCTCGCCGCGGTGTTGCTGGTGGCCTTCGTGGTGTGGGAGCGGCACACACGGTTCCCGATGCTGGACGTCAACTTCTTCCGCAACGCCCGCTTCAGTGCCGCCTCGGGCGCCATCATGCTCACGTTCTTCGCCATGTTCGGCTCGCTCTTCCTGCTGACGCAGTTCCTGCAGTCGGTGCTGGGTTACACGCCCTTCGAGGCCGGGGTACGGCTCCTGCCGATGGCGGGCGTGATGATGGTCCTCTCGCCGCTCAGCGCCAAAGTGGTGGAGCGGGTCGGTTCGAAGGTCGTCGTCGCCAGCGGCATGACGGTCGCCGCCGGAGGTCTCGTCATGGCGAGCCGCCTGACCGCCGGTGCGAGCTATCCCGAGGTGCTGGCGTCACTGGTCGTGCTCTCCGCCGGGCTGGCGCTGGTGATGGCGCCGGCCACCGAATCGATCATGGGCTCACTGCCGCGGGCCAAGGCGGGCGTCGGATCGGCCGTGAACGACACCACCCGCCAAGTCGGGGGCGCCCTGGGTGTGGCCGTGCTCGGGTCGGTCATGAGCTCGACCTACGGCCCGCGGGTGCGCGACGCCATCAGCGGCTTCCCTGTGCCGCAGGACGCGGCCGCCGCCATCAGCGACCAGATCGGGGCGGCGATGCGGGCGGCCGGCGAGGTGGGCGGTCAGCCCGGCCGCCTGCTGGCGGACGTGGCCTCGACGGGTTTCGCGGACGGGATGAGCAACGCGTTCCTGATCGGTGCCGCCGCCTTGGCCCTGGGCGCCGTGCTGGTGACGCTGTTCCTGCCGGCCCGGGCCCGGGACGACGAGCGTGTGGCCGTCGCCGGTGACGGCCAGCGCCCGGACACGGCCGCGGCGACTCCTGCCACTTCTGGTGACGCCATCCGTTGGGAATCGACGGATTCCGTCACCGGAACTCGGGATGCGGGCCGGTGACCGACGCCGAGCTGGACGCGCCCGCTCTCCGTCGGCCCGGACGTCCCCGCGACGCCCGGGCCGACGAGGCCATCCTCGACGCCGCTCTCGAGGTGCTGGCCGAGGTTGGCCCGGCCCGCTTCACCGTGGACGAGGTAGCGGCGCGGGCCGGTTGCGGCAAGGCCACCATCTACCGGCGCTGGCCGTCCCGGGGCGCGCTCCTTCTCGACACCGGCCACCACCGGCTGGGCCTGCACATCGACGACCCCGAGACCGGCTCGGTGCGCGACGACCTGGTGGTCATCGTGGGCGAGCTGGTCCGCAAGATGCGGGACACGGCGGCGGGGCGGATCATGCCCGCGGTCGTGGCCGAGGCCGTCACCAACCCCGAGATGCGCCGGGTGCTGGCCGCCTTCGTGCACGATCGCCGGCAGACGGCCCTGGGCGCCATCTGCCGGGGCGTGGCCCGCGGCGAGCTGCCCGAGGGCACCGACGTCGAGCTGGTGCTCGACCTGCTGGGGGGCATGGTCTTCTTCCGCGTGCTGATGGCCGACCAGCCGCCCGACACCGCGGGCATCGCCGCCGCCGTCGACACGGTGCTGGCCGGCGTACGCGCCAGGGGACGGTAGGACACCGCAAACGTTCCCGTGGCAAGCTGCCGCCGGCGCCCCGGCGCAGGGGCATGGCCTAAGGGGGAACTACTTGGGGCGGTCGTGCGTCGAATCGGTGATGGCCCCGTCGCGCGCCCGGCCCCGAGGGCGCTGGAGGCGCGCCCTGGCACCCGCGGCAGCGGTCTGCCTGGCGGGGTCGATCGGGTTCGTCGCCGCGGCCACACCGGCCGCGGCGGCCGCCCGGCTGGAGGTCGACGCCGGCTGGGCCGGCGGGCACTACGTCGCCGGCCGCCCCGTGCCGGTGCGGGTGGACGTCGCCGCCGACCAGCTGCTGACCGGCTCGCTGCAGGTGTCGCTGGCCGGCCCGGCGGGCCCGAGCGTGACGGTTCCGGTCGAGGTGCCGGGCGGGACCACCAAGCGGTTCCTCGTCGGCTTGCCCACCCCCACGGACGGCAGAGCCGGCAGCGTCGACGCCCGCCTGGTGGGCGACGACGACGCCCGCGGCGAGGCCGACGTGACCCGCGTCGACGACGTAGAGCTGGTCGGGCTCCTGCCGGGGATCGTGGGACAGGCGCCCGGCGTGACGCCGCTGGCGGTCGACGCCGGCACCGTCCGCTTCGAGCTGCTCGACGAACCGGAGGCCACGACGGTCGGCGTGCTCGGCGGCCTCGGCACCATCGTGGCCCCCGCCGACGGCCTGCGGGCCCTCAGCGCCCCGGCCCGCGCCAACGTCCTCGACTGGGTGGCCGACGGGGGGTTCCTGGTGGTGGACGCGCCGTCGGGCACGGCGGTCCACGGGCTGCCCGAGGCGTGGCAACCCGGTGATGCCGGCCGCGTCGGCGCGGGCCGCGGCGAGGTCCGCCTATCGGACGGGGCCGCGGCCGCCGGCCGCTGGTCCGACGTCGTCGAACCGACGCCGTTGACCAACTTCATCGACCTCGGATTCGGCGGGTTCTTCGCCAACGAGTCGTTGGCCGACTCCGTGGCCCGGGACGGCGGCCTGCGCGTCCCGGACGTGGGCTGGCTGGCCGCTTTCCTCGTCGTCTACCTGGTGCTCGCCGGGCCGCTGGTGTTCCTGGTGCTGCGCCGGATGGGTCGGGCCGGCTGGACATGGGTCGCGCTGCCGGCGTTGGCCGTCGTGTTCTCGGGCGTGGCGTTCGTCGTTGGCGACGAGCTGCGGACGGGCAGCCGCGCCGCCCACGCCAGCATGATCGAGACCGGCCCCTCCGGCCCCAGGCTCACCACCCATGTGGGCTTGGTGTCCCGCAACGGCGCCGACGGCGAGGCCAGGTTCCCGGACGGTTGGCAGGCGTCGAGCTATCAGGTCAACCCGATGTTCGGCGGCCCGGGTGTCGGCGGGAACGCCTCGCGCACCGAGGTGACGACCGAAGGCGGCCACCCCGTGGCGCACCTGCCCCTGGACGCGGGTGGTTTCGGGGTCGTGAGCGGGTGGGGTCCCGGGGACGGGCTCGACGGCGCCGCAACCGTCGACGGGCTCGAGGTCACGGCCACCGCCGCGGCGGACGGGTCCCTGTCGGGCACGGTCCGCAACGGCACACGGCTGGCGCTGGACGAGACCGTGGTGTTCGTGGGTCGCCGGGCCGTGGCCGTCGGGCGCCTCGAGGCCGGCGCCACCGAGGACTGGTCGCTGGCCGTCGGCGAGGGCGGGCCAGACGATCCCCGGGGCCCCGTGGAGACGCCGTGGCTCGACGCCATCGGCTGGGACGACGGCCGCCCCGACCCCGACTCGGTCGTGAACTACTCGCTGTGGAGCGACGAGCTGAGCCGCCGGGTCGACGCCTACGGCACGGGCGAGGTTGTCGTCGCGGGATGGAACCGGGAGTGGGTCCCGCCCATCGACGCCGGTGGGACGATCGACGGAGGCCGCACCGTCCTCACCGCCCGGGCGCCGGTTGCGGCTGCGCCGGGCACCGTCCCGGCCGATGCCGTGCGGCGCGACGTCGTGCGCGGCCCCGGCTCGACGCGGGTGGCGCTCGACGACGATGCGATGGCCGAGTTCGGTCCGCCTGGCGCCGGCGTCGTGCGGTTCGCGCTGCCGCCCGGCGCCGATCCCGGCGTGCCGTTGGTCCTGGAAGGGCCGGCGATGCTGCGCCGGGCCGAGGCCTGGGTCGGCGGCCGCTGGGTGCGCTTGGCGCTCGAGGCGCTGCCGGCCCGGGAGGCGGCCGAGTTTGCCGGTGGCGACGCGGCGGGCGGCGGGGCGCAGCCCCAGCCCGCCGAGCCGCCGCCCGTGGTCGGCGACCCGTTCGACGCCGGCATGCGAGTGGTGGGCGGCCTGCCGGCCGGCGCGGTGCACGACGGCGTCGTGTACGTGCGGGTGGGCGTGATCACCGACGGCGTCGTCTGGAACGACCTCACGCTGCGGGGCGTGGCGTGACGCTCGGGCGGCAGAGCCGGACCCGGGGGTGGCTGGATGTCGTCGCCGCTGGCTCGCTCGCCGTCGCGACCGCGGTGACGGCTGTGGTCGGTGCCGCGGGAGACGTAAGCGGACAGGAGGGCGGCGCCCCCGGCGTCAGCCTGCGGGTCGAGGCGGGGATCGGGGGATACGCGGCGCCTGGGCGTGCCTTCCCCGTGACCGTCACGGTCACGACAGATCGCCTGATCGACGGTGTCCTCCAGGTGCAGGTGCCCGGGCCGACCGGTGCAACGTCGGTCGAGCGGGAGGTCGAGGTGACGGGCGGCAGCACGGCCCGGTTCACGGTGCTGGCACCGCCGACGATGGACGAGCTGCGAGGCGTCGAGGTGCGGCTGTCCGGCTCGGACGTGTCGATCGAGGCGACCGGCGAGGTCCAGGTCGACCCCAGCCAGGAGCTGGTGGGCGTGCTACCGGAGACGGCCGGGCCGGAGGGCTCGCTGCCCGGCACGGTGCCGCTGATCGTCGACGCCGGCGTCGCCCGGATGGTGCCAATCGACGCGGAGCTGCTGGACGCGGGTCCGCTGGCGCTGGAGCCGCTCGACCAGATCGCCGCGTCGGCCGGCGAGCTGGCGGCGCTCGACCGCAGCGCCCAGCAGGCGCTGCTCACCTGGGTCGACGGCGGCGGCCAGCTGGTGCTCCGGGGCGACCCGGCCGCGGCCGAACCCCTCCCGGACGACTGGCGGCCGCCGCCGGGCGGGGCGCAGCGGGCCGGGCTCGGGCAGGTGCGGTCGCTGGGCGACGACTGGCAGCGGTCGCTGGCGCCGAGCCCCACCCGGTCGACGTTCGAGGAGCAGATCATGGCCAGCGACCTGGGCAGCTTCGTCACCCAGCCGATGGTCGCCCGGCTGGGCGACGACGCCGGCATCGAGCTGCCCGAGGGGGGCCGGCTGGGGCTGCTGCTCGGCGTCTACGTGCTGGTGATGGGTCCCCTCGCCTACCTGCTGGTCCGCAAGCTGCGCCGCCGCGAGCTGGCGTGGGCCGGCCTGCCGGTGCTGGCCCTGGCCTCCACCGGCTTCGTGTTCGCCACCGGCTCGTCCCTGCGCAACGCCGCGGAGTCGGCACAGGTGACCGTCTACGAGGTCGGCCCCGGAAGTGCCGTGGCCACCTCCTGGTCGCTGGTGCCGAGCTCGCGGGGTGGGGATGTGGGCGTGGACCTGCCGGCCGGATGGACCGGCGGCGCGTCCTTCAACGAGCTCGAGGACATGGGCGTGATGTTCGACGCCACGGGCAGGCCCATCGATCCCTCCGGCGGGGGCGACGTGCGACTCACCACCGACGGTGCCGAGAGCCGCCTCGTCCAGGACGTCGGGCCCGGTGGATTTGCGCTGCTCGAGGCGCGGGGGCCCGCGCCCGACCTGGCGGGCGCCCTCGAGGTCACGGCCACGTCGAGCGCCGACGGCGAGATCGACGGGACTGTTCGCAACCGGCTGGACGTGACGCTGGAGTCGGTGGCAGCGTTCGTCGGCCGGGCCACGGCCGTCGAGATCGGGACCCTCGGCCCCGGCGAGACCAAGGACTTCCGCATCGAGAACGCCACCCGGTTCGAGTGGGGCGCGGTCCCGGAGGCCGAGGTGTGGCCGTCCGACACCATGCCGTTCGATGGCGGCGGGCCGGTGATCCTCCAGGGGCAGGGCGGTGGCGTCGGTGCCGTAGTCGTCCAGGACGACGTGGTCGTGGGGGCCGGGTCCGCCGAAGACGACGAGGACGGCGAGGACGACGACACCGCCCCGCCGGTCGTGCTGTCCGCCTGGGGCGAGACGCTGCGCCGCACCGGCAGCAACTACCGGCCCGGCGGCCAGGTGGTGGTCGCCGGGTGGACCGACGAGATCGCGTCCCCCGCCACGCCCACAGGCGGGCCGGCCGAGCGCACCACGTCGGCGGTGGTCGGCCGGGCCACGCCGGTGCCCGCCGGCGTCCGGCTCACCGACACGGCGTCGATCAAGTCCATCGTGCGGGGACCGGCCACGCAGGAACCTGTCGACGCACCCGGCGGTGCGGCCCTCAGTCCCATCGGGTTCATCCAGAGCTTCGACCTGCCCGACCGGGTCGGCGATCGGCCGGTCGACGTCGGGCGCCTAGTCGTCAACCCGGCGCGGCTGTTCCTCACGTTCGACTTCTGGACGCCCCAGGGGTGGGTGCCCATCGATCGCGCTCACCTCGGCCAGGGTGAGCAGCCCGTGCCGACCGAGGCGGTGATCGGCGGCGCCGTCTACATCCGCATCACCGCACCCACCAACGCCGTGCCGCCGTCCGGGCGAGACCTGGTCATCTACGAGCGGGAGGGACCGTAATGGAAGCCGAGAGCCCGCCGAGCCTGGAGATCACCGCGACGGTCCTCCCGGCGGCAGCCGTCGACGGACACCTCGAAGGACACGCCGACGCCGCCGTCAGCATCCGGGGGCTGACCAAGCGCTACGGCGACCTGTTCGCCGTGCGGGACCTCACCCTCGACATCCCCAAGGGGTCGGTGTTCGGGCTCATCGGGCCCAACGGGGCGGGCAAGACCACGACCTTCGCCATCCTGGCCTCGCTGCTCAGGCCGACCGCCGGGTCGGTGGCGATCCTCGGCTTCGACCCGGTGCGCCAGCCGCGCGAGGTTCGCAAGCGGCTGGGTTACATGCCCGACATCCTCGGCGTGTACGACGGCCTGCGGGTCGACGAGTACCTGCAGTTCTTCGCCGCCTCCTACCGCGTCCCCAAGGGCCGCTGGAAGCCGACGATCGACGCGCTGCTCGAGCTGGTCGACCTCACCACCAAACGCGACGCCATGGTCAACTCGCTGTCGCGGGGCATGAAGCAACGGTTGTCGCTGGCCCGGGCGCTGGTGCACGACCCCGAGGTGCTGGTGCTCGACGAGCCGGCATCGGGGCTCGACCCCCGGGCCCGGGTGGAGCTGCGCAACCTGCTCGTCGAACTGCGGGAGATGGGCAAAACCATCGTGGTGTCGAGCCACATCCTGGCTGAGCTGTCCGAGATGTGCACCGCCGTGGCCATCATGGAGAAGGGGCGGCTGCTGGCCTCGGGGACGCCGGGCGAGCTGCGCGACCTGACGGGGCAGAAGCGCCAGATCCGGGTGCGGCTGGTGGGTGGCGACGAGCGCAGCTTCGCCGTGGCCGACGACGCCGAGCAGGCCGAGCTGCTGCGCCGGCTCGTCGCCGAGGGCGAGCCGGTGCTCGAGTTCACCGAGGTCGGCCACGGGCTCGAGGACCTGTTCATGACCATCACGACCGGCGAGGTGCAGTAGCAGTGCCTGAGCGAGCGTCCGTCGAGGGTGACGGGGAAGCAACGAGAGAGCGAGCCCGGCCCGAGCGGCGGTGGGAGCGGAAGAGAAACGCGTCGGAGCCTGAGCGGCCCGCCGCGAAGCAGCAGGAGCGGTGGTGATGGTCAACGTCACCGTCAACCCGGTGCTGCGGCGCGAGCTGGTCGAGCGGATGCGGGGGCGTCGCACGTTCGTCGTGCTGACCATCTACTTGGGGGTGCTGGCCGGCATCCTCTACCTCGTCTACCAGGCCAACCGAGGCACCACCGGCAGCTCGTTCGGCGCCCCGGTGGCGACGCAGATCGCCTCGGTGGGGCGGGGCATCTTCGAGTGGCTGCTGTTCTTCATGCTGCTGCTGGTGCTGTTCCTGGTGCCGGGGCAGACCTCGGGCGCCATCGCCGGCGAGCGCGAGCGCCAGACGCTGGTGCCGCTGCAGATCACGCTGCTGCGGCCGGTCTCGCTGCTGCTCGGCAAGATCGGCGCGTCGCTGGCGTTCCTGCTCCTGCTGCTGGTGGTCACGGTGCCGCTGCTGTCGGTCAGCTACCTCATCGGCGGGGTGACGATCGGCCAAGTGCTCGGTGGCGTGGCCATGGTCGCCTTCACCGGCGTGATCGTCGCCTGCCTCACCGCGTGCATCTCCGCCTTCTGCCGGCGGGTGCAGGCCGCCACCGTGCTGTCCTACGGCGCGGTCATCGCGCTAACGCTGGGGACGATCCTGGTGTACGCGGCGGCCGGGCTGATCGACACCTCCCGGGGGACCGACCAGGCCAATCCGCCCGAGTGGATCCTCTACCCCAACCCCTTCGTGATGGTGGCCGACGTCGTGGGCGGCGACAACGACGCGTTCGGCACGACGTCGTCGCCGTTCGACCCGATCCACGACTGGCTGGCCCGCGATGAGGCCGACCGCTTCCGCGGCGGCGACGAGGCCTTCGCGGTCGACGGCGGTGAGGTGATCGCCATCGACGACTTCGGCAACCCGGTCTTCGAGTCGAGCACGTTCAGCTCGTTCTGGCCGATCTCGGCGGCGGTGCTGGCCACGCTGGCGGCGCTCGCCGTCGCCCTCGGGGCCCGGCGGCTACGGACGCCGGCGCCGGCGGAGCGTTAGGGCCACCGGTGTCCGCCCTGCACGAGCTGCTCGCGGCGGTGCGCCGCCGGTTGCGCTGGACCTGGGCGGTCGCCACCGCGCAGTGGCTGGCTCCCGCCGTCGCCCTGGCGGCGCTGACGCTGGTGCTCGTGGGGCGCTGGCGTCCCTGGGGCTGGCCGGAGCCGGCGGCCGTCGTGCTCGCCGTGGCCGTGGCGCTGGGCGTGGGGCTGGTGGCGCTGGTGGTGCGCATCCCGCCGCTGCTGGCGGCCCGGGCGGCCGACCGGGGCCTCGGCACCCGCGACGCCTTCGCCGCCGCGCTCGAGCTGCAGGACACGCCGGGCGTCCTCCCCGACCGGGCGCGGGCCCGGGCCTCGTCGCTGGCCAGCGGCACCCGGGCCCGGGAGGCCGTGCCCCTGCCCACCCGCGGGCGCCGCCTGCTGGCGGTGGCGGTGCTGGCCGCGGGCGCCTTCAGTCTGGCCTGGCTGCCCAACCCGCAGGACGACGTGCGCCGCCAGCGCGCCGCCGAGCAGGCCGCCCTCGCCGAGGAGGCCGAGCGGCTGCGCGAGGCCGCCGACGCTCTGGCCGAGACGCCGGGTGCCGGCGAGGGCGAGCGGGCGGCGGTGGAGCAGCTTCGCAATCTGGCCAAGTCGCTGGAGGGTGCCGGCTCGCTCGACGAGGGCCTCGAGGAGCTGGCCCAGGCCCAGACCGAGCTCCAGGCGGGCGTCCCGCCCGACGCGCTGGCGCGCAAGGCGGCGGTAACCGGCCTGCAGCGCAGTCTGGAGTCGCAGCCGCTCCCGGGGACGTCCGCGGCGTCGGCGGCCGAGCAGCTCTCGCAGCTGGCGGACGCAGTGGCGGGCCTGGTGCCCGAGGACCGGGCGGCGTTGTCCGAGCGCCTCTCGCAACTGTCCGAGGCGCAGGCGGTCGGCAACCCCGAGGCAGCGGACGCGCTGGCCGAGGCCGCGGCGGCGCTCGGCGCGGGCGACGTGGCGGGCGCCCAGGCCGCGCTCGGGGAGGCCGCGGCCGCCCAGTCCACCGGCGCCGAGGACGTGGCTGCGGCCGACGCCGCCGGCGCCGCGTCTGGGGCGGTGGCCGACGCCGCCGACCGGCTGAGCGACAGTCCCGGTGCCGACGGGGACGGCGACGGTGACGGCGAGGGTCAGGGTCAAGGACAGGGTCAGGGTCAAGGACAGGGACAAGGCCAGGGGCAGGGACAAGGCCAGGGGCAGGGCAGCGGGCAGGGTCAAGGCCAAGGTCAGGGACAGGGGTCCGGCCAGGGTCAGGGTGGCGGCAGTCCTTCGGGCAACGTGGGCGGCTCGTCCGGGGGCACGGGGTCCGGCCAGGGCGGGCAGGGGCGGCCGAGCGACAATGCCAACGGCTCCGGTGACGGTCCCGGGTCCGACGACGAGCAGGCGGCCGACGCCAGCGTCTACGCGCCCGACTACCGCGAGGGCGACCAGCTCGTCGCCGACGGGTCCGGTTCGGGCCAGCCGGGAGAGACGGTGGGGCGCGACAGCGGCCCGACGGGCCGGGGCGGCAGCCGCGTACCGCTGAGCGAGCTGCCCCAGAGCTACCGCGACGCCATGGTGGCGGCGCTCGAGCGCAGCGACCTGCCGCCGACCCTGCGCGACGTGATCCGGGCCTACTTCGAGAGCACGGCCGGCCTATGACTGTGGGAGGAGACCACGTGACGACCGTTTCCCCGTCCGCCACCACCATGACCCCCGAGCGGTACGCGGACCTGGCTGCCGCCATCGAGGAGCAGATCGGCCGCGTCATCGTGGGCCAGCGCGCTCTGGTGCGGACGGTGCTCGTGTGCCTGCTGTGCGAGGGCCACGCGCTGCTGGAGGGCGTGCCCGGGCTGGGCAAGACGATGCTGCTCAAGACGCTGTCCGAGGCCGTCGACCTCGAGTTCAATCGCATCCAGTTCACGCCCGACCTCATGCCGGCCGACATCGTCGGCACCCAGGTGCTGGAGCAGCGACCCGACGGTGGCCGCGAGTTCCGGTTCCGGCCGGGGCCGGTGTTCGCCAGCCTGGTGCTGGCCGACGAGGTCAACCGGGCCACCCCCAAGACGCAATCGGCGCTCCTGGAGGCCATGCAGGAGCGGGCAGTGACCGTGGCCGGCGCCACCCGGCCGTTGCCGCGCCCGTTCCTGGTCATGGCCACGCAGAACCCGCTGGAGATGGAGGGCACGTACCCGCTGCCCGAGGCGCAGCTCGACCGCTTCCTGCTCAAGGCGCTGGTGCCGTTCCCGAGCGCTGAGGAGTTGGTGCAGGTGGTGGGGCGGACGACCGGCACGGCTGTGGCCGGCGCCGAGCCGGTGGCCGACGCCGCCACGCTCGCCGCGATGATCGAGCTGACCCGCGAGGTGCCGGTGCCCAGCCACCTGGTGGAACACGCCGTCGACCTGGTGGTCGCCACCCATCCCACGCACGAGACCGCGCCCGAGCGGGTGCGGCGCTACGTCCGCTTCGGGGCGAGCCCCCGGGCCGCGCAGGCGCTGATCCTGGCGGCCAAGGCCGCGGCTCTGCTCGACGGCCGGCCGACGGTGGCGGCGGACGACGTGCGGGCCGTGGCCCACGCTGCTCTGCGCCACCGGTTGGTGATGGGCTACGAGGCGGTGGCCGACGGCGTGTCGGCGGACCAGTTGGTCGACGAGGTCCTCGAGGCGTTGCCCGCCCCCGCGACGGGCCTCCGAGGCGCGCCCTAGTGCTGCTCGACCCGGCGTTCCTGGCGCGGCTCGAGCGGCTGCAGATCGCCACCCGGCGGCGGCTGGCCGGGCGGCTCGTGGCCGAGCACCGTTCGCCGCAGCACGGCGCCACGCTCGACTTCGCCGAGTACCGCGAGTACGCGCCGGGCGACGACTTCCGCCGTATCGACTACCAGGCACTGGCCCGCCTCGACCAGCTGCTGGTGCGCCTGTTCGAGGCCGAGGACGACCTGACCGTGCGGCTGCTGGTCGATACTTCGGCGTCGATGGCGAGCGGCACCAAGCTCCTGCAAGCGCAGCGGATCGCCGCCGCCCTCGGCTTCGTGGCGCTGATCCGGCGTGACGCCGTGACGCTGCACAGTTTCCCGCTGACCCGGGCGGCGCCCCGGTTCACCGGCCGGCACGCGGCTCAGGCGTTGTTCGGCCATCTGGGGGCCCTGGAGCCGTCTGGCGAGACCCGCTTCGCAGCCGCGGCGCGGGATCTGCTGTCGCGCCCGGGGCCGGCAGGGCTCACCGTGCTGGTGTCCGACCTACTCACCCCCGAGTGGTCGGCGGGGATCAGCCGGCTGCCGGCCCGCGGCGGCGACCTGGCCGTGGTCCACGTGCTGGCCGCCGACGAGCTGCGCCCGGACGTGGTGGGCGACCTCGAGCTGGTCGACCGCGAGACTGGCGAACGCGTCGCCGTGAGCCTGTCGCAGGACGCCCTCCGGGCCTACGAGCGAGTGGCGCGGGCCTGGGCCGACGACGTGGGCCACCGCTGCCGCCAGGTAGGCGCGGCGTACGTCCGGGTGCTGGACACCGACCCGCTCGAGCCGCTGCTGCTCGGCGCCTGGCGCTCCGCCGGTGTCCTCGCATGATCCATGAGGGTGGGGGCTCCCCCCGGTGAGGTTCGCCAACCCGGCGGGGCTGTGGGCGCTGGCACTGGCGGTGCCGGTCGTCGTGTTGCACCTGCTGCGGCCTCGGCGCCAGGAGGTCGAGGTGTCGTCGACCTTCCTGTGGCGGGAGCTGGCGACGCCGGTGGCCGCGGCCCGGCCGTGGCAGCGGCTGCGGCCCAACCTGCTCCTGCTGCTGCAGCTCCTGGCCGTGGTCGGCCTGGCGGTGGCGCTGGCCCGCCCTGTCCGCCTGACCGACGCGCCGGTCGCCGACCACACCGTGTTCATCGTCGACGCCTCCGGCTCGATGGCGGCCAAGGACGGCGATCCCGACCGGCTGGCGGCGGCCGCGGCCGAGGCCCGGCGGCTGCGGGGCGAGCTCCCGGCCGGCGGCGTCGCCAGCGCCGTCGTGGCCGACGCCCGGCCCCGGGTGGTGCTCACCGCCAGTCCGGACCGGGGCGAGTTCGCCGACGCCCTCGGCCCTGTCGAGGTCGCGCCCGGCGCCGCCGACTTCGCCGGCGCCTTCGCCTTGGCCGAGGGCCTCGAGACCCCGGGGGACAGCATCGCCTTCGTGCTGCTCTCCGACGGCGGGCTCACCGACGCCGAGCAGGCGCTGCTGCCGCCCGGCACCGTCTACCGCGCCGTCGGCGACGAGTCGACCAACCGCGCCATCACCCGCCTGACGGTCGAGCCGCGCGCCAGCGGCCTGCACGCCATCGTCACCGTGCGCAACACCGGCGGGCCCGAGGCCACGCAGAGCCTGCGGCTCGACGTCGACGGCCGCACGGCGGCCGACGAGACGGTCACGCTGGGCAGCGGCGACGTGGTCGACGTCGAGGTGGACCTGCCGGCCGGCGAACGGGTCGAGGCGTTCCTCGAGGGCGAGGACCTGCTCGACGCCGACGACCACGCCGTGGCGGTCGCGCCCGGCCGGCGCGACGTCGACGTGTTCCTCGCGGGACCCGACGACGTGTTCCTCGAGGCGTTGCTGGCCGCTATCCCCGGCATCGAGGTCACCCGCTCGCCGACGGCGGACGGTGCGCCGGCGGGGGTCGATCTCGCGATCTACAACCAGGTGCCGGTGCCGGCCGAGCCGCCGGCGCCGTTCTGGGCCATCGCCCCGCCCGGCGGCGTCCCGGGCGTGGCCGTGACGGGGGAGGTGGACGAGCCGGCGCCGACGCTGGTGCGGTCCGACGATCCGTTGCTGGCCGACGTCGACCTGTCGGCCATCGTGATCGACACGGCCCAGCGCCTCGACGCCCCCACCGCAGAGACGCTGGTGGCCGCCGAGGGGACCCCGTTGCTCACCCGCGGCACCATGGGCGAGCGCCCCTTCGTCTACCTCGGCTTCGTCCCCGCCGACTCGAACCTGCCGGTCACCGAGGCGTTCCCGATCCTGGGCGACCGCATCGTCGGCGAGCTGACCGGCGGCGGCACGCCGCCGGCGGCGCTCGAGGCCGGCGCCACGCTGCCGCTCGACTCGTCCCGGCCCAACGTGGTCGGCGGGCCAGGCGGGCTCGAGATCGAGGTGCCGGCCGGCGCACCGGCGCCGCACGCCGACCGCCTCGGATTCTGGACGATCATGTCCGAGGGCCAGACCGAACGCACGATCGCCGTCAACGCCGCGGCCCGCGAGTCCGACGTCACGCCGGCGCCGAGCCTGCTCACCGAGGAGCGCGCTAGCCGGCCCGGCGATGCCCCGCCGCGGGGCGAGGTGTCGATCCTGCCGTGGGCGGTGGCGCCGCTGCTGGCGCTGCTGCCGCTGGAGTGGTGGCTGTCCCGCCGCCGGTCCGGGGTCTCCCGCAGCCAGTTCCGGGCCGCCACGGTGCTGCGGGCGCTGATCGTGCTGGCCCTTGTGGGGGCGCTGCTCGACCTGGCCATCGTCCGGCCCGCCAACCGGGTGGCGACGATGTTCGTGATCGACGCGTCCGACTCGCTGGGCTCGGGCGGACAGGCCGACGCCGCCGCCTGGGTGCGCGACGCGCTAGACCGGATGCCGAGCGACGCCCGGGCCGGCGTGGCGCTGTTCGGCGGCGACGCCCGCCTGGAGCTGACCATGCAGTCCGAGCCCCGCCTGGGGCAGCCGGCGGTGCAGATCGACCCCAGCCGCACCGACCTGGCCGGCGCCCTGCGGTTGGCGGCGGCCGTGCTGCCGAGCGATGCCCGCCGCCGCGTGGTGCTGGTGTCCGACGGCCGCCCCACGCAGGGGGACGTCATGGCCGAGGCCGAGCGGCTCGCCGAGGACGGCATCCCGGTCGAGGTCCACACTGTCGCCCGGGCAGGCGGCCCCGACGCCGCGGTGGCAGCGCTGGAGGCGCCCGGCCGGGCCAGCCAGGGCGAGGCCGTGACGGTGCGCGCCACCGTGCACGCCGATCGGGCGGGCCCGGCCGTGGTGTCGCTGCTACGGGACGGCCAGACGCTCGAGCAGCGCACGCTCGACCTGGTGGCTGGCGACAACGAGGTGGCGTTCCAGGTGCAGGCGGGCGCGCCCGGTCTGGCCCGCTACCAGGTGCACGTTGCGACCGCCACCGACGCCGTCCGGGAGAACGACGTCGCCTACGCCGCGGTGCTGGTCGAGGGCCCGCCGTCGGTGCTGTTGCTGGAGGGACGGGCCGGCGCCGGGGCGGCGTTGGCCGAGGTGCTGCGGGCCGGTGCGGTCGACGTGACAGTGGCGGCGGCCACGGCGGTGCCGCCGCTCGACGAGCTGACGGGCTACTCGTCAATTGTGCTGGCCGACGTCGACGCCCGCACTCTGACCGGCGACCAGGTGGCCACGCTCTCGTCGGCCGTGCGTGACCTCGGCCGGGGGCTGGTCACCGTGGGCGGCACCCAGTCCTACGGGCTCGGCGGCTACCTGGGCAGCGAGCTGGAGCAGCTGCTGCCGGTCGTGTCCGACATCCTCGACCCCAAGCGCCGCCAGACGGTCGCCGAGGTGCTGGCCATCGACACGTCGGGATCGATGGGAGCGTGCCACTGCGCCGAGGGCTCCAACGGCATGCCGTCGGCCGGCAACCGCCTCGGGGGAGGCGTCGTCAAGACCGACATCGCCCGGGCCGGCGCCGCCCGCGCCATCGAGGCGCTGTCCGAGCGGGACGAGGTGGGCGTGCTGGCCGTCGACACCTCGGAGCGATGGGTGCTCGACCTCCAGCAGCTCCCCGCCGAGGAGGTGGTGACGTCGGGCCTGCGCAAGCTGAACCCCACCGGCGAGGGCACCGACCTGTCCGAGTCGCTGGCGACGGCGGCGGAAGCGCTGCGCGAGTCGAAGCAGAGCCTCAAGCACATCATCCTGTTCACCGACGGGTTCACCGACCCCTCCGCGCTCGTGGGCCTGGCCGACGAAGCGGCCGCCCTGCGGGAGGAGGGCATCACGGTGTCGGTGCTGGCCACCGGCGAGGGATCGGCCCGCGAGCTCGAGGCCATCGCCGAGGCCGGCGGCGGGCGCTTCTATCCGGGCCGCAACCTGCAGGAGATCCCCCAGATCATGCAGCAAGAGGCCACCATCGCCTCGCGCGACTTCGTCAACGAGGGCGAGTTCGTCCTCACGGTTACGTCGTCGGCGGCACCGGTACGAGGCCTCGAGGCGACGCCGCCCCTGCTGGGCTACATCGCCACCACCGCCAAGCCCCAGGCCGCCACCCACCTGCGCATCGGCCCCGACGAGGACCCGTTGTTGGCATCGTGGAACGTCGGGCTCGGGCGAGTGACGTCGTGGACCAGCGACCAGGGGGAGCGGTGGGCGCAGACCTGGGCCTCGTGGGACGGGTTCGTCGGGTTCTGGTCGGGCGTGGTGAAGGACACGTTCCCCCGCTCGGGCGCGTCGGGCGGCGTGTCGGCCCGGATCGACGACGGCGTGCTCGAGGTTTCGGTGGTGGGCGACGACGCCTTCCCCGACGGCAGCGAGGCGACCGCCCGCATCAGCGGGCCCGACGGGCAGGCGTCCGACGTGCGCCTGGAGCGGACGGCCGGCAACACGTTCGCCGGCGAGCTGCCGGTGACCGACGCCGGCTCGTACGCGGTGGCAGCCACCGTGACCGACGGGGAGTCGGCCGACCCCGTGATAGGCGGCACGGCGCTGGCGTCGCTGTCGTACAGCGACGAGTACGAACCGGGGGAGGCCGACCCAGCGCTGCTGGCCCGCGTGTCCGAGCGCACTGCCGGCCGGGGCGAGATCGAACCCGCCCAGGCCTTCGACCGCGAGGGCCTGCGCCCCGGCCGGTCGCGCATCCCGCTGACGGGGTGGCTGCTGCTGGCGGCCGCGCTGCTGTGGCCTGTGGCGGTGGCGCTGTCGCGGTTGGCGCTGCGGGGCTCGGTGGCGAGCCAGGCCCGCCACGCCGGGGCCACTGTGCGGTGGTGGATCGGCCGGCGCATGCCGTCCCTGCCGGGCCGGGCGCGGGACCAGGCCCCGGCGCCCGGCACAGCCCGGCCGGAGCGGCCCCCGCGCCGTTCCGCGCCCCCGGCTGCGCCTGCCGAACCGACCCGTGAGGAGCCGCAGCCGGCGGCCACGCTAGGCACGCTGCTCGAGTCCAAGCGGCGTCGGTCGGGCGTCGCCGCCTCAGGGGACGACGACAGCTGATTCCTGGGGGCGAACTGGTTGCTGGGCAACCACTCTGGGGCCACGAACGCTCAGCGCGCCGCCAGCCACCAGCACCAGACCGCCCCACCACACCAGCACCTGCAGCGGGCGGACGCCTACCTCGAGCAGCGCCGTGCCGTCGTCCCGGGCGTCGCGCAGGGCGACCTGCACGTCGGCGAACGGCCCCGAGATGAGCGACGTCTCGGGCTGCAGCACGTTCCGCGCCGGGAAGGCGACGATGGACGGCGAGAGCCGCCGGCCGTCGACGTCGACGTCGGCGACGACCGCATCGGAGGCGTCGACCGGTCCGCCGGCCACGGACACACCGTGGTGGGTGACCGTCCGCCCGGCGACCTCGACGGACTCGCCCGGCGCCAGCGCCACCGTCGTCGTCTCGCCGGTGGTCGTGCCGCCGATGCCGACCAGCAGCAGGCCCATGCCGGCGTGGGCGACGTGCGCGCCGAGCGGGCCGGGGAGTCGGCGGACCGCGGCCAACGCGCTGGTGGCCACGACGGCGCCGCCCAGGCCCATAAGCACGCAAGCCGCCACGTCGCCGTCGCCGGGACCGGCAACCGCGGCGACGATGCCCGCGCCGAGCCCGAGCCCGGCGGCGGCCAGCAGCGGGCGCTCGGCGGCGCTGCCCCGGGCGCGCACGATCGGTAACGCCACCAGCAGGCCCAGCCCCGCCGCTGCGAGCGGACCGGCGAACGAGGCGAAGTAGCGGCCCTCGATGGCGATCCCGTCGCCCCCAGTGAGGTCGGTCCAGAGCGGCCACATGGTGCCGGCGAGGACGACGGCCAGCACGCTGCCCACCACGGCCAGGTGCCCCGTCAGCAAGCCCCTCACGCTTCTCGCGCCTGGATTGGTCGCCATGGCGACCGATCCAGTACCCAAGACATTCCGGCGCGCCACCCGGACCAGCAGCGCCACGACTGCAAGCGACGCGGCGGCGACAAGGGCGCCGAGCGCTCGCCCGATGGTGCGTGACTCCGCGAAGGCGTGCACCGAAGAGGTGGCCCCGGAGCGGGTGAGCAGCGCCCCCAGGAGGGCGAGGAGGAACGGCAGGCACGCCAAGCCGGCCAGCGTCCATCGCCCTCGTGGATCAGGCGGTGAAAGCGCGGCCCGCCGGCCCGCGTGCAGGCACAGGGTGACGGCCAACCAGGGGAGCAGGGCGGTGTTCTCGACCGGGTCCCAGGCCCAGTAGCCGCCCCAGCCCAGCTCCACGTAGGCCCAGTGGGCGCCGGCCAGCATGCCCACGGCCAGCAGAGTCCACGGGAGCAGCAGCCAGGCCCGCAGGGTGGCGGCCCACGAGTCGTCGAGGCGGCCGCGGGCCAGCGCCGCGACCGTGAGCGCGAACGGCCCTACCAACGTGGCCAGGCCCAGGTAGAGCAGCGGCGGGTGGTAGAGCATCGCCGGGTGCTCGAGGATGGGCACGAGCCCGGCGCCGTCGATGGCCGGCACCTCGAGGCGGACGAACGGGTCGGCGAACGCCAGCACCAGCGCCGACAGCGCCGCGACCAAGCCCCCGGTCACGGCGCAGACGAGCGGACGGACCGGGCCCCGGCCCACCCGCCACGCCGCGGCCAGGCCGGCCAGCCCGACCAGCGTGGCGAACCACAGCAGCGAGCCGGCCATCCCACCCCACAGCGCCGCCAGCCGGTACGGCGCGGCGATGTCCTCACGGCTGAAGTCGGCCACGTAGGCCAGCGACAGGTCGTTGACGACCAGCGCCCGCACCAGCACCGCGGTGGCGAGCCCGCACGCCGCCACCGACACGGCGAGCAACCAGCCAGCGCGGCGGGCGCCTCGGGGCCCGAACTGCACCAAGACGGTGGCGACGCCGGCGACCAGCGCGACCCAGATCGCCGCGCGCCCGAGGTCAACCACGCGCGAACGCTACTGCACGGTCGGCCGTCCGCCGATGCGCCGCCGGCGGGCCTCGGCGAGGAC